>JAJEGI010000035.1 GCA_022819945.1 Candidatus Poribacteria bacterium
GCCGAGGGCAAAGCAGAAGGTATAGCCGAGGGCAAAGTAGAAGGTTTCCAGATGGCCAATCAAGCATGGGTTGAATGGTTCCAGCGAAAAGAAGCAGCTGAAGCTGCGGGTGAACCCTTTGACGAGCCGTCTCCTGCTGAGCAGCACCAAAATGGTGGTAGCTGAAACCCATCGGCAGAGACGTTCAATAGTCCTAACCCAATTACCCCTCCCCCGTCTTTAGTTTTGTGTTAAGATTTTACTTCACAAGGCCCATATAGCCATTTTAATGGCTGTAAAGGTTCTTTATGCCCGCGTGCTGCTTTCGTATTACACGGGCATCCGTCACAGCTTTTTAGGGACACCCCTCGATCTCACGAATTTCTACTACTATTTCTTCCATTTCTTCCGAGATTTTGTTGTAGTACATTACGGTAAATGCTGTATGTCTCTGAAAAAATTCTCCTATCAAATCCCAAATTATGCTAAAATTATTAAAATTAAGGCGGATTTCAACGTATCGGATACGAATATTGGAGGTTTCAGCATGGGACGAAGTTTTGAAAAATCACTCGCGTGGCAGAAACGCGCCAGGGCGGCTTTGGTCGGCGGTGGGCAACCCCATAAACAGAGTCAGCCACCGAGACCTGTTATGGTTGCAGGCGCGAAAGGCGCGCATTTCTGGGATGCCGATGGCAACGACTATATCGACTATCTGATGGGATACGGCCCCATGATCCTTGGGCACGCCTACCCGACTGTGATTGATACGGTCACGAAATACCTCGTCGAGCGTGGCAATGTCTACAATTTCGGGCATACGCTTGAGGTAGAACTCGCTGAGAAATTAGTTCAGATTATCCCATCAGCGGATAGAGTCGCTTATTTCGTTGGCGGGTCGGATGCAACGACCGGCGCAATTAAGTTTGCTCGCGCATACACCGAGAGAGAAAAAGTGATTCGGTCAGGTTATCACGGATGGCACGATTGGTGTAGCCACGCACGTGGACACCTGTCGGGTGCCGCTGCTGCGACCCTCAGCGTTGATTTTAACGATCTTGAAGGCCTTGCGGACATCTTTAAAGCGCATCCCGGTGAGATCGCCTGCTTGATTATGGAACCTTCTGGGCATGACCTTCCCAAAGACGGCTACCTTGAAGCAGCGAAAGAACTCGTCAATGACAACGGTGCGTTGATGATTTTCGATGAAGTCAAAACCGGGTTCCGCTATGCTTTGGGCGGTGCCCAAGAATACTTTGGGATTACGCCTGATATGTCTGTCTTCGGCAAAGCACTTGCGAACGGGTTTGCAACGGCTGTCGTCGTTGGGAAAAAAGAAATTATGGATGAAGTGAGCGATGTTTGGGTCGCCGCGACCTTCCATGGCGAAGTCTCACTCGTCGCCGCCGCAATCGCCACAATTGAAGAGCTCGAATCGAAAGATGGTGTCGCCTTTATGTGGAAACAGGGACAGAAATTGTTGGATGGCTACAGAGAGATGACAGCACGCCTCGGTATCGACACTGCCCGCGTCGGTGGTATCGGCCCCATGCCCTTCTTCGGTTTAAGTAGCGATAGCGATGACGAAAAACAACAACGGTTCCACAAAACCTTCTATGAAGCGACCTTAGATGGCGGTTTATATCTGCCAGAGGGACATATCTGGTTCATGTCCATGTCGCATACCGATGAAGATGTTGCGAAGACCCTCAGTGTTTCTGAAGATGCACTCAAACGCGCGAAAGCCGCATAGGAAGAATAGGCAATACAAAGGACATCTATTATGGCACAAGTCACAGATCACACAAAACCTTTCATTGTTGATAAAAATCTCGGCGCAGCACTTGACATTGATAACGCGCAACTCACAGAAACAACTTCTGACGGTACACCTGTCGTCGTGCCGACCCAAGAACAGAAGTATCTTTTTGATATGCGCGGCTGGCTCTTAGTTCCGGGTGTGCTGTCGGGTGATGAACTTGCAGAGATGCAGGAATTCGGTTATAAACTCCGCCACGAACCGGACGCAATCCCTGAGCATGAACGTTCTCCGCTCGGGGGTCCCATGCAACGCCTTGCGGATCATCCGAATGTCATCGGCTTTCTCAACGAATTTCTTGCACATCCCGCGTTATCCAGTCAAGAGTGTTACGGTTTCCGGATGGAATCGTGTAGTTTGTTCTATCGTACTGTCGGTGACGGCAACTTTGGGCCGCATAACGGCAACGGGATGCTCCGTTTTCCCGGCGATTCGCACCTCTATCGGTGTATCCCCGGCAGAGGGTATAGCGGGTTAACGCGTATCGTTTGGGAATTGAATCCTGTCAAATATCGACAAGGGGGTACCCTCTTTATTACGGCGAGCCATAAAGCCGTCTACACTGCACCCGACACAATCCGAACCCAAGATTCGCCTATCTGGGATACGTATGAGTGTCCTGCTGGGTCACTCCTCTTTTTCACGGAGGCGTTGACACATAGCACGCACACTTGGACGAACGAAGAGAATGACCGTCTCGCTATTTTCAGTTGTTACAACACCGTCAATAGCAAATGGCACGACTGGGATCCGCATCCGCAATTGCTTGCGGAGATGCCACCGAAACGGCAGACGCTTTTCCGTCCTGTCCGTGCGGCTAATAATTTGATAGGCGAGACGTATCGGCATTAGTTAATAGTTGTCAGTTGCCAGTCAGCCAGTTGCCAATCCAGTTGCCAATTAAAGAAAGGAAACCTGATGAACCAGACTCTCACTGCGAGGCACTCTTAACTGGTAACTCGTAACTGGAAACTGGTAACTACGAAAAAGGAGGTGTTTGCATGCGTCAAATTGGATCAACACCGGTTACCGCACCGGGTTGGACTGCGAAGCCGAAAGAAGGGATCGCTATCGTCGATTGTGATGTTCATCACAATTTTCGGCACCCGACGCAGCTGCTACCTTACTTGTCAAAATTCTATCAAGAGCATCTCCTTGACCAAGGGTTACATCTTGGTGGGTACCCTAACATCCCGATTCGGAGCAACCGCGTAGACCTCAAGGGTCGAGTCGAAGATGCCATCGAAACGACACCTAAGAACGCCGGCGGCGATCCGAGGGATTTCAACTTCACATTAGCGTTCCTCCAAGAGGAACATCTAAATGTCTGGAATATAGATGTCGCCTTGCTGACGGGACCGCCTCCGTTCTACGGGTATTCTGGACTACCGGATCCTGATTGGGCGGCTGCGCTCTGTCGTGCCTTTAACGATTGGACAATTGAGCATTGGCTGGAACGCGATGCGCGCGTCGTCAACGCGATTCTCGTCTCTCCATCCGACCCACCGCAAGCGGTTGAAGAAATCAACAGACTTGCAGATCGGAAGGACACCGTCGCTGTCATGGTACCGATGGGAACCAGCCGTCCGTTTGGCAACCGTTTTTATCACCCTATCTGGGCAGCGTGTGAAGAACACGGCTTACCTGTCATATCGCATATCGGGGGTGGTGGCGGTGCAACCCGAAACACGCCGACGCCGGTTGGACACCCGACCTACTACATGGAGTCCCGGATGAGCCGTCCTTATTTCGCCAGTGCACACGCGACATCTCTGATCTGCGAAGGGGTCTTTGAAAAGTTTCCCAACCTCAAGTTCGCACTTATTGAGGCGCAACAGATGTGGGCGGTGCCAGTAATGTGGCACCTGGATACCGATTGGAAAGCATTGCGAGACCAGACACCGTGGCTCAAACGCCTGCCGAGTGAGTATTTCCGTGAACACATCCGGATCGGGTCGCAGCCGATGCACGAACCCGAAAAACCGGAACAGATGTACCAGATGTTAGAGATGCTCCACGCCGATGAGACACTCATATTCTGCTCAGATTTCCCGCATTTCGACTGGAACGATCCAGTGACGGTTTTTCCGAAACTTCCAGAAGATTTGCACCACCGTATCTTTGCCCAGAACGCGCTGGATATCCTGCGATTGGATTTAGAAGAAACCAACGGATCCCCAAAACCGTAGGGGCTGGGTTACCCACGGATCCCCGAAACCGTAGGGGCTGGGTTACCCAGCCCGTACAGAAGGCAGCCTTGGAGGGATAAATTAAAAAATGGCACGCGTTGTTGTCGGAAAAGTGTCGGAGATTCCGCCGGGGGAACGCAAAATCGTTGTGCCGTTCCGTGGCAAAGCAGGCATCGGAGTCTTCAACGTTGACGGCACCTTTTACGCCGTCCGCAACATCTGTCCACACAAGCGCGGTCCGCTCTGCACAGGCGAACTCACGGGTAGGTTTGCCGCTGATGCGCCGCCTTCACTTCAAAGGACGACGCTCTCTGTTGACGGTTTGGGTGAAGTGTTGCGCTGTCCGTGGCACCAATGGACGTTTGATATTGCCACCGGACAGTGCCTCGTCGATGAAACATTACGCGTCGCGACTTACCCGGTCAGCGTTGATGGCGATGATGTTGTTGTAGAGTACGATGGGTAAAAGGCAAGCATTGCAGGCGGGGTTTGAAACCCTGCAGAAACACCCAAGCAAAACCCTGCAATGGGGCTGCGTACCATTCGTAGATTCACACAGGTTTTTAGGTCTGTAGTACCTATATGTCTATAGAGATTTCTTTGGTCAGTTAAAACCGAAGTTGCCATCTTGAAGCAGAGACCGAAAACTCGGGTTCTTTGGAATAGGTAGCAACTTGGGCAAATTAGGAAACTTAATTGTGCCGAAAGGCACCCAATATTCCGAAACAGGGGGACCAAATGATTAACAGAACTCTGAGACAAATGTTCGTTTTAGCCGTTATAGCAACTGTTCTAATGGCTACAAACGTAGCACACGCGCGACAAGCGATTACCGATGGACTGGTGAGTTACTGGTCCTTTAACAAAGCGACAGTCGAAGATAAAACGGTTAAAGACGTTTTTGGTGCTAACGATGGAACCATGGATGGAAATGTTGAGGTCGTTAAGGGTAAAGTCGGTGAGGCACTCAAGTTCAGTGGCGGACATGTTGATTGTGAATCAGATAAAAGTCTAACCGACATTGGCGATCAGCTTACATTGGAGATGTGGATAAAGCCTGAAAAACCCGGCTGGGCGATTATCGCGGGTATATCAAGGTCAGGCAATAATTCTTATGTGATTGCGTGGTCCGACCAAACTCGCGTTGATTTTAATCTCTGGAACGGCGCATTAGAGACGTGGCCGTTTCACAGCATAGAACAGCCGGAAGTCAATAAATGGCATCACGTCGCTGGTGTTTACGACGGTTCCAAAGCCATAATTTATATCAACGGCGAATTTGATAGTGAGAAAGACTTTGAGGGCGCTCTCAAACACAATGGCGAGAATTTTTGGATGGGTGCCAGAAAATCGGATGGGCTGCCTTTCAACGGTCTCCTCGACGAACTGCGCCTCTACAACCGCGGTCTAACGCAAGAAGAGGTCGAACAGAACCTTGATGCTGTAGGACTTGCTGTTGAACCGAACGAGAAATTGACTCTCACTTGGGGCGCGATAAAGGTTTCAAAGTAGGACTGCTCATGAAACAATTAACTGACACTGAAAAACAGGAACTTGAGACGAAAATTGAAAAAGAAAAGGAACGCCAGCAAGCACTTCGAGAATCGAATCCGGACCTACCGGAATCTTTTGAAGCGGCATCGGCAGAAACACAGGGTATAAGGAGACTTGTGCCGAAGTATCTCTGGAAATACGGTTTCCTCGTGGTTATTCTTTGCCTGCTTGCTTTCAACGTGGTTCTATTTTTTAAGGGGCGAGATTCCAGTTCTGAAAAGGCCTTCAATCTCAACCTCATGGTTGCTTTGATGCTACTATTCAATCATATTGCCTATTATTTTACCACAAAAGGTTGGAAAAGTTGGTTAATGAAAACGGTCGCATGGGTTTGGATAGTTCTTGTATTCGTCTATATGTATATCTCTTGGGTAGCTTAGGGATCGGAGTGCTTGGAGGACACATGATTAAGGCAGTATTCTTTGACCTCGATGAAACACTCTGCGACTCCGATACGGCATGGAATATCGCCGTAAAAGAAACATTTCAGCGTTTATGCGAGCGTGAACCCGATGTGTCGGAAGCGGCGATTACAGAGGCATGGACAGCAGTTCACCAGAAGCTCTTTCAGCAACTCGATGCCGGGAAATGCTCGATGGCAGAAGTGAGAGACAGACGTTTCGGGTGTTTATTCAAAGAACTGAGTTTACCTATAGATAGCGCGATGGAAGCACTCAGTGACTTTTTCTGCTCGCGTTATCTCACGGGTTTACAACTTTACGAAGATGTTACGGTCCTTGAGGAACTTCATGCATACCATATCGGTATCATTACAAACGGTGCACACGATGACCATACCGATAGCCAACTGTCTAAAGTCCGACACCTTGGACTCAGCGAACGTATCCAGTCGTTGACGATTTCAGGTGAAATCGGGGTCAGGAAACCGAACCTCGAAATCTTCAAGGTGGCTTGTGAACGCGCTGACGTTTTACCGGAAGAGGCTATATTCGTCGGGGATTCTGTCCAGAATGACATCGTTGGTGCCAATCGTGCGGGTATAACAAGCGTTCTCATCAACCGAAAATCAGATGTGCTAACACCGAAAACAGCGGACGAACAACCAGATTACACCATCTCAAATTTACATGAGGTTTTCTCCTGCTTGGAACACAAACAAAATTAGCATCATCATGATTGACATCTAAACATGGCTTCAGGGGTTAGCGTTCTAATAAAGGTAATTTTCATGAAACAATTAACCGACACTGAAAAACAAGAACTTCAGGAAAAGTCCCCGAACACCGCTGAAGATTCAAAAGAGACATCAGCAGTAACCGGATTTACGTCAAGCTATCTCTGGAAATACGGTATGCTTGCAGTCATTCTTTGCTTGTTTGCCTTTAACCTATTTCACTTCTTCGAGTTTCGCAATTTTGGTTATGACCAATACGGTCTCCCTATGATCACATTGATGCTGCTGTTCAACCATATCGCCTTTTTTTTCACGACGAAAGGGCGGAAAAGTGTCGTGATGAAAGCGGTCGCATGTGTGTGGATAGTCCTTGTATTCGTCTACATGTTTTGGGTCCTTGTATAAAGGCTCTGTTCGCTTCATGAATCTCTGCTTTTCAATTTTGGGGACATAATGGAATCGCTATTAACATTGAAAACTCTTTGCTGTAGGAGCGAGCTTCGCTCGCGATCTTCTTACTTCCACTCATACGTATGGATTTGATCAGTGCCACCTGATACAAGGAGCCGCAATGAAAGCGTTATTCATTGATGACCATATTGTTGAGGAAATCGACAATCTCGCTCGAAAACTGCATCCACTGCAAAAGTTCGACAAGAACGTTGTGCTTCGACCAGAACACCGTTGGGAGAACTGCGGTATTATGATGTGGACAACCCCCGCATGGGTTCCCGATGAAGCAGTTTTCAAGACACTCTACTACGCCAGTTCAGAATCAGATGATCCAGAGGTCAAGCTCGATGTGACCGGGGCACCGATGGGTGGACGGAGTTTTATCTGTTATGCGACTTCGGAAGACGGGGTGAACTGGGAAAAACCGTCTTTGGGACTACAAGATTATGATGCCCTCACATGGCGCGGCACCGCAATCGGCACAGACAACAATATCCTACCGACAGGCGTTCCACTCGGACCGATCTACGACCCCCACGACCCTGATGAACAACGTCGCTACAAAGGCATGGGATGGGGAAAAGGGGGCGGCGGGCTGACACCAGCAGTCTCCCCAGATTGCCTTCACTGGACATACCTTGATACCTCAGTAGTTCCAAGTTCGGACGAGGCACACTTCGGTTATGACCAAGAGACAGGGTTATTCATCGCCACCGTCAAACACGCTGGCCCCGATGGCAGATCGCCTTATGGACGCAGCTTCTGTCTGAGTACCAGTGAAGACTTTGAAAACTGGAGTGGGATAGAACTGATTTTTCACGCCGACCAGATGGATCAGGAGAACGGGGAAGAACGGATACGCAAATTCATTGAGGATCCGAATTACCTCACCCCGATATACAACCGACCTGAAGAATGGCGCACCGACGTTTATAATTTCCCCGTATTTCGCTACGAGAGTTTATATCTCGGACTACCGGTGATGCACCA
>JAJEGI010000082.1 GCA_022819945.1 Candidatus Poribacteria bacterium
CCAGACCTGATGCCGTCTGACATCATCGGTACTGATATTATTGAGGAAGGTGAGGCTGGAAAACGCGCTTTCCGATTTATCAAGGGACCAGTCTTCGCGAATATTGTCCTTGCTGATGAGATCAATCGAACGCCCCCTAAAACACAAGCCGCACTTTTACAAGCCATGCAGGAATATAAGGTCACCGCAGGCGGTAGAACATACGCTTTGGAACGTCCTTTTTTTGTGTTAGCAACACAGAATCCTATTGAACAGGAAGGTACATATCCGTTACCTGAAGCACAACTCGACCGGTTTATGTTCCATATCACAATTGATTATCCCGATAAAGATGCCGAAAAGGAGATCGTGATGACGACAACCGCGGCTTATGAGCCGGAGATAAAAGCCGTTATTACCGGTGAAGAAGTACTGCAAATACAACAGACCGTCCGGAAAGTCCCGATTGCAGAGGCGATTGTAGATTACGCCGTGGAATTGAACCGCCAGACACGTCCTACAGCTGATGCGCTTGATTTTATCCAAGATTGGGTACAATGGGGCGCGGGACCACGGGCATCGCAATATCTTGTGCTCGGTGCGAAAGCGCGTGCGATTCTCCACGGCCGTTATCATGTCGCTTATGAGGATATCAAGGCAGTCGCTATACCGGTACTACGACACCGGATTTTGACCAATTTCAATGCGGAAGCCGACGGTATCACCAGTTTGGATATTATCAGTAGATTGTTGGAAAGGGTTGAGCCGCCAGCGGTGCAATAAGTGGACGGAGTACCAAAACAATGCGTACAATTGACACCTTTAAAGTGGATAAGGAAGAGTTCTCTGTGCTCTCCTCTTTTGAAGAAGCCGATGCAGCTGACAAAGCATATTGGCATTCTAAAACGCCGCAAGAACGCATGGCAGCCCTCGAATTGATGCGACAGATTAATTATGGCTATGATCCGACTACCGAACGACTTCAAAGAGTTCTTGAAGTTGCTGAATTCATACCGAGTTGAGTATCTTCTCATCGGGGGGTACGCCGTTAGTTACCATGGGCATCCACGTGCAACCGCTGACATGGATATCTGGATTGCAATCCAGAGAGAGAACGCCGAGAAAATGGTTGCTGTTTTGAAGGAATTTGGTTTTAATACGCCGCAATTAGCTGCCGACCTCTTTTTGACGGAAAACCAAATTATCCGAATGGGGACCCCTCCAATGAGAATCGAACTTTTGACAACAATCTCCGGTGTCCGTTTTGAAGAATGTTATTCGGAGCGGGTTGTTGGTGTCATAGATGATGTTGAGGTTCAGATTATCAATCTTGAACACTTGAAACGCAACAAACAAGCCAGCGGAAGGCAGAAGGATTTGGATGATCTAAAGCATCTTTGATATCCTAATGGTTCCCTGCGATCTATCTTTTTATGTTGTGGTATAAGTTGACTTCAGATTGGTACTGGAGGGATGAAACATTGGATAACAGAGAAGTTATTGTAAATCTGTGGTATGTAATGGACGAAAATGGATTTATATATTCTTTGCGGGTCAAAGCTTATGTCGGTACTGGCTCGGTGGCAGAGAAGCTTGAATTCTTGCGTCAACGCTCCTTTCTTGATTATCTCATAGCTGAGCCATTTGAAATTCCAGAACGTTTCCATGTTCGGATTGGTCCTGATTCAGAGACGATGCCAATTGCACAGGTTGCCATATTGCGAGTATTGGACAGCAGAATTGCGCTTTTTGAAGATGCTCTGAAGGTAATAGAGGGGCGGTTTCCATCCCAATCTCACATAGACATTCCCGAAGAGCCTTTAGTTTGTACAACTCCACTTATACAAAATGAGCAGGGAGTAATTGAACCGACGGAAAATACTTCACTCATGATACCTCCACACATTATAAAATACTAAGTTGATCGTCAAGTGCTTGAACTCTATACATCATACATCCTTTGATAGAAATAGCGGAGATGTGTTTTGTCGGATAGGAACAATATGAAAATCGCAATTATAGGGACAGGATACGTCGGCTTGACCACAGCGGTGGTACTTTCTTATCTCAACCACGATGTCGCTGGAGTGGATAAGGATGAAAGTAAGCTAACGCTTCTGCACGAAGGGAAAAGCCCGATCCATGAACCCGGCATCCAGAACCTCCTTGATGAAGTTTGGCACACGATCCGTTTCACACCCAGCGTGGCTGAAGTCGTCCCGGAAGCAGAATTAATTCTGATTGCTGTCGGAACTCCACCGAAGAAGAGTGGTGAAGCGGATACGCGACATGTTGAACAAGCCGCGAGGGAAGTTGCACAGGTCTGCCTGCCCGATAGACATTATACGCTCGTTGTTAAATCCACGGTTCCAATAGGCACGAATCAGCGTGTTGTTGAAGTTGTGGAAGATGTCTTTGCTGCGCGTGGGATTCGCGGGAATGTCTCTGTTGCTTCAAATCCTGAGTTCTTGCAGGAGGGATTGGCACTACAAGGTGCATTCTACCCGGACCGGATTGTCGTCGGTGCGAACAGTGATGAAGCCATTGATACATTACGTCGTCTCTATCAACCCATCCTTGAACAGACATTTGACCCGCCAAGCGAGTTTCCACGTCCGTCCGCTTACCATCTTCCACCATTGATGACAACGGATCCGAACAGTGCCGAGATGATTAAATACGCCGCGAACACCTTTCTCGCGCTTAAGATCAGTTTTATTAATGAAATTGCTGGACTTTGTGAGGAAGTCGATGCGGATGTAATAGAAGTCGCACGCGGGATCGGGCTTGACGCGCGTATTGGACACCAATTTCTCCGTGCGGGCCTCGGCTGGGGTGGCAGCTGCTATCCGAAAGACACTGCTGCACTGTTAGGCGTTGCAGCGCAATCAGGATACAAGATGCCAATCACGGAAGCTGCACGTACCGTTAATTTCCGTCAACGTGAACGTATCGTTGAAAAGTTGCGAGCAGTGCTGCACACGCTTGAAGGCAAAATTATCGGTATCCTTGGACTTGCCTTTAAACCAAACACCGATGATATTCGAGAAGCACCTTCGCTCGACATCATCCGAGAACTGCTCGCCGAGGGGGCAACTGTTCGGGCACATGACCCTATTGCCACGGCAAATGCCCGTCGTGCTTTACCGGATAACAACAGATTGTCCTTCACTGAAGATATATACGAACTTTCGTACGACACGGACGCATTGGTGCTTGTCACCGAATGGGAACCCTATCACAAACTCGAACTTCGTAGACTCGCCAAGCAGATGAAAACCCCTATTCTCATTGATGGTCGCAATGTTTATTCACCAGAAGAAGCACGCGCTGCCGGTTTCCACTACATCGGAGTCGGTAGAACGTAATGTTAAACATCAAAAACGTTAGCCCGTAACTAAGTGGAGGGCGGGTTTAAGGAACGGACTTGATAATTCAGACGCACGCTGTTTAACCGCAAGGAAAAATGAAAGGGTTAGCCCGTAACGAAGTGGAGGGCGGTTTTAAGAACCGGACTTGATAATGCAAACGCACGTTGTTTAACCGCAAGGAAAAATGAAAAAACAGCCTGAACCTTTTGATACCAATTGGGAGCGGTACTGCCCACAAAAGTCGTTTCCACCGTACCGCCATATACCGGGTGTTACGCCCCATCCGATTCGCGACCCACTCGGACATAGTTACGGGATGGAAGAAGCACACGATGCTGAACCACTGCCGCCGGAACTTTGGCGGCAAAACGAGGATTACCTCTACGGTGTGGATCTCTACAATTTTGCCTATTGGTGGGAGGCACACGAGGCATGGGAAGGGTTATGGCATCAAGCAGAGGATACATATCGCCTCTTTCTTCAAGGCCTGATTCAGGTGTCAGCATCTTTGATTAAGTATCACATGCGGATGTTACGTCCGTTGCGTACGCTTTCTACGGCGGGGCGCGATAAGTTACGGCAGGTCGTTACTGAATGTGAGGATACAGACGGGAATTACATGGGGCTCAATCTACCAATGTTTTTGAGTACTGCTGATGCATTTTTTGCCCCTTTTTTTGCCGACGTGGTTCCAGAGGGCACCTATTGTGAAGTATCAGTTAAACCGCTACTACTGCTGGAAAATTGACGTAGATTACCGCCCATCTATTTTGAGGAAAGCAACATGCCAACATTCCTGCCTTTTCTCATCTTTAGTTTTGTCTGTGTTTTTATCGTTGGGTTGCTACTTATTCTGTTTAAAATAGGGGCGTATTTTGGCAGAAGCGATGTCGATGAATTCCGAGCTGTTCGGTGTCCACAATGTCAAACTCGACGGAAACCCGAAAAAACCGGCAAAATTAAAAATCTCGTCGAACTCGAATTACGCTGTCCGCGTTGCGGGTACATCTCATGGGATATTCCGCCGAAAACGAACCTCTCTACACGTCCGACTGACCGCAATAACATGCCATAAGAATTCGATCAAAAATCAGCAAAAGCCCCGTCGTCTGAGTGCCAGAACATCCCACGCAACCGAAATGTCTCGTCCCGAACTGCTTCGATAGCCGCGTCGTCCATATCCACACCGAGTCCCGGAGCCGTCGGTAATTCAATAAACCCGTCTTTGAATACCAGCGGCGTCAAGAATAGCCCTTCGCCTCGCCGGTGTCCACCCTCGCAGATTAGCAAGTTCGGCACGGTTGCCATGACCTGTACCGATGCTGCGACCCCGATGGGACCCGCAGCGTTGTGTGGTGCGATTGCCATATTGTGGATTTCCGCCATCGCTGAAATCTTTTTCAGTTCCAATATCCCACCGCAGTGTCGGATGTCCGGTTGTAAAATCGCGCACATCTCACGCTCAATTATTTCTCGGAATCCCCATCGTGTCAAATGCCGTTCACCCGTAGCGATCGGCACCGTCGTTGATTGGGATAAAGTCAGCAAGGGTTCGTTGTTTTCTGGATGGCACGGTTCTTCGGCGAACAGGAGTCGGAACGGTTCTAATTCTTTCAGGAGGATTATCGCCATTGTCGGGCTTAATCGCCGGTGCAAATCAACCGCTATATCTACTTCGTCGCCGACCGCTTCGCGCACCGATGCTACGCGTGCCACCATTGTATCAATCGCTTTCGGCGTATCCACAAACCGAACAGGTTGTGGTGAGGCCCCCATTTTTACAGCACGGAATCCTGTTGCAACTGCTTTTTTGGCACTCTCTGCACACGCTTCAAGTGTTGTGCCGCCTATACCCGTATAGACCCGGATCCGATTTCGCACCGAACCGCCCAACAACTTCCAGACGGGTAGACCGACAACTTTGCCGAATACATCCCACATCGCCATCTCAATACCACTTAATGCGCCGATTAACACAGGCATGCTCCGACTATAACTTGACCTGTACATCGCCTGCCAGTGGTCTTCAATTTGTAGTGGGTCTTTACCGACAAGGTATTCCGCCATGTCGTCTACGGCTTGCGCAACGACGCGCCAATGCTCGTAGTTCATGGGTTCACCGTAGCCGATAATCCCTTCGTCGGTGAACATTTTTAGGACCATTGCGCGCCCTTGAATCGGTATCGTCTGAAATCCGGTAATCTTCATAGTGTTTGAATCCTAAATTGGTCGCCACCGGATGATGCAGAAGTGTGAGTTTCCTGTAGCGTTTTCCCATCTACTGACATCACCGTAGCAGGAACCGATGAAAGTCAATATATCTTCACCGTCTAGGCTAATATGCCGCGGAAAACCTGCGACGTGTCCATGACAGAGATAGTAGACTTCATCTGACCAAGTTTTGCCGTTGTCGTCGCTTACCATTGCACGACCACTGCCGAGTTCTCGTGGGTAACGGTGGTCATAAGCCACGACAGCACGGTTATTAGAAAGCCCGACAGCAGCGCCGTGGCATTGTCCGTGTACACTCGTTAATTGACGTAGATCTGTCCATGTGGTGCCGTTATCTACTGAGTCGGCAAGAAAGACGGTTTTGCTCGTATGGGGTTGATTTGATGGTCCCGGTTGGTAACGAATGACGGCAAGCAGCTGTCCGGGAAAAAGTTCTGCAATATTGACCTCATTCCCGTAGTCTGACAAGAAGAAACGGTTTGAAAAGGTGTATCCATCATCGTCGGAAACGAAGACATACGTCGGATTCGTGCCTTCGTAAAACGGATCGTCGCTTCTTTTGATTGGAAGGAGCAGTTTCCCATCGCTGAGTCGGGTCAGGCTTGAACCGGCAACAGTTTTCTGAAACGGCGCGACATCTATCTCGCTCGTCTGCTCCCACGTCTCACCTTCATCATTGGATACCCAGACAATAGTCGGCTGTTCTTCACCCTGTTGACTTACGTTAATCAGCTGCCCGTGCCGATTGGCTTGCAACAACCATCCGTTGAAACCGAACGCGGACGGTTCTCTATTAAGGTGTTCCCAAGTCTTACCACCATCCGTGGACTTGGAGATGATCGTCTGCTGGACTGCATAGATAGTGTTATCGGGAGCCAACACAAGATTTAACCCCTGATAATGCGCTTGTGGATCCAAAGGCATGCGGGTTTTCTCTACTGCTATCTTGTTCAGAACACCATCGCGGGCATGGAGAATATAATCATCCGCTTGCATATCGCTCAATTGGCTTGGAGTGACGACAACACCGCCCATGTTTTCGGTTGGTAGCATTAGTGGTTCCTCCTGGGCGATCCCAATTGTGGAACTCATAGAAAATGGCACTGATTTACTCATCTCTTACATTCGGGTTGGAAACCCCCGAATTTATTCGGGGGAGGAAAACCCGCTCCTATAGTTAAAGTTAAGCCGTGTGAGTATACGAAAATCTTGTAGTTTCGCGTTTTGACAGAGACGGACACCTTCCAATGAGTAGAGGGAGATACCTTTTTTGCCGAACCCGCTAATACGAGTTAATCCATGTCTAACATGTTTCACTAACGTATTCTTTACCAATCCATCCCAGGTCGTCCCACCATATCTTGGTCGATTCCCGCCTTTTCGCGGGTTCTGCCTATGAAGTTCACGTCTGCGGATCGGTATAGGTGCTATACAAAATATATCTGTGTTATCAGGTATATCAGAACCTCCGACTGTATGATATGCCAGACACCAACTATCTACGCAATGTGCTTCAAACGTCTCTGATAGTTTGTTGGCGGATTTCTTTAGCCCTAACCTATCGCGTATTTCTTTGGTTTCGTATCCCTGAAGTGTTAAGAGTTTCCAACGCTTTTTAACTTCAGAATAGAACCACTGCTTACCTACTTCAAGCGGGCTAAATGATTGATTCCACTGCTTTGCACGTTCTATACTTTGTGCCTTAATATCTTCCGCACAAACGTGTGTTACAGGATAGAGTTTAGACAGCCAACGCAGTATCCGTAGTTTCCAGTCCCACCTAGCACGCGTCCCTGCGGGGATACGATCTCTGTTAGATAGGTTGTGCTTTTTCTGTTTTCGGTTTGGGCATTTTCGGGATCGCCTCCCCCTACGTAATTCACGACGCTTCTCAACTTTCTTAGCAACCTTATCATGAGCGTCTGCCTGCACATTCAAATAGGTATACTTTTCTGATTTGACAGTAAATCCCTCTTTTTTACTACCAGGGTCTACACCGACTACAACTTCTTGTGTATCTCTATCAGAAGGCTCTTTGTTGAGACGGATACAATAGATACCATTATCCCAATAGGGTGTCGCCTCGCCGCGTTTGACGAGTTTCCTGGCTCGCGCAGCATGCGTAGGCATAAGGTGTTGACCGTCTTTGGCTTTTACTGGCACAAACATAAGTTTGTATTCTCCGTTTTACAGGGTGTCTGTTGCCCCTTCCAGATCGTAGTATCGGCATTTACATAGGACGAGGGGAGTATCCTAAATACTTTTGCGAACCACCACAGATACGACGATATTTTACTGTAGTCAACAGTTTAACTTGTGGAGTGAACGTTTGGTATACGCTTCGCACAAGCCCCCGAATTTATTCGGGGGTCACTGACTGATTTGCCGTCTCGGGATCTTCCGTTGAAATGTAATAATAACCTTGCATGATGCACATTTCATCCTCAGATGTTAATCCGAATCGAAGCGGTACATTCGTATCGTAGTTGCTGTGCGTGCACTGAAAACGGAGGCCATCGTTGTGATCCAGTATTAAGGGCGGATCGAATAGACTTGGCAGCGAGGTGTCGTAAGAAATGCTTCGATGCAGCAATTCCCCTGTGAATAGCCGATTAATTTCAAAGAGTTCCCCATGCCGATGCATGTGAGAACTCACGGAGATCAGATGCAAACGCGCATTCGGTGGAAATCCTTGTTGAGCAAGTTCGTCTTTAACGTGCCAGTCTAATGCTGTCACACGAGTTGTTCCAGGTGGAACGTTAATATTATAATTATGGGCAAGGAACACCTTCGCTTCATACTTCACCTCTTCGGGCGGAATCGTATAGATATTCACATAGACCTCACCGTGCATCGTTTCAGTGCCAAGTAAATTGATGTAATGTGAGTTGAGGTCGTAGATAGCATTTCCTGGTAGTCGAAGCGCGACACCTTCTGGAAATCGAAAACTCGTGTCAGCCGTTTGCGACCCCGCGATGAGAAAACGATCAACACCGATGATGCCGAGCGTTCCGATATGTGCGAGGTCGAATATCCTGAAGGTATCGTTTGGGTCAACACCGATTCCTGGTATCGCTCCAATGTCTAATAAACCGCTTTCAATAGCGGCATCCGTCAGATAAAATATAGCGAAGTGGTGACTCCCGACGGGATAGTATATTTCTACACCGTTCACGAAAATATCTTCCTGAACGGGTTGCCCGTTTTCGTCAACGATTTGTGTTGCATAGTAAACCTCGCGCTCCGTTCCGGGTTCAATCTTGAAAGGTGGCATGTGGATTTGGTAACCTTCTCCCGGCGGTGGTGGGACTGGCGGTTCAAATACCGCAAGTGGATCGCGTAGGACGGAAAGATCGCCAATCCCGTCGAGTATCCCTTCTTGTGGGGCTCCTGCGGTAATCCACGTCCGAATTGCATCTATCTTGCCAGAATGAAGTGTTCCAGCGTTGAAAGGCATTCGCGCACCTTGTTCAGGTGTGGGATCCATCAACTTCGTTAAAAGAAAGCTATTTTCTGGGCTGCCTGGATCTATTAACTTCATACCCGCCGCAACGGCAGCAGGGTTCAGTGGGACGCGACCGACCAAATCTTGATACGAGAGTCCATAGGTAAGATTCAAATTCCCTGCGTTTGCGGGTGCAGCATGGCAAGCACTATTCGCACAACTCTTATCGAAGATGTAGTCCTGAATGTCGTGATACGTTGAGTTATCATTCACTTCAGTTTTACCGAAACTGTTGCTCACCCGAACCAGATCGAGCACGTTGACTATTCCGTCGCGATTGACATCAGGACTCTGTAGAGCGTTTCGATCTCCGGGTTGCCCGAGGGCAGCAGCGACGAGTACCAAGTCTTGGATATTTACAGTCCCGTCTTTGTTGACATCCTCTAACAAGGTAGAAGTATCGTTGTGTGCGAGCGCAAAGAAGGATACTCCGCCCAGAAATAAAAAGAGCAATATGGAATGAATCGCTTGTTTCAACATGATTCACAACCCCCTATTCCTTAATGTATAAACAGACACCTCAGAAACTTTCTCTTGTCTGATATGATGAATTATGGCAAAATGTTTGATGCATCTTATTCGATTAGTTTACACGATGGAACCGTACAAAGCAAGCGATTTTTTGAAGGAAACAGATGAACATATTTGATGCGACGCAAAAACATTACAACGCGGCGGGAGTTCACCCGACAACCGATCCTGATGATCCGAGATCACAATTTGCCGTTGACAGATACAAAGACCATTTGCCGAAACTCATAAAACCGAGTATGCGGGCATTAGACTTAGGTTGCAACGCAGGACGGTTTACCTTTGCTATGGAGGACATGGGCGCGATAGCCACGGGTATTGACTTCGCAGAAATTCCGATTCACCATGCAAAAAAGGTTGCCGAAAAAAGAAAGAGTCAATGCCAGTTTAATATCGGGGATATGGCTGCGCTACCTTACAAAGCGAATTCTTTCGATCTCGCGTTCCTCCCTCAAAATAATGGCTACTTATCATATCAGATGCTGGAGAGCTTAACCGTTCAACTTAAAGAGATCCTATCGGACAACGGTATTTTCGTGGTAATTATGCACGATGAATTGGTCAAGAGAGCGGGGGAGAAAACCCTTTCAGAGCGATACGATGTCCAGACCGGTTTGATAGGAGGGAGTCGTACAATTCCAGACGAAGGTACGTACGCGTCGCCATGGTACTTTTGGACAGTTGCCTTTGCCAAGTACATTATTGAGAAGCACTTTGTTTTGGAAAATATAGAACAAATAGAAGCGAATAGATTTATGTTGGTGTTCCTGAATAAATAGTAAAATGGAGTTCAGTAAATGTCACAACAGGATGCAATAGAACATCTCGAAACATTCGGCTACTGCTTAATTGAAGATGCGATCCCCGCAGCACAGGCAGACGCAATGGCGGAGAAATACTTCCAACTTCATCAAGACCCAGCGAATCGACAGACTTTTCAAGACCCAAATGCTGAACTGTATCAAACCCTTTTCGGTGTGGTCAACCTTGATGAGATGTGTTGGGAATGTATTGCACATCCACAGGTGCTACAGGTCGTCCGTCATTTTCTTGGTGATAGTGCGCGGTTGGGTGAAGCGTGTACGAAATGGGTCAAGCCGCGTGCACCACAGGGTGGTATCCATTCTGATTCGACGCATGATCTACCCGCGCGTTTGCCCGAAACGCCGTGGATGATTAATTCGATCTGGATGATAACGGATTTCACGGTTAAGAACGGGGCAACAATTGTTGTGCCATTTAGCCATCGCGCACGGCGTAGACCTTCGCAATCTGATATTGCAGAGAGTCATCCAGTATCTGTCTGTGGACAGCGGGGTTCTGTGCTGTTGTGGCATGGCGGGACGTGGCACGGGCAAGGCGCGAACACCACGGATGATCAGCATCGTATGGCACTAAATATCGCTTATTACCCTGCTTGGTGGAACTTGATGCGTGAGGGTGGACACCAACCTGTTTTTCCTGACACCTTCGCAAAAATGCCGGAAGACCTACAAGCACTCGTTCGACATAAGGTCGCAAAACGGCGTGAAGACATCTATGAGTTTTGATTTACATTATTATTGCGATACAGCCTTGAGAACCGCCTTGGTAGCGTCTGAGATGTTAAGCGTTGTGAATGCTGTATCGGACAACGCGACCCAATAGTATGCTTGATGTTCACTGGGACTGAGTTTGATCTCTCCTTCTTTGACCTCGACAAGAAAATTGAAATGTCTCGTTCTTTTGCCGGAACTGGATATCCAATCAAAGGATCTGAGATATTTAAGGACTGCTGTTACGAGAAGTCCCGTCTCTTCTTGGACTTCTCGAGCGAGTGCTGTAAGTAGGTCTTCCCCTGCCTCCACGGTACCACTTGGAATTCCAACAAACCCACCCATAGAATCAGATGGAACTCGCTCCAGAAGCAAGAACTTATTATTTTGGCAGATGACAGCACCCACAACCAATTTTTGGATGCCGTCTTTTTCAGAATCGGTGAGCAATTGCTGAATAATAGGAGGCGCAATGTTTAACTGCATATTGTGGTTATTTCACCCGTTGTCCTGCTTGAAAGACTGCGGTTACTCGACTAACCGCATCTACATCGTTCGTTGGATCGCCCTCAAAAGCGACGATATCCGCGATTTTGCCGGGGGCAATGGTCCCAATGTCCTCTGCCATCCCGATCGCCTCGGCGGAAATACGGGTCGCCGAGATGAGTGCCTCTGCAGGTGTAAATCCGACTTGGACAAGCAGTTGTAAATCGTAATCGAGGTGACCAAATGCAAGGTTACCAACGCCTGAATCGGTGCCGGGGACAATCCGGTCTCGAAGATCGTAGTCGAGCATACGTCGCATCACATCTAAGCGGGTTTCTGCGCGTGCCTCAAGTCGTTGCAATTCGGTTATTTCATCAGCAGAAATCACCCCGCTATCACGTTTCGCACGGAGTTCAACGATACGCGGGTAGCCTGTCCACGCTTGGAGGGTCGGACTAATCCAGATGCCAGATTCCGCCATCATCTCAGCAATTTTAGGGTCAAATCGGAGTTCGCCATCTGGGTCGAGAAACTCGGCATGCTCCATCAAGTCAATGCCTGCCTCAACGGCGCGTACCATTGATTCCTTTGCGCGGCAATGCGCCACCGTGAGCCGATGAAAGTGGTGTGCTTCGTGGACAGCAGCGTGCAGCTCGGCGACAGAGTAACTGGCACGTCCCGGAATCGTTCCGACAGTGCCACCACCTGATGCCATAATCTTGATGTAGTCTGCACCTTCGTGAACCAACCGACGGATGGAACGTCGCATCTCAGCCTCGCCGTCTGCTGTCTCGTTACACATGTGGAAGTGTCCACCTGTGCAAGTGATGGGTCGTCCGCTGACTAAAGCGCGGGGTCCGGGAATATAACCGCGTTCAAGTCCTTCTTTGAGCGTAAATCCGACCTTATTTCTCGCGCCATGTTCACGGATCGTCGTAATCCCCGCGGCGAGATGGCGTTGCAGATTCATTGCACCGGTTAGCACCATCATCTCATCGGTTTCAGAGAACATCTGGACGTAGTTCCGACCATCACCTGCCAGACTCAGATGCGTATGTCCGTCAATGAGTCCTGGTGCGATACACGCATCGCCGAGGTCAATAAGCTGCGCATCAGGCGGTGTCTGTTTCGCAATCTCTTCTTGATGCCCGACGGCATCAATCCGTCCATAGGTCACGAGAATCGCTTGGTCGATTTTAGCAGACGTGCTTATTCCGTCAACAAGCAGAGCGGCGCGGATGTGAACGGTTTTACTTGCCATGAATCCAACTCCTTTTTTAGACTTTCACAACGAATTCACACCCCTGTTGGAACCATTCTCGAAGGATTGTGTCTTCATTGAAGGTCCGTTTCGCTTGCGAACCTGACGCTTGAGAGAGGTTTATTATTGCCGAGACGATGTCATCTCCGAAAAATCCAGCCTCTGTGATAACGTTGCCGTCTGGATGGACGATCTTCGAGTTTCCGTGTGATGATCCAGGGGCTCGTATATCGTCTGGATTTGCGGGTGTATTTGCCATCAAGAGATAGATACCGTTTTCCGTTGCACGTGAGATTGGCATGGCGCGATACGCGGAAAGTTTATATTCTGATAGCAACCCCGATTCACACGAACAGAAGATACAAAGCTGCGCGCCCATCGCTGCGGGTAGTTTAACTAATTCCGGGTAGCGGACGTCATGGCAAATAATGAAACAACAATCAACACCTGCCAGTTTCACGATAGGCAGTTTACCACGGTTGTTGATACACCATTTTTCCCCCGCGAGAAAGGTCTTGCCGTACCGGTATTTAAGGCTCCCGTGTTGATCGAAGATCGCTAAATCGTTATGCCAGTTTTCGCCATCGTGATGTGCAGAACCGACGACAACAGCCATGGCGTGCCGACGCGCAGCCTCGGCAATTTTCGCCTCTGCCTCTTTGAAAGCCTGTGGCGAGATGCGTTCCCAATAATCTGTCCGACAACAATAGCCGAACAGACACCCTTCCGGGAACACCGCAATCTGGATCTCCATCTCTGCACACATTTCAATCTGTTGAAGTACTTTCGCGGTACTTGCAGAAACATCTTCGCTTGTGAGCAATTGACACGCTGCTATTTTAATCTGGTTTTCAGCCATCTGAATGTCCCCCTTTGCGTTTTTGGCATTGTAGCACACCTATCCATTCGATTCAAGCCTTACAGCAGAAACCTGTTGACATACGCCGCGCAATTTGATATAAGAGTTATGTATTCACTATGAAGTCAGCGCAGGAGAATAGATTATGAAGATTACTGACATCAAACCTTACCCTATTTGGGTGGGACACCGAAATCAACACATCGTTAAAGTGGAGACCGATGAAGGTATCTATGGTTGGGGTGAATCCGGACTTTCAAGTCGAGAATTAGCAGTCGTTGGTGCGGTTAAGCACTACCGAGAATTTTTGATTGGACGCGATCCGATGCAGATTGGCGGGTTGTGGCAGGAGATGTACCGGAGCCAGTATTTTGAGGGCGGTCGTGCATTAACAGGCGCAATCTCAGCGATTGACATTGCCCTCCACGATATTGTGGGAAAAGCGTTGAACGTCCCGGTTTACCAGTTACTCGGTGGAAAGTTACGTGATGCTGTTCCGTGCTTTGCAACGACGGGTGCGGCTACGGTTGAGCAATTAATCGAAAACGCCCAATTATTGCTGGATAACGGCTGGAACGTCATCCGAACAAATGTGTTATATCGTGCCAAACCGGGTGATGCGGAAAACACCTTTGAGCCACGTGAATCTATCAGCCTCGCAGCGGAGTGGTTGACAGCACTTCGGGAAGCCATCGGATCCGAACCCGTGCTTGGCATTGACTACCATCATCGCTTGAGTGTTGCGGAAGCAGCATCTTTCTGTCAACGTATGCCCTCCGGCACACTTGATTTTTTGGAAGAGCCGATCCGAGATGAGACTCCAGAAGCGTATGAATCGCTACGGACGATGGTGGATGTACCGTTTGCTATTGGAGAGGAATTTTCCAGCAAATGGCAGTTTTTACCCTATCTGGAGCGTGGGATCACGAACTTCGCCCGGCTTGACGTGTGCAATGTCGGTGGATTGACGGAATCGATGAAGGTGGCTGGCTTGGCAGAGGCGCACTATATTGATCTGATGCCACACAATCCGTTAGGTCCCATCTGCACGGCTGCGACGGTTCATCTGGCGGCTGCTGTTACCAACTTCGCTTGGCTGGAAATCCGCACCTCGCCGACAGAAAGTTCTGGACACTATGATGAAGATCTGTTTCCTGTTCAACACAAGCTTGAAGGCGCGTCTATACCGGTCCCGGACGGTCCTGGCTTGGGGGTTGAAGTTAACGAAGAATTGGTAACGTCGCAAACATTCAAATTCGCGGAACCGCCGCATCTCCGCCGACGCGATGGATCGCATACGAATTGGTAATATGCCGTCCGAGAAGCTGCGTGAAGTGCTGCGAGCTAATGATGAATTACGGGTTTACAAGCATCTGAAACGCAATTATAAATAGGATGTATTAATATGCAAGTCGATTCAACGCCATTTGAAAGAAGAATTCGAGCTAGAGCATTAGGGATATACGCTATTTTAGCGTATATCGTTAGTCTCATCATTCTCAGAAATTTCTTACCAGCACGGTTCATAATTAGGCCCGCTCCGCTTCCAGAGGCTCTATCCTCGGTTCTACTGTTCGGTTTCTTTTTCCTGTTTACTTTCAGGATGCTGTCTCGTTCAGGTTTATCTTATAGGAGATTATTCGGAGCGTTTCCAGGGTGGGGTAAGTTGGTGCGATATAGCCTATGGGTAGTCCCGACTGTTATCGTCTCCATTGCAGCGCTCTATCTTCTATTTTTTCCGCTATCTTTTCTTTTCCCCCAACTTGTCAAGGTGTGGCTCATTGACTTTTACCCAACTCTGGTTTGGACAAGTGGTGATAAATATATTCTTGCCAATCTGTTGAATATTCTTATGATGGTAATAGTTGCTCCGGTATTTGAGGAGTTCTATGTCCGCGGCATTTTGTTGACACGATGGACTGTGAGGTGGGGTGTGATTCCGGCTGTTATTGCGTCATCGGTAGCTTTTTCCCTCCCACACATTATTAATCTCATCGGGATGTTCTGTGTGGGGTGTGTGCTGGCTGTTTTCTATATCCGAACGCAGTCGCTCTTTGTTCCAATTAGCATCCATTTTGTCAACAACCTCGTCGCGTGGAGCATCGCGCTCCTTGGAACGATCTTTGGCATCCCTACTTCATACAGAACTATTACGGAATTCCAAGAATCTTGGTGGATAGGACTGATAGCACTCGTCATTAGCGTCCCGTGTGTTATCCTATTCTGGAGACGCTATATCTCAAAAACCGATTGGCGCGTTCCGTATCTTTCCGAATCTATTGACGGTGAAAAGGACACCAGTGAGTAATAGGAAAAATCGTCTACATCTTACCTGATGTATGTTATAATCTGGGCAAATCGCGTTATCGTTCGTTATTGAACTGATGTAAGAAGGAGTATATCAAAAGATGAAAACGCAAACGATTAGGTATGGAGAGAACGGTGGGGTCAAGATCATTGATATTGATGTATCCGATCCGCAGGCGGGTGAAGTGCAGGTTCGGCATGCCGCGTGTGGGGTCTGCGCATGGGACTTAGCGACCTTTCGGGACGGTGGTTATGCCCCTTCCGGTCATGAAGGTGTCGGTTATGTCACAAAAGTTGGGAGCGGTGTCCGCGATATTGCGGAAGGGATGCGTGTTGCGAGTGTAGAATTAGGGTTCGATGGTATTAAGAATTGCTCGACCGACGACATATACGTGCTTCCAGAATCGGACATTGCAGACGAATACTGGCTTGTTGAGCCGGTCTCATGTGTCGTAACGGGTCTCGACAACGCACCGTTGCGACCTGCCGACAACGTTGCAGTTATCGGATGCGGCTTTATGGGACTTATGTTCGTTCAGGCATTGAGCCGATTCTACACCAATGACCTTATTGCTATTGATCTCGTTGCGGAACGTCTGAAACTGGCAAAATCGCAGGGTGCTCAACGCACGTATAATCCCAAGGAAATTGATGCCTCCGAGTTGGTATCGGAGTTAAGAGCACGTACAATTGACGTGGTATTCGACTGCTCTGGCAAGGCTGCAGGATTGAATCTCGCCACGAAGATTGTTCGTCAAGGTGGACATATCAACCTTTTCGGTTGCATTCGAGAGGAAGTGACGTTCAACGGTGCCGCGTGGCACGGTGGCGCGTTTAACTTGGTGAGTTCGTCGCCGGGTGCAAAACTTCGGGATCCGTTTCCGCCAGCCATCCGATTCCTTGCGCGCGGTCACATCAACCTCAGGCCGCTCATAACACACATCGTCCCGCTTGAGGACTATCCCGCACTTCTCAAGGAAGCAACAAGTGGAGATGGAAGTTACATCAAAGGTGTTGTGACAGCAGTGTAGAGGATAATTGGTGTGCTCAAATTGATAAGGCATCGCGCGGGATCGCCTATGGCCAGATTCCATAAGTCGGTATATTAAACAGCATGCCCAATATTGTCCACAGACTCCCGACGGTAAATTGTCCCAATATCAACCCAAGAAAAAACGGCATCGCCTTTCGATGGGCATTTCTCCCGCCGTATTTCAGCAGAATCAGTTTCAGTCCCCACGCCACAAACAGCGTAAACCAGATGTAATTGACTGCCCAACTCCCACACACGGCGGCGTAGGCTGCCGGATGAAAAGGGAACCAGAAAAACTTCATCCGCATCAACATAAGGAACAGCGAGAAGAGTAGACCGATGCTGGTAAATCCTAACGCCCAATAGTCTGGATCCAGCGGATGTGCTAACCAGTTCTGCAGCTGCCGCCACGGTTCAGCACCGTATATCAATGGAACGTGGGACATTTGGTGTATGGCACCGAGTCGATAGGGTATAGATATCAGTGCCCAAAATTGTGAGAGGATCCCAACGAACAGTGCCGCAAGGATCGCAAATAACATAAAACGACTTCGGATGCCTGACGTTGCGGCAAGTTTGAAGCCTTCGAGTTGATGCGGCATCGGATGCGAATCGAAGGTGCGCGTAAAAAACCAGAAAAAAGAGAACATCGAAAGATTATTCGGTCCCAATCGACGGGTGCCGACAGCGGCGACCATGACCCGTTCGGGTCCGGTATAGTGCAAGTCGTGCATCGGCGATCCGAGTTCGGCGCGCATCCGGGAAACCGCTGTTGAAAAAGCAAAATAGAGTCCGAAGAAGACAAGAATCGCCCAAAGCGACATACCCGCTTTCAGACAAAAAAAGATCAGAAACGCAACGCCAGCAATCAATGCGAGAATAAGGCTCCGGCGCGTCATTGGTTCATCCCGCGCGGACGCAGCACCAACTTTCGTTCCCAATAAATTCTGAAGGTATTTTCTGCCCCGCCAAACCGCAATCAGAAAGATACCCATATATGCCCCAAATCCCTGATAGTTGATATATGGGTAGCCTGTGCCTTCTAAGCCCGCAACACTTCCTATGAGTTGTTGTCCCTTCCACACCCAAAAGAAAAACCAGCTCGAAAACAACAGATCTAACGGAATTAAAAATCCGATGCCTAAAACAAAAGGGTAAATTCCCAATCTCAGCCACCCCATTGCGGAGAAGGGTTTCTCTGTGAATCTGAAACGGTATTCTTTCTCGAATACGGAGGGTATTGCGGGAAAGATGTGGTGCAAGCCGTTAATGGTATCGAAAGCCACCATCAGTCCGAAAGCGATCCACATCAGTCGATTCGTGAAGAAACCTTCGCTCGTCATTCGTGCCGGAAGTTGGATAATCGGATACGCCAGTTTCTCATCTTCCGTCCACGGTTTCCGCACGATAAGCGTGATGCAAAGCATAACGAAAAGCATCGCAAAAAGGAAGCCAAACCAACTCATCACAGGCGTTAGCCAACCCAACAGATGCTGCTTTGTGTAGAGTGTAGAATCTCCCTCGTAGTAACCCGAAAGAACATCCTTGTCTGCCACGGCAAGCCATCTCGGAATATACCGCCAAAACAGATCTTTCCAATCGTTCTCTGGCGTCGCGAACCAGAAAGCGTGTCCCAACGTGGAAACCAGAATCTCCATCATGCTGTGTCCTGCAGTCGCTGATGCGACGGATAGCATGACATAGATGACCAAAAGTTCACCTTGAGAGAGTGCCAACCGTGGTAGGAATCGCTTGAATATTTGGTTGAATCCTATCAACACGAGGACGTTGAAAACAACCGTGAAAATGAGTGAGACAATGGTGGGCTGCGCGGAATATTGGACGAGTTCAATATAGGTAATCCAATAACAATTGATAGGGATGAGAATAAGTCCAATTGCTATAGACCACCAGCGGACTGACGGGAGTGGTTTTGATGGGTATAGGGTCGGTTTCGTGTGCGGCATTTCGGATTGGTGAACAGGTCGCGGGAGGTTATTTTGTATCACAAACTGTTAGATTGTGGCGTTTGTGACGTTTTGAGAGTCAACCACTATCTTGATATGAGAAGATCAGTGGTAGATGCTCATCGTCCACTAACATGTCACCGGTTTTCAACTTCGCGTACACTTCATCAGGTAACGCGCTTTTTTTACCATTGAATGTGGCATCCTCTGGCATAAACAGCATCGCAAACGCACGACGGGAGTGTGTCGTCATATTCGGTCCTGCCGCATGCGCGACCATCCCACTGATGAATACGCCGTCTCCGGCTTTCATCTCAGCAGCGTATGGTTCAATCTCTGCCCACTCTGGATATTCGCGGAACAACCCACCGATGCCAACTTCTCCGAGACTGCCACCGACCTCGAAACCGCTCGTCTTATGTGTACCGGGTAGAAAATACAGACAGCCGTTCTGAATCGTTGCATCGTCAAGTGCTACCCAGAACATGATTGCCTGATGTGAATAAAACGGGTCGTAGGGATTATCGACATGAAAATTCGTCGGATTTGCCCACGGCTGCTTAAACATGGCGTGGTCGTGATACAATCGCACGCCTGAAGTGCCAGCGAGATCTGCCGCCATCCTACCCAACTCTGGAGCGAGAATCAACTGTTTAACCTTCTCGCTCATCTTCCATAAGTTGACGCATTGAATAAAGACGTTCCCGTAGTAACTGTCTCCGCCTTTCTGGTTGTGATACATATCATCGCGCTTCATAAACTCTGCGACAGCCGCGTCAACAGCATCCTGCCACGATAACAATTCGGCACCTTGCAGGAAATCGTCAATAACCAGAAATCCGTTTTCACGATAAAATTCAATCTGATCGCTCGTAATTTGTGTATTCATGGCATTTTAGGTGATCGGAAATATGTGCCGCTTAATCATAATTGCTTGGTCGGTGGTCGCCGAGGAGTCGCCTCTGTCGAGGGTTTGCTTGGGCGAGAATGGATGCATCAAACTGAAATTTGTTCAGATAGGGTGGGTATTTCTGTGTAATCATCCGCATGGCATAGTGGACTTGCATGAGATAACGGACTTCGTTACTCGTATTGGCAGAGCCGCGATGCCAGACTTCACTGCGGAAAAGCACTACATCCCCGGCATTACATAAGATGCTCTCTTCTCCGCGGTTATTCCACTCGGTTGCACCGTTTGGGGAACACCCAGAGAAATGGCTGCCCGGAACAAACTTCGTCGGTCCCAGTTCTTCATACATATCGTTGAGATAATAATGGGCAGTGGTGATGAAGATTGGGATTTTGACGCGTGGGTCAGAACGGATATCTGCTGGCAGCGCAATTGGTAGCCAATCGGTATGTAACCCCTGATCCGGACGTCCCGCGCCTGTCAACCACGATTGCATCCCGATACAATGACAATCCTCGCCGTGCGTCGCTTCAGCGACTTCAATAATCGGTGATTTGTCAAGGAAATCGAGATAGAGTGGATCTCGATTAAACGAGTTGTTAATGATTTTATTGAGGAATCCGCCGCCATTTTGAGGCGTTTGGTGTCGATCTAAGCATTCTGGGATTGCCTCTAATCGGTCCATAGTCGCTCGCAACTCAGCGACTTCCTCAGCATTAAGCACATTAGGGAAATAGACATAACCGTCCCTTTCCAATGCTTCCACTTGGCTTTCTAAGTCGTCATAAGCAACGAGTGAGAGGGCTTTTGCCATTTTCAATACTCCTTTCGGACGGTAGCAATGGGTCAACGTTTATCGGATATGATATGTTAACTTAGAGGAAGTTGTCAATGAAAAAATGTGCTAGTGCTGGATTTCAAGTACCCGGATTTCTTCTGACGTATACCGCAAAATGATTGCCTTGACACCTCAACTATACAGCCTTGAGTATTCGCCATAGGGTTGTCCGACTAATCCGTCGTGTAGGACTTAAACAAATCTCACAAATATGGTAAAATGTATTAGAAACTATATCACATTCAAATCAGGAGGATAAAAAAATGAGCCGTTATCTTGAACATGCCAACATGACCGTGAATGACCTTGAAAAAGCGATCGATTTTCTAACAACTGCGTTTCCAGATTTTCGCGTCAGAGGTGGCGGTGAGAATGCGAACGGAACGAAATGGTGTCATCTTGGGACTGACGATTTTTACATTGCGCTATCAGACCGCAAGCATCCCTTCACGGGGGACCGTAAGGGGACCTATGTGAATCATCTCGGTTTTGCTGTTGATGATGCTGAGGGGATCAGAGAACGCTTGCTCGCTGCTGGATATAGAGAAGGGTATAAAGTCGGACCCCATCCCCACCGAAAGCGCATCTATTTCATTGATGGGGACGGTTTTGAATGGGAGTTTGTCGAATACTTCACGGACGATCCAGCGAAACGGAACGATTATTCACAGTGAAACTATAGTAAAGTCCATAATTATTTCCACACGCGGTGGGACCGTAGGGACTGGGTTACCCAGCCCCTACAAACATGTAATGGAGGGCCCCTATCGCGTAGTGCCCATATATTAAGTAAGGATAAATACAGTCCATTAAAAACCAGCAAATCAATGTTTGACATACATCTGTCATTGTGATATAATTTTGCGTGTTGAAAATGTGAACGCTATAAAAAACTGGTAGATACACAGCCCAAACTTGCTTATGGATAGAATAAAAACAGAAATCTACAATATTATAGAAAGGGCAATCCAGGCTGCTGTTGCGGCAGGAGAGCTTGCTATATCCGAAGTACCCACTATCCCGTTTTCACCGACCAAAACGCCAGAACACGGTGATATCGCCACACCTATCGCATTGGGACTCGCAAAACAGGCGCGGATGGCACCGCGCAACATCGCCGAAATAATCCATGAACACATAGATGCTGATACGCTTAAGCGTATAGATTCCAATACGCACCCCATTATCCACAAAATTGAGATCGCTGGTGCCGGTTTTATCAATATCCACCTTTCCGACAACTATCTCTATGACACCCTCCAAACGATTACAGAGATGCAGTCGGCATACGGTACTTGCAACAAAGGCACCGGAAAGCCGGTCCAAATAGAGTTTGTCAGTGCTAACCCTACCGGACCGCTTAACATTGTTAGTGGACGTGCAGCAGCGGTTGGGGATACACTCGTCAATCTCCTAAATGCTATAGGCTATAAGGCGATACGCGAATTCTACGTCAACGATGCCGGGGGTCAGGTCCAACGGCTCGGTGAATCAATTGATGTCCGCTACCGACAGGCACTCGGTGAAGAGGCGTTGGAAATTCCAGAAGGTGGGTATCAAGGGGCATACCTGCAAGCGTTCGCGCAAACTATTGTTGAAACCGAGGGAAATGCGTACCTCCAACTTGAAACAGACGAACGGGTAGCACTTTTTCGAGATAAAGGGATTGCACACATCTTAGCACAACAAAAAGCATCTTTAGAACGGTTCCGGGTCAATTTTGATGTCTGGGCAAGTGAAAAGGCGATTCGTGAGAGCGGGAAGCCTGAGGAAATCATCCAACTGTTTCAAGAGAAAGAATACCTCTATGAAGCGGAGGGCGCGACATGGTTTCGGATGACGGATTTTGGCGACGATAAGGACTGTGTCGTCATCCGAAGGAACGGTGAATACACCTATTTTGTGCCGGATGCCGCGTATCACCGTGATAAATTTGACAGAGGGTTCACAACAGTCATCGACTTGTTTGGACCAGATCATCAAGGCCATATTAGTCGCCTCAAAAACTTTGTGAAAGCACTCGGTATGCCCGATGACTGGCTCGAAATCTCTATTATTCAGCAGGTGAATCTTGTGGATGCAGAAGGCAACCGGTTAGATATGTCGAAACGGCGCGGACAGTTTCATACCCTTGATACGCTTATCGACGAATTGGCAGAGACTGTAGGTGAGCAGTTCGCTGTAGATGTCGCCCGCTATTTCTTTTTGATGCGTGCCAACAGCAGTCACCTTGATTTCAACATGGAGTTGGCAATTACACACGCCAGCGAAAACCCTGTCTTCTATATTCAATATGCACATGCTCGGTGCTGTAGTATCTTTGAGCAGGGGGGTGAACAAGGCATTACGCCGAAGCCTATTGCAGAAGTCTCCCTAAAACAACTGACTGAACCGATGGAGCACGAACTGATCCGCAAGTTAGCCGAATTCCCATCAATTGTACTGCTGAGTGCGGAGGCACGCGAGGCACACCGTATCCCACATTATTTGTACGAGCTTTCGGGAATTTTTCATCCATACTACAACCAACACCGAGTTTTGGATACGAAAGACATGGAAAAGACGTACGCACGACTGATTCTGGTACAATGTGTGCAAAGCGTGTTGAAAAATGGACTGACACTTTTAGGCATTTCCGCGCCTACCTCTATGTAGTTGTCAGCGGTCAGCGGTCGGCTATCAGTTTTGGATTCTGATAGACACAATTTCTCCGAAGTGTGTTAGCCTTTCAAATATGTTAGCAATTTCAAAGCAGACCTTGATAAATCACACACCTCTTGTAACTGAGAACTGATAACCAATAACTGATAACTATTACAGGAAAAAAATATGGCAAAAGACTATAGACAAGTCGATAAAGCACACGTGTGGCATCCCTTGTTTCAACATCAACGCCTTGAGGAGACACCGTTAGCGGTTTATGAATCGGCGCACGGGACAAGGGTTGTAGACGCAGAAGGGCGCGAGTACTTAGACGCTTATTCTGCACTCTGGAATGTCAATGTGGGTTATGGCAGGCAGGAGATCGCGGAGGCGGTCTATGAACAGATACAGAAGTTGCCTTACTATCCACACTCACAGATTAATGTTCCTGCGACGCTGTTAGCGGAGCAGCTCGCCGATTGCCTGCCGGGTGATTTGAATCATGTCTATTTTTGTAACAGCGGTTCAGAGGCGAACGAAACCGCCATCAAAATAGCGCGGCAGTACGGCAGACAAACCTATCCCGGTGAGAATCGCTACAAGATTATCAGTCGCTATCGTGGGTATCACGGATTTACGTATGGTGCGATGTCAGCAACCGGACAAGCACGAAGACGGAAGCCATTTGAACCGCTCGTTCCAGGGTTTCCACACGCGCATCCGCCTTACTGTTACCGATGTCCAATCGGTTTAGATGCCTCCACATGTGGTATCGCGTGCGCCGATGACATTGAACGGATCATTCAAGGCGAGGGACCCGAAACTGTGATTGGCATCATCGCGGAACCGATCATCGGTGGCGGTGGTGCGATTGTGTCGCCTGACGAGTATCTTCCAAAACTCCGGCAAATCTGTGATGATTATGGACTGCTGCTTATCCTTGATGAGGTTATCACTGGGTTTGGACGCACTGGCAAGATGTTCGCGTGCGAGCATTGGGATGTCCAACCCGATCTAATCACGTTGGCAAAGGGGTTGACAAGTGGGTATCTGCCCCTCGGCGCGTGTGTTGCTTCAACTAAGGTTTTCAATGCGTTTCTGGGAGAGACCGATGAAAATAAGGAATTTGCGCAAGTCTGCACTTACGGTGGACATCCGGTGGCATGTGCTGCGGGGATCGCGAATCTGAAAATTCTCCAAGAGGAGCGGCTTTGGGAAAACGCAGAGAAAGTTGGTGCGCATCTGCTCTCGAAGTTAGAAACATTACACGAGTTGCCCATTGTTGGTGATGTCCGCGGCAAAGGATTGATGATCGGTGTGGAACTTATCGAAACCGACGGTACACATCTTGCGACAGCAAAGACGAACCAGATTGTCGGACAACTACGAGAAGAAGGTGTCATCGTCGGGAAAATCGGTCACGCTGTTGAGGAGCCGGAAAGCATTATATTCATCGCACCGCCGTTGATTTTAACGGAAGCGGAAGCAGATAGGATCTTTGAAACGCTACGTCAAGTACTTGTCCAACAAGAGTTTTAACTGGTGTCGCTTAACCGTTGATATTTTGTCGGGATGCGTCGCGAGTGCGTATTGAAGCGCAGTTGCGCAGGCGCAGGTGCGTTGCTCTTCTGGGATTTTAGCGACAGCCGCTCTGACAGCCTTTTTGGAAGTTTCAACATTGAAACGGACATTATCAAGGATCATCTCGGTTGTCACATTATCGTGTTCGGGGTGCCAACAGTCGTAATCGGTAGAACATGCAAGGACGGCATAACAGATTTCAGCCTCGCGAGCGAGTTTGGCTTCAGGTGCGGCGGTCATCCCGATGATGTCAAATCCGAAGTGCCGGTAAAGTTCAGACTCCGCCTGCGTTGAAAACGCCGGTCCTTCCATACAGATGTAAGTGCCGCCGTTATGGACATTGGTCCCGATTTCCGCAGCTGCTGTGGATAGAAACGTGCTGAGTTGTGAGCAGAAGGGGTGCGCGAGGCTCACGTGAGCAGCGATACCGTCGCCAAAAAAGGTAGACTTCCGGTACTTAGTGTGATCGTAGAGTTGATCTGGTACAACAAAGTGGCGAGGTTCAATATCTTGTCGTAGGCTTCCGACTGCACTGACAGAGATAAGCCATTCGACACCTAAAGATTTTAGCGCATATATATTGGCACGAACATTAATATCAGAGGGAAGCAATCGGTGTCCAACACCGTGTCGCGGCAGGAAAACAACGGGCTTCCCATCAAGGTTACCAAGGATAAGCGCATCGCTCGGTTTGCCGAACGGCGTTTCGACTTCGATTTCTTCGATATCCGTTAAACCTTCCATCTGATAAAAACCGCTGCCGCCAATAATTCCGATACGCATTTTTTGTCCTTTCGCAAGATGCGAATAGACTGATGTCTATTCTTTTGATAACTGATAACTGACGATTATTCAATATGGCACTATTACATTGTGGTAATTTAACACTTGAAGGAAAATCCAGTTCTGCTGTCGCCACCTACATCCGGGTGAAAGAACTTGATCTCGTCTTCGACTTAGGCAGATGCCCGATGAATTTTATTGGGATCGGGAATGTCTTCATTTCCCATTTCCATCTGGATCACTATTTTGGGCTGCCTATCTATATTAGCCAACGTTGGCTTTCTGGCATACCGCCAGGGAATATCTATGTTCCGTGGCGGGGTTCTAAGCAGTTGATGCACATCCTTGACAGGATATCCGCGTTAGACACAGGCAAGAGTTGGGCGTACCAAATTACACCGGTTCGGGTAGGCGATACGATTCCGTTCCGACAGAATTTAGTTGCACACATTTTGCCGAGCCATCATAGTGTTCCGGCAGTCTCTTATTTGATCTGTGAGGTTCGGAAGAAACTGAAACCGGAATTTCAGCATCTGTCAGGGCGTGAAATCGCGGAGTTGAAACGATCAGGCGTCGAAATAACGACAGAGGTACAATTGCCGTTAGTCGCCTACCTCGGAGACACGCGGAGCATCCCCATTGATGCGCATCCGTTGCTGAAGCAGTGCAAAGTGCTGATTTGTGAGTGCACATTTATCCTACCGGAGCATCGGATACGTGCTAAAAAGACAATGCATCTACATCTTGAGATGTTGCCCGCAATGTTAACCGATATTGAGAGCGAGCATATTGTTTTAACTCACTTCTCCCGCCGCTATACGCCGGAGCTGATCCGGCAAAAAGTTTACAATTACTTACCGCCAGAAGAACGTTCCC
>JAJEGI010000127.1 GCA_022819945.1 Candidatus Poribacteria bacterium
TGGTGATCTCGTTGAAGGTAGAGTCGTTTGGATTCGCGGGAAAGTCAATATCAATCAGAGAAGCAGAAATCAGAAGTCTGAGAACGGTGAGCCCCAAAAGGAGGAACGCCAGATACAGGCAGATCGCGTGATAGATATTGAGTCAGTGACTGAACAGCAGACATCTGCGCTTGAGGTGACGATTCCAGAATCCGATGTTGAAAATGCTGAGAAACTGAAAGCACTCCAGAAAATAGCTGCTGCCCACAAGGGCAATTTGGATCTAATTTTGAGGCTTATGAGTTCTCGTTACGGTGAAGTTATTGCGCGGTGTGATCGGAAATACAGTGTCGCGCATGAACCTCAGGTTATCGAACAGGTTGAAAAATTATTTGGTGAAAATTCTGTCAAGCCCAGCAATCGCACAATACGTTCAAATCAGAAGAACGCCTCACGGATGGATTTTGTCTAAAAGAAGGAAGTGTGGAAGGATGGAAGAAAGTGTTTTCTCGCCTTCCAACCTTCTCGGCTTGCCAGCAGAAACGCAATGCAATTGGAAGGAAGTTTGCTATGCAGTATCGCACCCTTGGTAAAACAGGACTCAGTGTGTCAGAGATTGGTTACGGCGGCGGTAGGGTCCGTCCGGAACACGATGAAACCTCACTTGTCAATATGCTCCACTATGCGATGGATGCAGGACTCAACTACTTCGATACCGCACCGGATTACGGTGGCGGGTATAGCGAGACAATTATTGGCAAGGCAATCGCGGGGCGGCGGGAATCGTGCATCGTCGCTACGAAGACGGAAGCATACGACCCGGCAGGCATTGTCACCGACGTGGAAGGCAGTCTGCAACGCCTCGGCACCGACTATATCGATGTTTTGCAATTCCATGGCGGATGGTTCTATGCAGAAGACACAGAACGCATTCTGAACGGCGGTGGCCTGGCAGCATATCTCAAATTGAAGCAGGAGGGAAAGGTCCGATTTATCGGCTTCTCCGCGGACGGTCCTTCTGGTGGTATAGAGCAGTTTATTGCTACTGGTGAATTTGATATGATGCAAATTCATTATAACCTAATGTATCAGAGTACCTGCGATGCGTTCGGCAGACGTGGTGTCATCCCGGATGCTGTTTCCCAAGAGATGGGGATTGTGCTGATGCGATCTACCACCAGTAACGCCTTCCAGAATCTTATGAAACACTGCTTTCCTAACGAGATGGCAAATGTTGACGTAGACAGTTTTCTGCTGAATTACTCCCTCTCAAATCCGATGGTGAACGTTGCGCTGATGAGCCTGCAGCGTGTTGATGATGTGAATTGGACAAATGCCGTCTCCGACAACGTTGAGGCTCGGTTAGATTTGCGAGCGGTTCATGGACGGTAAGCGGTGCACTTATAAAGCGTCTATAGATATCAATTTAGGAACTTTTCACGGATTTTAAGATAAGGTTTGTGGCTAAAATGCGTATACCTGACGTGCTATGTGAAGTGGATGACGTATATCCATGCCCGTTTTCCGCGGACATCTACTGTCAGTTGTTTCCCTACTTTGAGAAAACGCAATTGCTGCAGTTCGTCATCAAGAAATGTACGTTGTGAAGTGAGCAGCACCATCCGTCCTCTCGGTTTCAGGACGCGAACATATTCCTTGAGGCAACGCCGGTATAGGTTGGTAAGTTGTGGTACATTCCCGACGGTCTCACCGAATGGAAGGTTACAGACGATTTTATCGACGGTGTTGGGTTGGAGTGGTAAGTTGCGCGCATCCCAGTGAAAAAATTGACGCGGCTGATGTTGCCTACCGAAATTTGTGATCGTAGCGTCTAATGCGTCTATGGAGACATCACCACCGATAAGGTAACGATAGCGATTGATCAGTGCGCGTTCCAATAGAATCGTCCCTGCACCACACATCGCATCTAAAAAAACATCGTCCGGATGCGGTCGCGAGAGGCGTACCATGCTATAAGCCAACGTCGGTTTGAGGGATGCGGGGATATGCGCCTGTTTATAAGGACGTTGCGCCATATCGTTTCTTGAGAGTTTGACGCTGATGTAGCCGTCATCTCCGTGGACTTCTGCCCAGACATCGAGTGCTGAGCTTCCAGAGGTCAGATACCAGCCCCGTTTTAATAAGGCTTGTTCAATCACACGTTGAAGGTCCGCGCGTCGGAAGTTCCGTTTTCCTGAGAGTCGGCTCGTTACGCGAAACGGCATCCGTTTTCGGACGCTGAAACCGACCTGTCTACAGCATTCAAACGTTTCTTTGAAATTGAAGCGTGTGAGTGAACCACTGAGTGCCGCTAAAGAACTACGTGAGCGCGTCATCTTCGGTATCCGCTTTAAAACGAGGAAGAGATGCTCGGCTGTCCGGAGCGCGAATAATTCACGCGGGTCGCCTGTGTATTGAAAGAGGAGTCGCTGCGGTTTGCGTTCAAGGATCTTCAGATGCCCTGTGTCATCGAAACGCTGTGATAACTCCTCGCGTGCGATGGTTTCTAATCCTGGGCTTACGATGATGGAATAAAGCATAGTTTTTTTATAGTTGTCAGTAAGAGAAGATGCACTGCTGGCGGGGTTTGAAACCCCGTCAGCAAAAGGGGAGGCGTAAGTCCTATAGTTATCAGTTGTCAGTAAGAGAAGATGGTTCGGGCCAGTTTAGATGGCGATGTAGGAAACTGAACGTGTTTGTGGAATTAATCTGGTGTCCTCCGTCAAAGAATTCGATCTCCGTTCTATCGGCAATACCTAATCGGACATAGAGCCTTCGGACGACAGCGAACTCGTGAGCGACCCATTCATCAGGCGCAACGCCGTCGTCGTGTCCACGTTCTACCATAAAGGGACGCGGTGCGATCAGTCCTGCCATCTCGCCGTAGTTGAATGTATTTCCTAAATCAAACTCCGGCATCTCATATTCCCCTGTGAACATATAACTATAACGGGCATCAAAGGTCGCATTTTTGACGATCCACTCGTTGAAATCAGCGGAACAGATTGAGCAGGCATATCGATCAAGGACTGCGGGTACACGCATCGCTGTCTTACCACCGTAGGAGAGCCCGTAAAACCCGATTCGATCCGCATCAACGACGGGTAGTTCTGCCAACCAATCAAGCGTCCGTTCATGCTGACGAATGATCAACGAAAAGAGCGACCATTTTATCGGATTCCCTTTGCGTTGGATGACGCGGAAGGCATCTTGACCGATATAGGGGTTCTGTGGCGCGTAGGTGATAAACCCTCTGTCTGCCAAGCTTGCGGCGTAAGCGTGATATACGGACTCGACTGTCGGATCAGCCGTATCTTGTGGTCTGCCCTCTAAGCCGTGCTGACAGACAACAACGGGTCGCTGTTCACCCGGCTGTAGATCGTTTGGAAGGAGTAAAATACCGTAAGCGAAAACGCCTTTCCAAACATCAAGGACAACTTCATAGCCTTTCCAACGCGGTTCGTCGTAGATAAGTCGCGTCCTTGGATTGGCAGGCACATCGGGGGGTGGACATTTTCCGATAACTTCGTCCCAGAAATAGGCTCTGGGATCCGTACAGGTCTCCGTCCACCTTTCGAGCGAAGCGGTATCGGTTTTTTCCCAGAAGAACTGTTGTCGTCGCGATGCTGCCTCCCGTAAAAAGCGTTGCGTTAGATTGACTAATTGCATAAACTGTCGCTTTTGTCGCGCTTCATAATCGAAATCATCAACAGCTGCCGGAGCCGAGGGGTGGTATCCATCAATATGTGAATTTTCGACACCGAGTCCAGTAAGCAAGGTAGCCAACGTCTCTTGAGCACCGGGTAATCTGTCCTCAGTAGAGACGAGGGACAAGGCATCTTCACCATCAAGTTGATGATAGAACTCGTGTGCGCGGCTAAATTCCGACTTCACAGCATCGAGTGGCGGTGATACGAGTTGTCCGGGTGCAGCACCGCCGCGTCCATCACGATGTGGCGGTGGTCCGGTGACTTCAGGTCCACGACTCGCTTCAATAATCAACGGACGTGGCGCAATGAGGCTCGCGATTTCGGCATCGCCAAATTCGTGTAGCAGTCCCCACACATTCCGGTAAATCGGTTCTCGCCAGACGGCTTGCCGCGATTGGAAGTATCCACTGACAGCCGTCGCTTGAATGCGTGTATCAACCGCAGCACTATAGAAAGCAACGAGCCCACCTTCACCGTATCCGATAACACCGATGGGTATGTCGGCAAGCGACATCCAATCCACTAAAGATAACACTTTTTGTACTTCATACCCGATGATATGTCTACCGAGTTGATACGCCATCCGATAGATGAATTCGCGATGCGGCTGATTTGTCATTGCGCCGAGGATTGGGTTACCGGAATAAGTATCAGCGCGGTTGATGAGCAGTGGAACGACAACACGGCACCCGGCTTTTGCCAAACGTCTGGCAAACTGCGCGTTAGGCGACAACTCATCCGTTACCCCGGCTATCATCTCCGGTGTCCAGTCTGCGTCTGGCAGCACGACAACCTGAGCAGTAATTGGAACGTTATGTGTCGGTTCTAAGAGCAGCCCTTCACCTTCTACCCCGTCAAACACCTGCCAACGGACGCGGGATACGGTGTAATTCTCATCTTCTGCGATCTGCATGGTGTCCTTTGTCGTAGCGACGTAATCCAGTGCATCAATCGGCAGCCGTTCATCAAGGCACCCGATCTGCTTTCTAAACCGCTCCCGATTCGGTTCCACAGATTCAGCGTAGGCTTCGTGAGAACTATAGTCGCGATGCCACAACGTTTCTCGTTTTTCAATAGCACTTGCCACGGCATCCGTAACATAACCGTCAAGAGCTTCGACCATCTGCGCGGCGAGGTCTCCATCCATTGTCAGAAGGTCCGTTCCGTGTAATGCTTGATTAGTATTGTTTGACATACGAGCTCCTTTGTGGGATAGCGGTCAGCCGTCGGCTATTGGCTGTCAGCAATCAGTTATTAGTATAGAGTGCCATTCACTTAGATAACGCCGTCTTGTTTTAATTTTTCTACTTCATCTGGCGACATTTTCAATGCACTGGTCAGGATCTCGGTTGTGTGTTCACCGAGACTCGGAGCCGGTGCGTCCACGTTTCCGGGGGTTTCCGAAAGTTTGATCGGTATACCTGGTACTTCAACCTCACCTGTGATCTGGTGTGCGACGCGGGTAATCATTTCCCGTGCTTGTATCTGTGGATGGCTGACCACTTTGTCCATTGCATTGATCGGGCCGCACGGCACACCAATTTTTTTGAGTGCATCAATCCACGCATCGGTTGTCCGTTGAGACATAATCTCTGAGAGGATAGGAAACAATTCAGCATGGTTTTCGGTTCGATCAGCGTTTGTGCGGAATCGTTCGTCTGAGATGAGATCCTCCCGATTGACATGCTCGCAGAATTTTGCCCAGAGGGTATCGTTTCCGAGTGCAATGATAACGTGTCCGTCGGCAGATGCGAACGCCTCAAACGGCGTAATCGCGGGGTGTCTTGCACCGAGCGGTTTCGGTGCTTCACTTGTAGCGAAATAACGGACGACAGCGTTCTCCAAGACAGCGACGAGACTATCGAGCATTGCGACATCTACGAACTGTCCTTTTCCAGTTTGGTTGCGGTGGTGCAGCGCGGAGAGGATGCCGATTGTCGTGAAGAGTGCGGCAGTGATGTCGCTGATAGAAGTGCCGACCCGCACGGGTGGTCCTTCTGGTTCACCCGTGATACTGATGATGCCCCCCATGCCTTGGATGATCATATCATAAGCCCCCTGTTGTGCATAGGGACCGGTTTGTCCGAAACCTGAACACGCGGCATAGATGAGTGAAGGATGCTCAGTTTTCAGCGTGTCGTAATCCAACCCCAGTTTTTGCATGGTTCCGGGTCGGAAATTTTCTACAACGACATCCGTATGTGCTAATAGCTGCTTGAATATCGCCTGTCCACGCTCGGTTTTAAGGTTGAGCGTGATGCTCCGTTTCCCGCGATTCACGCTCATGAAATAGAGGCTGAACCCGTTTTTGAAGGGCCCGAAATTCCGGGATTCGTCCCCTGTGCCAGGCTGCTCAATCTTGATGATTTCTGCGCCGAGGTCGCCAAGTAGCATTGTCGCGTAGGGACCCGCGAGGACGCGTGTCAAATCTAAGACCTTTATGCCGTCGAGTGGACCTGGCATTGTTGTTTCTCCTGTTATGATTCAGTAAGTGCAATTCAATGGGACTTTGAGTGTATCCGCACCTTGTTCGTTTTGGAAGAAACCCCCTAAATCCCCCTTATCAGGGGGACTTTGAGTGCGTCCGTGCCGTTAGTTAGATAACACCATCCAAAATAGACGGGATTTACAATTCTTCGCCAACGATGAGACGATACGCCTCTCGGTACTTCTCGCTTGTTTTGGAGATAACATCCTCCGGCAACTCAGGCGCAGGGGGTTGCTTGTTCCAACCGATCTCGGAGAGATAGTCCCTGACGAATTGTTTATCAAAACTCTGTTGCGGCTTACCGGGTTCGTAGAGATCCGCGGGCCAAAAACGGGAGGAATCGGGTGTGAAGACTTCGTCAATGACAATCAGTTTTCCGTCGCGTTGCCCAAATTCAAATTTGGTATCGCAGAGGATAATCCCTGCACTTTCGGCATGTTGACTTGCAGCTTCAAAGAGGTCAAAACTGGTCTCAATCAATCGGTCCGTAAGTTCGCTGCCGACTTCGTTCCGCATTTCATCAATGGAGATCGGTTCGTCATGTTCGCCTTGTTCTGCCTTGGTCGTCGGCGTGAATAGGAGTTCAGGGAGCCGATCAGATTCGCGGAGTCCATCTGGCAATTTCTGTCCACAGATTTCGCCCGTCTTCTGATACGAGGCCCAACCGGAACCGGCAAGGTACCCCCGAACAACGCATTCAACATCGACCCGATCCGCTTTTTTAACAAGCATGGAGCGTCCCTTTAAGAGTTCTGCATCAGGCTGTAATGCATCGGGATAGTTTTCAACTTCAGTCGCTATGAGGTGATTATCGGCGACGGATTCAGTATAGCCGAACCAGAATTTGGACAGACCGGTTAAGACTTTGCCTTTATCTGGGATACCGTTCGGTAAAACGACATCAAAAGCAGAGATGCGATCGGTGGATACGATCAGGAGTTCATCTCCGAGGTCATAAAGGTCGCGTACCTTGCCGCTGTGGGCAGGGGTTAAATTGGTTAATTTTGTAGATGTAATAACGTTTTGAGACATAGTTTTCTCCTTTAGTAGCCGTCAGCCATCAGCAGTTGGCTGTCAGTTTTATTCTTTCAACAAGTTTTGTAGTGCAACAGCAGTCCTATGTGTCGTATCAACTTGAAGTGCCTTGTTAATTTCCACCTCTGCGGATTGATGTTCGCCGAGATAGAAGTAACATGACGCTTTCAAGGCATAAAGGTCGGCTTTGGAATCGTAGTCGTGCCGAAAGAGGTATTGTGCGTCACCTTGCAGCGCATTATCAATCGCGCGGATGGCAGCCCTGAAATCGGTCGCCTCTTTGTTTCGCAAATAGAGAGTGTTTGCAAGCCCAACCCAGGCATCCGCGTTTGAAGCATCAAGTTGCACAGCGTTCTGGAATGCTTCCAGTGCTAACGGTGGGTTCAGTGCGAGACTGAGATGACTCCATCCAACCCCGTTATGTGCATCGGCAAGGTTGCCATCAAAGTTAAGCGCGCGCTCAAAACTGAGCAGTGCCTGTGCATAGTTGCCCGACTTGTAATGACTCCACCCTTGTTCCGTGTAATTGACCGCGCTTGGTGTATTTGGGTCGGAATCACCGGAACAACCGCTTAGATTGAGTACAGCAAGTACGGTAACGAGCATCATCATCAAGTAGGGAAGAAGCAGCACTGCACAGACGATGTAGTGCCGTAATTTGAACCTAACAGGATACATGGTATATTTTCCTATCGTGCCTATATTTTAATCAGATTTGAGTGTACGCAAGAGTGGACTTCGGAGTGCCATGGCAACTGCAACTGCATTTGCAATTATACCGAAACCGAAGATGAAAAGCAAGGTAATTGTGAGAGATACCCACGGAAAAATAGGGAAATGTCCTTGAAAAGCAATAACGGCAGCGAGTCCGGCAACGATTCCGATCAGCATACCGACGACGAGCAGGAAGCAGCTTTCAAGGAATAGCATCCGTGAAAGCAGTTGCCGTCGGAAACCGAAGGCGCGTAAGGTTGCCAATTCCCCACGACGTTCAATGATATTTCTGAAGAGTATCAGTGCCAACCCAAAAGTGCCGAGTAGGACACCTAAACCGCCGAGACTCTGGAAGGTGGAGATATAGGTGTTTTCAACGGCGCGATAGCTTGCCAACCGGTCTGATGCCGATGTGAGGTCAAAACCGTAGTCGCCTAATGTTTTCTCTAAGACTTGTGCGGTTTCCTCTCGCAAGGCTTGAGGTGTTTTGATGAGGAAAAACTGGTATCCGCTTTGGCTCGGAAAGTATTTCGTGAAGTTAGCCTCAGAGATAATCAGTTGGCTTTGGAAGAGGCTGTTCTCAAGTGTTACAAGTTCAAGACTGAGCGGTTTTCCGTATTCATCTTGAATCAGAAAATCGTCTTTGGGGTTGTGGTGTAAAATCCAACGGAGCGATTTTTCATCACCGATAGCGGGTGCTCTATTGCCTTCAGGTTGAACGACTCTTATTTGATACCAAGGGTGTTCATTCAGCATGGTATCGGGTGCCCCCAAAATTTGTGGTTTCTGCGGTTGGTAGAGATTAAGGCAACTGACATCTTCACCCGGAAGGACGCGAAACGGAAATATTTCGGATTCACTGAGCAGCTCGGAGGCTTCTTCAGAAAAACCGAGTTCAAATTTGCCATCGGATGTATTGAGACTATGGTGTAATGGGAGCGCGGACTCAGCGACAAAAGCGTACGCTGTCTCTGGTGGAGTCTCGTGCCGATTCGCACCGACTGCGACGATGATACAGCACGCCAAACTAACTGTTTTAACACAGGTTGTGCTTCGTCCGGGTTGGCGTGCCGCGTTTTTAAGTGCAAACCGCATTCTATTCAACCGTCTTGGGACTCGTTGTGACTTCAACCACCGACCGAAGGCATCCCACCCAACACCGATAATGCTCAAGGTGAATATTAAAAAATCAATGATGGGGTCTACAATCCAAGTGCCAAAGGTATCAATAAACCATTTGTCAAAGATAACGAAAAAGGCAAATAAGACGGCTATAAGCGCGATTACGATCTTCTTTAAAATTGCCATCCTTGCAGAGAATTCAGTCTGTTTAGTCTCATGTGTGAGCGTTATTTCAGCAAAATCGGCTTCACCGGCAAGGAGTGCTGTTGTAGAGGTCTCGCCTAATTGTTGAACGGTTAGGCGGATAGAGATCATCACCACAGCCAGCGAGATGAGTACGCCACTCATAAGGCTCATTGGGTTGACATGAAGTTCCATAAACGGCGTGCCGATGGCAGGCAGCCACCATGTTTGTAGCCCGTATATCATGAGTTCGGCATAGCCCACTGATAGCAGGCATCCGATCAGACTCCCGATACCTGCGACAGTCGCGCCCTCATAGAGGAAACGGCGGCGGATTTTGGCGAGTGGGTACCCTACAGCCTGTAGGATACCGATCTCGCGCGACCGACTTTCAACACCGATACGGAAAAGCATCGCGACTAACAAGGCAACAGCAATAATGATAAAGCCGCTCAGACTTCCAAACAGCATTCCAAAATCTGTGGCACCCGCGGAGGCTTGGAGTCCATCTGCTTGGAGGGATAAGAATTGAAAGCCAACTTGCTCAGGTTGAATCCTTTTAAGGAATTCGGTTTCAAAGTGCGTGCGTGTTGCTTGGATGTCTGAATCCGGCATAATCCCGAAACGGATGGTGGTGAGGTCGCCGAACCGATTTTTCCAGAGTCGTTTGCCGATGTCCAATGGAATAAACGCCTTTGGTGTTGCCTTGTATTCATCCCAATATGTTTCGTCTTTGTCCCGTACCAAGGTGTAATCAATCGGGAAAGGGGATTCCCAGTCGGACATATCGGCGGTATCATGAATACCCGGAAATTCAGGGATAATGTCTCTATCTGCGGTGATCCCTTCAATTGGTAGAATCCCTTTCAGCCTGAACAATGCTGTTTGAGTGATGTATTCTTCTTCTGCACTGACGCTATAGTAGGTGATACCGATCTCGTCTCCGACTTTCACACCAAGGTCATCCGCTGCCCATGAATTGAGGATAATTTCAGAATCACGTAAGCTTTTATAAAGTAATCTCAAGTCTCTATCTATTTTCTCAGCCTGCTCCCTATCCTTTTTTATGCTTCTTAGTTTTCGTTTTTCTTTTTTCAGCTTATCTATTTCCAATGCTACCTGTCGATTTTTTTCTTTTCGCGCCTGTTTGTAGGTAAGAATTTGTGCTTCAGTTGTGTGCATATTGAGCAGCTTCGCAAATTCACCTTCATCCGTCGGGAGTGCTACAATCGTAGAGTAGGGTGTGACCTTATCGTTCGCGCTTATTGTATTTGCGAGGTAGGTGAGCGTCGGCAGGGTCGGGATACGGTTCTCAGTGGCAACTGTTAGCGCGGTTTCGGAGAGCAACGGTTTGAGCAGATACTGCTGACTTTGGAGATCAAAGTGGTTCTCATGCGTCTTGATACGTAATCCGAGACTTTCAAGGGTTAACGACAAATCCGCCGCTGAAATCGCGTCCGTATCCGCAGTAAATACGGCATTCACCTTGTCCGCTTGGCCGAGTACTTTTTGTAGAATTGGGAGTGGTATGAAAGCGTTGAACGGGAGGCTTTGATTCGCCTGTAGACTAAACCTCCCTGCGTTCTTGGTAGGAATTATATCACTGATCACCAAGCGGAGGCTCTGGATGGCGTTGGCTGCGTCCCGTTCACCGAGCAGGAATTCGGGATGGATGTCCGCGGCTTGAGACATATTCACCAGAAGCGTATCGCCGACTTGGACGTTCAGTTCGTTTTGGAGTGCTTCGTTAATGACGATAGCGTTGAACGGCTGTCCAGCGGGTTTGTTGAGATTCGGTGCGGTCTCCGCTTGCCAAAACGCGAAGAAATTGTCCGTTACGCCGAGGATATTAACCTTGGATGCCCGCGTCTGCGTCTGGGGCGCGACGACTGTTCCGTTCAACAAAATTGCTGGCACTTTATTTTCCCGGTGCAATAGATCGGGTTGAAAAAAATGGTCTGCAAGGAGGGCGTGTTGGATGGCACCGAGTCGCTCTGTCGTCAGACTTCGTAGACTCCCGCGCACGGAATCGCCGACAATCAGCGCACCGGCAAGTACACCTGTAGCAACAGCGGTACAAAGTGCGACGGTAAGATGTATCTGCCAAAAGTGTTTAAGTGAGTTCCAAGAAAATTTGTGCATAATTTTTTATATTTCCTTGCGGTTCGATTCGGCAGGTAGTGTCAAAAACGATCCTGTCCGTATACCCGGTTTCCGGGCGCGACACTTGGACTTACACGCGCGGACTAACTCTCCATGCATGCGCCATCCGTGAGTTGCAAGTGCCGATCAAAACGTGAAGCGAGTGCAAGGTTGTGTGTAACAACGATCAACATATTTTTTTCGGCGTTGTGTAATTCAAAGAGCAAATTGGCAATAGTCTCGGTAGTCGCAGTATCTAAGTTGCCTGTCGGTTCATCACAGAGGAGAATATTGGGTTGGTTGATAAGGGCACGTGCGATAGCGACACGTTGGCGTTCGCCACCTGAGAGTTGTCCAGGTCGATGAGACATGCGATCCGCGAGTCCAACGCGTCTGATCAATTGATGCGCGCGTTGTGTCGCGTTGGCATCCTGTTTGAAGGCGAGAGTCGGAATCAGAACATTCTCAAGCACGGAATATTGCGGAAGTAAGTGATGTTCCTGAAACACGAATCCGATCACGGAATTGCGGTACGCCGCAAGTTCAGGTTCAGAGAGGGTGAAGGGATTTGTATTGTTAATCTCCACAATTCCATTCGATGGTTCTTCTAAGGTACCGATAATGTGTAAGAGTGTACTTTTACCAGAACCGGAGGGACCCGTGATAACGACGGATGTGCCGCCTGTAAGACTGAACGAAACGTTTCGCAGTACCTCGACGGCTCCGAAGTCTTTGAATAAGTGGGATATTTTAAGCGAAGGTGTCGTAGCGCGGGGTTGTTGCATGGTTATTCTAATCTTTCTGATCGGAATTTCTCACAGAAGAACTCCGCTAAATCCCCCTTATCAGAGGGACTTTAAAAGGATGCACATTATGGCGGAGGATGTATTTGATCTGCAATGAAATCAGGGATCGGAATAGCACGCAGTTTTTCACCCGGATTGGTTATACAACAGACCGTTGTGATTTCGCCACGTGCAACATCCGTTCCCTGAAGTGTAAATCGAAATTGATATGTGAGCGACTTCGTCCCTTTCTTGGAGACCTTGAGGTGGATGTCCACCTCATCTTCAAATCGGAGTGGACTTAAATATTCACATGAAGCTGCGAGTCGGGGCCATCCGATTTTATTTCCGTTCCATTGGGTTGCGACACTTGTACCTAAACTACGGAGGAATTCATGTTCCGCGGATTCCATAAAGACAAAAAATCGTGTGAAATGGACGATCCCTGCCATATCCGTATCAGCGAACTCAATTTTACGTTTGGTTTGGTACTCGGTGGGCATATTTCCTAATAGTCATCAATTATCATGCTTCGTAGTGAGAACAGTTATCAGTGAAGAAGGCACCTTGATTGTATCAGCTTCCTCTTTAACTGATGACTGAAAACTGAAAACTGACAACCATTCCCTACATTTTTGGAAATTCCGGTACATTTTCGTAGAGACTCCATGTCTCTCCGTAGATTCGCCAGTGTCCATCCGCAGGATCGACCATCAAATCCAGTTCTTTGGTGCCGATATCAGAGTAAGCGGGCCGGGTGCCACTTGCCGGGGTCCCCGTAAATTTCTGCAGGAAGGTAACTTCGGCTGTTGCTCGGTCACCGTTAATTTGCAAATTAGAGATGCCGACCTGGATGTCAGCGTATATGGTGTTGAGTCTTTTCATTTTGGATCGGAGTTGCTTTTTTGTTAGGTAAATCTTCGTCTCTTTGCCATCCCGCACAGTGACGCGAGTAATCAAGGCTTTGTCTGAGTAGGTAGACATATAAGTGTTCAAGTCCTTCCCTTCCCAAGCTGCTTGCCATTTCCCCAAAACTTGTCTTACTTTGAACTGCGTATCAGGGGGTGCGTTGCCATCCAAGATTCCGCCAGACTCTTTACCAGAAACTGTATTGGCACCGGGCGGTTCAGTCGTTGCGAGTGCGATTGCTCCAGATATCTCACCGACCTGGTCGTTAACGAGTTTCCATTTTCGTCTGAAAAATCCTTTTTTCTCGATAGTGAGTGTGCGGTTGTGGGTTTCAATGATCTCATCGCCACTTTGCAAAGTTACGCGAATGCCGTCAACGACATGGCGGTTCCGCTTCGTTGGAATAGGCGAATAAGTGGCATGTTGCAGATCAACGATGTGGGTTTGCGACATCAAGTCGGTAGCGCGTCGGAAACTTGCTGCCCTTTTCTTGCGAGCAGATTTATCCCATAAGTCGGTGTATGTCTTTACATTCTGCGTTTCCAATGCTGCTTTCCAAGCGAGTACAAGCGGTGCGACAGGACTCTTGGACTGCTTATCAAGGTTAGATGGTGATGTGGACTCAGGAGCCAGGGCATCAACGATTTCTTCGCCGACAACCTCATCCTGTATAATTTTCCATCGCTGTTGGATGATCCCCTTCTTTTCAATCACGAGATTTCGCAATTGATCTTGTGGACCTTCGGAAAGGTAAGCCGTCACTGAAATTCCTTCGATTCGGTAGCGATTTGGGTATCGCGGGACTCGATAGGGTTGAGCGCTGCCCTCAAGGTTAACAGCAAAGTTGACATTATTTCTTAGGAGTCTCGCTGTGCTCTGATAGCCTCTATCGGGACGCTGGCGTTCACTTTTTACCCAGAGTGCTTCATACTTTTTGGCATCACTGGATTCAAGTGCACTTTTCCACTTCGCCAAAAAGGCGGTAGGAGTTTCACTGGAACTCATGAATATCACGAGGAATGCGATAAAAGCGATAACGATTGCCGCAATAGCACCACCCCAGATCAGATTCCGAGACATATTGGGCTTTGTTGGACTGTGTTGCCGATTTTGTACGTCGTTCACAATTTAACCTCCGCTCGTAGTTTAAAAGTCTGGCACGTTCTCAAAAATTTTCCAGATTTCGTGATGGATTTTCCAGTCGTTCCCGACCTGATGCATCCAGACTTCACGAATCCAAATATTGTAGAGGGCAGTAGCGTCCTCGTCAGCAGCAGGGGCAACCAACCGACTCAGTTGCTGAATACCGATGACGCTCTCGCTTTCGGCTTCGGTATCGGTTTTGACTTTCGTCCAGGCGTGTGCACTCATCTGGCGCAGTTCCGATTCGAGTTGTTGTCTATCAATTTTACTTCGATGTTCTTTGCTTTCTCGAATCACCACTTTATCGGCGACAACGTTGGGTCCATAATAAGCGAGATGGACATTGAGGTTGTTGCTTTGCCAAGCATTTTCCCAATTACTGAGTGCTGCTTTGCCAGCTGAGATCTGCGTTGTAGAGAGAGCAGTACGTCCTGTTTTAGTAGGCGAAAGTGGGGCTTGGCTGTCAACATAGGCGCGCGCCTGTTGTGCTTGCTGCTTGAGAAATTCTTCGTGTTTGGCTCCGACGTTCTGCTGCGTCGCCGCTGCGAGTTTCTTGGTATAGATTTCCGCCTGTTCGCGCATCTGTTTTCTCAGCGACTCTGCCTCAGCAATAGCTGCCCGTTTTTGATATCCCTCTTCTTTGACGATCTTATCAGCGACTTCAAGTTTGCGACGAAGTGCCGAAATCTCCTTTCCATAGTTACGGATTTCAGTTTCCACCTGTCGTCCGTGCGTTTGCATTTCTTCCACAGTTTTAATGAGTTCGTCAACCTGTTTGTTGTAGTTTTCACGTGTAACTTTCAACTCACGGTTCCTTTTCTGAAGGTCGCGAACTGTCTGTTTCAATTGTGCTTCCTCACCACGGGCAGCCTGCATCTCGGATTGGGTGTGTTTGAGTGCTGACTCCTTGTCTCTAAGTTCATTACGGAGTGCTTCTGCCTTTGCTTCCTTCTGAAGGATTGCTGCATTCAATTCCGAGTTTTTGGCAATGTTGATAGCACTCTTTCGAGCGAGTTTAGCATCGGCTATCGCTTGGTATGCGAGCTGGAGGGCGTCGCTCCCTCTTTTTTCTTCGAGAGCTGTTTTCGCGGCTTCGAGATTGGATTTCGCGGCTTCAAATGCCTCAGGCGCGAGCGACGGGGCATCGACCGCTTTTGCCGCTGCAATAGCCGTCTCTGCGTCTGCGATTGCGGTATCAACCACAGGTGGTTCAACCTTTCCAAGTTTTCCACTACACCCAGCAAGGGCGAGAGGAACGAGCAGCAGCCCGATCATCAAAATCCTACCCAATGCGAAGTTATACTTCTGCGGTGAAGCGATGAACTGTTTCATTTTCTGGCTCCTTATTAATAATTGTTTTTTAATATTTGACTTTAGTTCAATGTTCCAATTTTTTGTCTACAGAGCATCGGTTCGACTCTTTTATTTGTCAAACACCGGTAATGCAAGGAGATGGGGTTGGGCGGTGCGGGTTTTCATTTGCGCGAGTGTATCCTTGATGGTTGATGCTCTTGTCTTTCCGACGCCATCAACCGCTTCGAGCTCATCAATAGCGGCGGTGTAAATTTTATCTAACGATTTAAACTGATGAACAATATTTTCAACAATATTGAATGGCATGCGAGGCACTTGGCTCAGTACGCGGTACCCGCGCGGTTCAAGAACGCCAAAAGTGTTCTGAATGTCACGCGGATATCCGAGAGCCTCACTGATATTAGGTCGACTGGCGAGACTGTTTGCATCAAGCCCCATAATCCTTTCGAGTGCTTCCGATTCGTCTTGGAGACTTTCATGATAGTAATCTTTCGTAATGAGAAGCCCGCTTTCAATTTCAGTCTTGAGTTCAGGGATGCGTTGTATGGATTGCGCCTGTGTGCCTAACTCGATCCTATAGAGATTTAGTTCCTGTTCAGCGCGACGTACCCGCTCACACAGCTGGATAGCCGTGACAACATCCGCTAACGTAACATTTCCACTTAATTCCGCCCAGTTCAGCACGGTAAACGCGTTCTGCATTGCCTTGACGTATTGTGTGAGTGCAAGCATGGTTTGGTTTGCTCCGGACAGTAACGCTGGTCGCTCTCGGAAGATATAACGCTGGTTTTTGAGATATAGAGTGAGAGTATTCCGGCTCTGCGAAACAGCAAGCACGATATGGTCTGTCTGTTTAGCAAATTTATCGGCAGAGCGATGACGGAGTCCGGTTTCGGTAGAGGAAATAGATGGGTTTACCCTTAGCGTCACATTAGCACGGACGATTCGTTTTATATCTTCCGATAGGATAATCGCGCCATCCATTTTTGACAATTCGTACAGACGCGCGGGGGTATACTGGCAATTGATGCGGAAACCGCCTTCTGTCAAATCTAAGATTTCTTGGGTATTACCAACAACAATGAGCCCACCTGTATTACCTTGGCTGATATAATCAATACCTTCTCGCAGAGGGGTTCCAGGAGAAAGCAGCTTCAAAGTTGCTAACAGTTCGCGTGTCTGCTGATTTTCTGTCGAGATGTTCCGCATGGCAACCACCTCCTAATTATTAGGATACCATGTCCAAACTGTGGTGTCAAGGCTAAAATTTTTTATAAATGCTTAATAAAATGGCTGTTCCAAATTTTGTTTGACTTCACGCCTGAATCAGTGTATAATGTATTTCAACTTTTATTTTCGCCGAGGATACTCTTATGTTCCGTATAGGAAAAACTCGTCGAAGCTTTACGATATAATCCGAACAAGATTTACGCCTATAATTAAGAAGACTTACGTAATTTGCTGATGAGGGCTTACGGTCCGCACGTTGCTGGCGAGGTTTAAAACCTCGCCAGCAAAGGACGCTGCGTAAGTCCTGATTAAAATGAATTTTGCGTAAACCTTTGTCAATAGAAAATAGAAAAGGAATTTGTGAAAATCCGCGGTTTTCACACCAAACTCATGCGAATAAGCCTATTAGGTGCGTTTTTAGCGACAGCGATTTCATGCAATAGTGAACAATTGCCTAATGTAACGATAGAAACCGAAAAAGGAAACATTATAATAGAACTTTATCCCGAAGCCGCCCCCGCCACAGTAGCGAACTTTGCTCGGTTGATTGAAGATGGATTTTATGACGGCGTGGCGTTTCACCGGTACGTCCCGGGTTTTGTCATCCAAGGCGGAGACCCACAAGGCACAGGCAGAGGTGGCCCTGGGTGGACAATCCCGGGTGAATTTCAGGATCCAGACCTTCGCGACAAGATGCCACCACATGATGTGGGTGTCGTTGCGATGGCGCGGACTCAGAACCCCGACTCAGCGGGAAGTCAGTTTTATATCTGTCTCACTTCGGACCCGAGACGTGTTGGACACCTAAACGGCGAATACACCACGTTTGGGAAAGTTATTGAAGGGATGGATGTCGTAGAATTGCTTCGTGAACGTGATGTCATGAAAAAAGTGACGATCGAGAATTACACGGCGGCACCATAGCAGCATCGGCGAATTCCGTGTCCTGTATCCTCATTCCGTCATGCTATGAGGCACAGGTTTAAAACAGCGAAAAATTTTAGGACTTACGCAGCCCTACTGCAGGCGGGGTTTCTAGGGGAAACACCCCAGCAAAAACACCCCGCCTGCAGTAGGATGTCCATTATCATGGAAAAAATGCGTAAGTCCTGTTTAAGAAGGACGGACATATATATATGGAAGAATGGAAACGTCTTGTTAGAGACACTGTCAACACCCCAGAAAAACTCGCCGCCGCATTCGATGTTGATATAGAGGAGATGCGGCGGATTCATAAAGAATTTCCGATCCGTATCAATCCGTATTATCTCAGTCTCATAGAAGAACCCGGTGATCCGATTTGGAAGCAGGTCGTTCCGGATCCGAAAGAGTTAATCAGCACAGGTGTAGAGGATCCACTCCACGAAGAAGACGATAGCGAGGTGCCGAACGTTACGCACCGATACCCTGACCGCGCCCTATTTTATGTTAACTATATGTGCCCCATCTACTGCCGGTTCTGTACCCGTAAACGGAAAGTCGGTGATCCGCATTCGATTTCTGAAGATAACGTTGAAAGGGGGCTCGCCTATATTCAGGCACACCCAGAAATTCGCGATGTTATCATCTCTGGCGGTGACCCGCTGATGCTAACGGATAAGAAGATTGATATGATTGTCGGCGGGTTACGAGCGATTGATCACTTGGAAATCATCCGAATCGGTTCGCGTGTCCCTGTAACGCTACCGCAACGTATTACACCTGAATTGTGTGCGATCCTGAAGCAGTATCACCCGTTTTACATCAACACACACTTCAACCATCCCCGCGAAATCACACCGGAGACAGAGAAAGCGTGTGGTATGTTAGCCGATGCCGGAATACCGTTGGGGAACCAGGCGGTTCTCCTGAAAGGGGTCAACGATGACCCCGATGTGATGGTGGAACTGATGAAGGGATTGCTGCGGATTCGGGTTAAGCCGTATTATATCTATCAAGCGGATCTTGTTGTTGGAACAGACCATTTTCGGACAGCGGTACAGACGGGTTTAGACATTGTTGCGGCGTTGCGTGGGCATATATCGGGACTCGGTGTGCCGCATTATGTTGTTGATGCGCCCGGCGGTGGTGGAAAGATCGCGTTGATTCCTGACCCCGTTGTGGCTTTCGATGACGATGAGATCCAACTTAAGAACTACGAAGGCAACGTCTACAGTTATCCGAGTACGCCGTTTTTTGATGAGGATTGGTAGGTTCTATTTCGCTTTCACGTTTACGACTTCTGGTGCTTCAGCAAGCATTTGTTGAACTGTTTCTATATCTGCCTTTTCAAATTCTGCCTGCCAGCGTTCAATGCGTTTTTGGTTCATTTTCTCTCCTTTATTCACCATTAGCAGTAAATCGGGGCGCGATCAGAAGTTCTAAGCAAATAACTGCAGAGGTATGCCAACAAAAATGGGGGTGGTAAAACCACCCCCGGTTGAGAGTCTATAAAATTTTGGATCTTAGGCGGATAGTGCGGCAACTGCAGCGTCCTCGCTGTCGTAGTGTTCGAAGACACGCACGAGTCGACTGAGCACAATCAGGTTTTTGATCTGTTTGCTGACATTGACGACCCCGACACGGCCTTTCTTTCGTGCTGTGATGGCACGGATGCCCATGAGTGCGCCGAGTCCTGTGCTGTCAATCTTATTGACGTTCTCGAAATTAATGAGGATACGCGGTGCCTCGGATACCTCTAACTCCGGTGAGAGTGCTGCTTGTAATGCTGATACGGAGGGTCCGATGAGTTTTCCGTTGGGTTCCAAAATTGTGATGCCATTTTGTTGACGAACTTTAGTAGTCATAATTTACTTCCTTTTTATATTTTTCTTAACATTAGCGTTGTTAATTCTTACACAATTTGAAGATTCAATTTAGGTATTTGATAGTTTAGTCAGATACGCTAAAAAAAAGTTCGTTTTTTTTTCGCATCCGGTAAATATTCACGTGTTGTATCAAATCCTTGTCATTTGGCTCATCATTGGCTTTCAATTATTAAAGACGCAATTTGTTAGCAAAAAGGGTGCATAATTTGAAAAAAAATACAAATTTTATTAATCAAGCAAGAATCCACCTTAAAAAATGGATCTCCATCAATTAAATCGAGCGAAATCTGGGAGGGTGGGTTCAAAAAGGTACGCCAACTTCGCAAATACGGCACGATCCCCTGGTAGGCTATCAGCAATCACAAAAAAGAAGTGGCTTTCCGGCGTAAACTCGTAGTCGAAGATCGAATTGAAGTTGTAAGTGATCTCATCTCGCATCCGTTCATCTACACGTTCAACGAAAATTCGCCAACCGATTTTTTGCGTAAATTGGTAATTGCTGTGGAGCCGGAAGATAAGCGTATTTCGATGTGTGCGCCAAAAGAAGTTATCGATGTCCAAATCAATGGTGAGTTTGCTGAAGAGATTGACCCCACCAGAGAAACTCGTAAACCGATTGAATTTATCTCGACGCGTGCCGAACCGATTAAGTACCGACAATTGCCCCCACGGTGCCTGATAATCAATGTCTGTTCTGATAAACTTGATATCAAAAAGTTGACCGACCTCGCGAAGTTGACCGAACCCACCCCAAACGAAAAAGTTAAATCGTCCGATGTCGATGTAGAAACGAGACTCGCTCAACCGTTCCCGTAGCAACCTTTGCGCATTGGTTTGATGGAAATGGCGCGTATCCACCCAAAAGGATTCTACGAAATGTGCCGCTGGAAACTCATGTCTGTATCTGAGATGGGCGCGTGCGAGGCGGAACGCCTCCTCTTCAAGTCCCATTTCGTTTGGACGAAAACCGTACCTCAATACAGTCGTTCTGCCAGACCGGGGAATCCCGACGCGTTAGGGTTTCCCGGAGGCTTTTCATGTCCGGCTCCTCACATCGCACGCCGATATAGAGTGTATTTTCATCGTATAGCACCCGAACTTCGGTGCCCAATTCAGCGGGATGTATTTCGCCCTCCTTTGCTCGGAAGAAATTAGTTGCAATATCGGCATTTTGCCAGACTGTGTCTGTTAAGTCACCATCAATAACGGGCGGGTTTTCTATCCATACCGCCCGAAGGGTGCGTTTTGGACTTTGTGTATTTGCGAAAATCGGTGTGGTCACCAAGAACAGCATCAGTATCCAAATGCGTGCGCTGGACACGCGTACTCGTCGAATTTGTTCCATTGTCACCTCTATTAGTTGTCAGTTATCAGTTGTCAGTAAGAGTCGCGAGCGACAAGAAATCCCCAAGCAAAAACACTCGCTCCTACAGAAATGTTTAACCCATGCGGACGAAAATTCATCAGAAAATTAGTTTGGAAAGTCGGGGTTTGATGAGGTTTAAGAAAATAAATCAGCTGATATTTATGAGATAGGCTGTATAAAAAACACCCAACATCGAATTATTTTCAACGTTGGGTGGTAAAATTGAATTTTTTAACGACGGAAATTGAATAGATGTTATCCAGACTCTGCGGAGACCTCTACTCGCGTGTCTCTATTTTTTCTTCTGGTTAAGAACATCCCAATTGCAGCAACGACAAATCCAATAACTGTACCCCACAAGCCAAATTCGAGTGTATTTGCACTGTAATG
>JAJEGI010000039.1 GCA_022819945.1 Candidatus Poribacteria bacterium
GACCCTTATCAAATACCCCAAAAAACACCCCAAGCAAAAACACCTCGCCTGCAGCACATAACATGTGGAGTCTCATGGGAAAATTGCGTAAGTCTTGTTAATGTGAGTTTGATAAATAATTGAAAATTTTTGTATAAAGAGAACCCTTTGAATAATGAAATTGTCACATTTCTCTAACCAACCCCTTAGCCCCAAAGGTATTTTCAAGCAAAATTAGCGATCGATTTTTATGGCTATAATTTGCTTTTTCCGTGAAAGTATCCTCTAACTTACGGTTAGGTATAGGCTATTTTATTTTTTTTTTTGAATAAAAATAAGATTTAACTTATTATAACTGAATAAGTGTGTCAATTGCCGTGCGATGCGTCTTGAGGCCCCGTGCGAAGCGGATATCAAACATCGGTGCCACCGGTTAACGGTTGACTATGGTTTGTTCTCAAACTCACGTTATGTTAAGGTATCCTTAACTTCTTAAAGTCTAAGGACTTACAAGGCTGCTGCCATATTGGTGTTATTGCCGACCGAGGTCTTCCTGATTGGGACATGCCAGCAGTAGAAAAGGAGATAAAATTGAATGCGACTGATTAAGAAACAACACATTTTAATTTACCCACTCACTTTCTGGGTGACGTTGTGCCTCTTGTTTCCACTGACGACAACGGCCCAGACTGTTAACATACCCGACGTGAACCTGCGTGCTGCGATTGAAGCGGCACTTGGTAAGACATCAGGCACCACAATCACGGCAGCGGAGATGGCGACATTGACGCGTCTTGAGGCGCATGATGTAGGTATCCGTAATTTGACAGGACTTGCCTTCGCAACAAACTTGGAAGAGATAAGGTGTAACAACAGTTTGATATCTGACCTATCACCACTTGCAGGATTGCTCAGGCTGCGTGTTGTAGAGTTCAGACACAACGAAATATCTGATTTATCCCCTCTTGCAGGTTTAATCAATTTGGAATGGTTAATTGTTCCTCATAATCTTATACCTGATTTATTACCGGTCGCAGGTTTAGTCAACCTACACGGGTTAGAGATTTCACATAACCTTATCATTGACTTATCGCCTCTCAAAGGTTTGATAAAGTTGAATCGGATATGGATGACCGAAAACCCACCAGCAGATCTGTCACCCCTTTCAGGATTAATTAGCCTGAGAAGTTTCCATTCTTGGGGTACCCCTATATTAGACCTTGCACCTTTGGCAGACTTACCAAAACTTCGAGAAATAGATATTTGTGGTGGAGAGATATCGGACCTCTCTCCCTTGGCAAACGCAACCGGATTGAAAGAACTCTCCTTTGCTGGTAACGAAATATGGGATCTGTCGCCTTTGGCGAACTTAACGGGGTTGACGCGTCTGAATCTGGAAAATAACGAAATATCAGACATATCGCCGCTTGCAGGATTAATTAACTTGACCTCGCTACGCCTTGAAAACAACGATATATTCGATTTTTCGCCTTTAGATGCATTGCCTGCAGGTGTACTTATCGTTCGACACAACAATCCCGGATTCACACCGGCAGCACCGAAAATAGAGGGACCGTGGCTGTGGGTTATAGCACCGACAGATGGTATGTCCGGTTCAGAAGCGGCTGCTTCTGGGAGAGATTTTCTGTCAGAAGTAAGCGGTGGTGAAGTGACAGAGTTAGCGATTGCTACGGAAGGAGCAGTTGAGGGAGAACCAGTTGGGAGTAAAGTCTGGACAGTTGGTAAACTTTCTCGGAGAGGGGGCAATAACATAAATGACCTGGTGAATGATACGGCTTTAGGATTGGGGGATGTCAATTACCATGTCGCTTATGGATCAATTCTCTTAGAATCACTGAGCCAACAGCGCACAAAAATGTTTGTCGGTAGCGGTGATGCTGTTAAAATCTGGCTCAATGGTGTCTTGGTTCATGACAAACCTGTAGATCGGGATGCTAACGATTATCAGGAAGATTTCCCTGTAACGTTAGAAGAGGGAACGAACTTTTTATTAGTTGCTGTCTATGAGGGTGAAGGCTGGTGGAGCGGTTTTTTTGGGTTTGATACCAACGCGGAATTCACAGTGCATTTACTGGGTCCCTCAATTCTGGTGGACAGACCACGTGTGGCGGATATAAATGGAGATGGAAAGGTGAGCATCCTGGACCTGATCTTAGTCGCGAGCGACTTCGGAAGAATAAAGCCTATTAACCCTCGAACGGATGTAAACGGTGATGGAAAGGTCAACATATCGGATCTTACCTTTGTGGCACAAAGTATGGACGCAGAAGCAGGGAACGCATCTCCCTCTGCCGTTGCTATGAACGGTGTCATTTCTCCTGCGGTCATACGCGCGTGGATAGTACAAGCACAGATTGAAAACGATGGTTCATCTGCTTTTCAACACGGTATTACAAACCTCCGACGGCTTTTAGCCTTATTGATTCCAGAGGAGACGACATTGCTTGCGAACTATCCGAATCCGTTTAACCCTGAGACATGGATACCGTATCACCTTGCTGCACCTACCAAAGTCACTTTACAGATCTTTACAGTGAACGGTGCATTGGTTCGGACGTTGGACTTAGGACACCAACCCGCGGGCGTATATCAACAACGGAGGCGTGCGGCGTATTGGGATGGTCGCAATCAAGTTGGTGAGTCTGTTGCGAGTGGTGTGTATTTCTATACGCTAACGGCAGGTGATTTCACTGCCACGCGCAAAATGCTGATAAGGAAGTAGGTTACTATGAGTAGCAAGAACGATAGGTGTGTTTCAAAGGAGATTGGTGATGAAAACAAGTAAATGCATATTTCTGGTTATCTTAACATTTGTCATGCTGGGATTTGGCACGGCGCGAGCGCAAGAGAATCTTGCGCAAGAGGCGTATGCTATCCTCCAACAAAACTGCCTCGGCTGTCATGGCGAGCATGGTGCCTTTACCGAGGATCTCATTATTGACCGTGCTACACTCATTGCCAGTGGAACGATTGTTCCGAGGAATCCGAATGCTTCCGAGTTCTTAAAGCGGTTAATTGAAGATACGCCGGAAAAACCGCGAATGCCGTGGGGGTTGCCGGCATTGTCACCTGATGCGATTGAGACGATTCGGCAATGGATTGCAGCCGGTGCACCGAATTGGGAGGTACAGTACGATGTCAACTTCATTACAACCGATGCGATGCTTGATACTATCCAAGGGCATCTTGAGACGCTCTCGGCATTTGATCGTCCGTTTGTTCGCTATTTTACGCTGACACATCTCTATAATGCTGGCGAAGGTCCTGAAGCACTTGGTGCCTATCAGATCGCGCTCTCAAAATTGGTGAATAGTCTCTCCTGGGGTTTCGATGTCATCAATCCAGAACCGATTGACCAACAAGAAACGATCTTTTACATTGATCTACGCCACTACGAGTGGGATATCAGAAATGAAGCGTGGACGCAGCTTGAACGGGCATATCCGTACAGCATTGACTTTGATTCTGAGACGCAAGCAGGTCTACACGCAAAACTGACGCATTTGCGTACAGAAATGGCGTGCGAA
>JAJEGI010000041.1 GCA_022819945.1 Candidatus Poribacteria bacterium
GAACAATTAAGTTCATTTTATCTTTCTTGCACAATTGATCCTTAAAAAGAGCGAAACTGTGAGCACAAAACCGGTAACAAAAATTATTGAAGACTTCAGCGATCCGGATAAGGCTGAAGAATTATTGAAGAAAATACGAGAATTCCAGCAGAATCCGGAATTGCCTCTCGAAGGCAAGGCTGTAATTGATGCTATCCTATTAGTACAGGATGGTAAAATTGCTGATGCCATTGAAAAGTGGCGTTCTATTGCAAATATCGCAGAAGGACATAATAATGAACTTTCTGCCCAAGGGTGGTTTTTCGTCGGAATTTTACTCTCAAAAAGGAATCAAGAAGAATCTCTCTTTGCTTACGATAAGGCAATTAATCTTAAGCCAGATTATGCAGATGCATATTACAACCGAGGTAATCTGAAAAGTGCTCTGAAACAACACGAATCTGCTATTGCAGATTACGATGAAGTAACACGAATCGAGCCAAATAATGCTTCTGTCTATACTCGTCGAGGGGTTACAAAATCTTTACTAAGCCAATTTGATGCTGCTATTGTTGACTTTAATGAAGCAATACGACTTAAACCAGATGATGCCCTTGCTTACTCTATGCGAGGTCGCGCAAAAGGGAACCTCAGACAATATGATGCCTCCATTGCCGATTTTGACGAAACTATAAGATTAAAACCGGAAGATGCCGAAACTTACTTCATCCGTGGGGTTTCAAAAGAACGACTTGGTGAGTACGAATCTGCCATTATTGATTTTGATGAGAGTATTCGGTTAAAATCAGATGATACCCAAACCTATTTCATGCGAGGACATGCGAAGATTGAATTAGAACAATATGAGGGTGCTATTGCTGATTTTGATGAAAGCATCAAACTTGAACCTAATAATGCTTATGCCTACTTCATGCGCGGGTGTGCGAAAGATGAATTAGAACGCTATGAGGCTGCGATCGCTGATTTTGACGAAGGTCTCCGACTCAAACCCGATGATGCTAATGCCTACTTCAGACGAGGTTCGGGAAAAATTAGATTAGGATACTATGAGGCTGCGATTACCGATTTTGATAAAGGTCTTCAACTCAAGCCTGATGATGCCCAAGCTTACTTTATGCGAGGTTGTGTGAAGTTTGGGTTGGAACAATATGAGGCTACAATCGTTGATTTCGATGAAGGTCTGAAAATTAAACCTGATGAGGCAGAAGCCTATTTTGATAGAGGAGATGCGAAAATTGAGTTAGAACGCTATGAAGAGGCAATCGCTGACTTTGATAAAAGTATCCAACTTAATCCAGATCATGCTTATCCCTATTTCATGCGCGGCTACGCCAAATACAAATTAAAACAATACGAATTTGCACTTGCTGACTTTGAAGAAACTATCAGACTTGAACCAGATAACGCCCAGGCCTATAACAATCGAGCCCATTTGAAAAACAAACTTGGGCAATATGAATCTGCACTGGCAGACTGCAATGAATCGATCCGTTTAAACTTTGATGATGCCTGGCCGTATGCTAATAGGGGTTTTGCAAAAATTAAGTTAGAGCAAATTGAGTCCGCGCTTACGGACTGTGACGAAGCGATTCGGAGAAATCCTGATTTGGCGGAAGCATATCACACGCGAGGCGAAGCCTATCGTCTCTTAGGTAAAACTCAAGAAGCAAAAGCCGATTTCCAGAAAGCATTGGAATTAGCAGAACAAGATGATAATCAAGACCTCAAAATCGAGATTGAGCAATCGCTTGAAAAACTTAACAACACTGAGTAACGAATGAGTTTCCGCACAACCTACCCTAATCAAACCGAGACGTAATCTCAGGTGGCGGTTCTCCGACAACTGATTTGCCATCCTGCAACAACGGTTCCGCATTCCCCCACAAACGACTCCCGTCGTGTGAAAGCAGTGGCTCCGCAGAATACTGGGCAAGGTACGCACGCCGCATGTTGTTCGTATAGTTCGTCCCACTACAGTGAAAATTGACGCTCGTGAACGCCACAATACTCCCCGCAGGTACGACAGCTGGCACACCCTTCTCCGGTCCGAAATAACCGACCAGATCGTTGCTCTCATCGTCGCGGATGTGCTTCACCCATGAACGGATACCGATGCGAGAAAACGGCATCACGTAGACCGTCCCGTTCTCCTCAGACATATCATCAAGCGCACACCAACAGGTCAAATACGGCTTATGATCGGGATAGCCGACATAGCCTGAATCCTGATGCCAACTGAACTTCATCCCCTCTTCCGCACCTTTGACAACATACTGCTCCCAGAAGAGATACGCCGTATCGCCTAAGGTGGCACGGCAGACATCTGCCATCAGATCGCTGAACAGAAATTCGCGGAGCTTGGGCTGCTTCCTGAAACAGTTTGAGACGAAATACCGTTTACCGCGATGATTGAGACCCAGTACGTCTGTGTCCTGCCGCTCCATCTCAGCATCTGCCTGATTGATAAAGGTCCCGCATTCACCGCGAAGCAGTTCCAAAAACGGTTCCGGGATAACATTTTCTAAAATGAAATAGCCTTCCTCTTGGAATTGCTGTTTCTGTGCATCGGTTATATTCATATTTTTTTAATTATTAGGTTTTTGCGCTGCCCTCCACTTCGGTTCGGGCAGGTTTCTGCGTAGGGGCTGGGTTCCCCAGCCCTTACCTCGGTGGCGAAAACGGTTTGTAAGTTTTTAACCTACAAAGTGGCTTCTATTCAATATTAACTCGTCGGACGACCTGACCGTTGCTTTCCCAATAGGTATGCTTTCCAGTGATATAATCAGAATCGGCTGTGGGTTGGATGTTCCCTTTTGTATCAATCGCTCTCGAAACGACGGTGTGTTCGCCTTTTGAGGGGTGGTTCCAGTCGAGATGCCAGATTTTCCATGCGAATTCCGCGTCCTCCTCCGGATCAATCGTCGCTTTTTGCCATGCCCCGCCATCAATACTCACCTCAACAGTAGCAATAGGTGCACCCCACGCTGCACCATAGATGCGGTACTTATCGTCAATGCGCGTTACCTTCGCCGCTAACGATTTCAACTGCGTTCTACCCACCGAGGTCTCCATCCAGACCGATTCGCCATCCGGACGTTTCTCCTCGCGCATCGTCACATAATCGCGTCCCATGAACCGTCCCATGTACCGGGTATTGCGTACCTCAATGCGTTTCAGCCATTTGACGCAGGCGATGCCGTACCAACCGGGAGCAATTAAGCGTAGCGGCGCGCCGTTGGCATGTGGTAAGGGTTCACCGTTCATCTCATAGCAGAGGAGCATCGTATCTTCCAACGCGTCTTCAACGGACATGCTCCGTGCAAAATTCTGACGCATCTTGACCTTTCGCCGTTCCTCTTCACCGACATCGTGTCCGAAGAAAATGACCTCAATGCCGTCCTCTTGGATACCGGCTTCCTTAAGGATCGGCGCAAGCGGCGTACCAGCCCACTTCGCGTTTCCAATTGCCCCTGTGAACGTCGGAAACCCATGATTACCAGAGCATTCCAAGGTAAAGGTTACCTCCTGCCGTGGACGCGCTTTAATGTCTTCAATCGTGAGCATGAGCGGATTATCAACCAAGCCACTCACCTCTAATTTCCACATCGCGAGATCGACTTCAGGCTTGCCATAGTGTGAAACGTTGAAGAATTCATCGTTCGGCGTGATAAAGGTATCAAATGTGTTCCAATCCAATCGTCCTTCTTCTGGAGGGGGTTGATCGGTGAACGGGACAAGTACTTCACCCGCACGGCTTGGAAAGGCATAGACTGCCCACGGACTGAGCAGCAACCCTGTAAGCGTCATACCGCTACGTCGCAAAAAATCTCTGCGATCCATGGTGCCTCCTTACTTTTAGTAGTCGCGGTTTAACCAGCCATCGCCGCAATGTAGTTGGCGTTAACCTGTTCCCAATTGACAACCTTACCCCACGCATCAACGTAATCGGCGCGCCGGTTCTGGTAGTTGAGATAATAGGCGTGTTCCCAGACATCAAGACCGAGAATAGGCGTATGTCCTTTCATCAACGGACTATCCTGATTTGATGTTGAATAGATTTGCAGCTTCTTCTTATCGTCAACAACAAGCCATGCCCATCCTGATCCGAAATGCGTTTTCGCTGCCGTGGAGAATATCTCACTGCCAGCCTCCAACGATCCAAACGCGGATTGAATGGCTTCGGCAACTTTACCTGTCAGTTCTCTGCCCTCGGGAATCATAATGCTCCAGAAAAGCGTATGGTTGGCGTGTCCACCGCCGCTGTTAATCACGGCTTGGCGGATGTTCTTCGGCACTTTATCAATGTTCCGAAGTAGACCTTCAATCGACATGTGCTCCAAATTGTGATGATGTGCAATCGCTGCATTGAGTTTATTGACATAGCCTTGGTGGTGTTTTCCGTGATGGATCTCCATCGTGCGTTTGTCAATAGACGGTTCAAGTGCATCGTATGGGTACGGGAGTTTTGGCAGTGTATGACCATGGGTATGCGCGTGCTCGTGTTGAGCTGCGTAAAGACGCATCGGACTGTTCGCGAGCAGCAGTCCTGCCACTGCGGTACTTCCTTGAATTAAAAAATTTCTACGGTTCATGATTTCTCCTTATCCTGCTGTTTTGAATAGGATTTTAGCAGAAGTTACGAGTTTGTGTCAATATAAAATTCAGTTGATTTTGGCATAGAGATGTGGTATTTTGTTACTAAAGCAGAGAGCGGAGGAAACCCATGAGTGAAAAATCAATAAAGCCGATTGTTGAAGATAGCACAGGGAAAGTTGAGGAAACGGTGCAAGCATATCAAACGTCCCCGACGGTTTCACTGATAGATAAGGCGATTGCCGATGCGCACTTGTTGCAAAAAGAAGGGAAAATCGCAGCAGCACTTGAAAAATGGCGCTCGCTCGCGAATGTCGTAGAGGCGGTTGATAACGAAGTCGCTGCACGCGCATGGTTTTCTATTGGCACACTCTTGTTAGAAGAAAAAAAGAAAAAGAAGGCACTTTCTGCTTATGACAAGGCGATCCGTTTTAAGCCCGATTATGCGGAAGCCTATACCCAGCGAGCGAATGTCCAAGACGCGCTCGGACAGTATGCGGAGGCGATTGCCGACTATGATGAGGCAATCCGCCTCAACCCTGCGGATGCCGAAGCGTATACCAACCGTGGTTTCGTACAGACAAAATTAGGCAATCATGAAGCCGCCATCGCCGATCATGATGAAGCGTTGCGGTTGAACTCGGATTTGGTGGAAGCCTACCATAACCGAGGGCTTGCAAAGTTGATGCTTGGGAAGCATGAAAGTGCTATTGAAGACTTTGACCGCACAATTCAGCTCTATCCTGATAGTGCTATCCCGTACTGGAACCGCGGTATGTCAAAGAGGCGCCTGCTCCAATATGAAGCCTCACTTGCTGATTATGAAGAGGCAATTCAGCGAGATCCAGAATTTGCTGAAGCTTACGTGGAACGGGGTATGATCCAACGCTATCTCAAATGTAACACGAAGGCACGAGCGGATTTTGAGACAGCCCTCAAATTCTCGCGTGACACTGGCGATCACAAGCTTGAAGCGAAACTTGTCGCGGAGATTCAAGAAATAGACGAATTAGAGTGAGAAGCGCGCTGATGTATGAATTCGTTGGATTGCAGAGAAGTTCCGCCCTGAACACCGTGATGTTCTCAATTGGTAAAATAAAAATACATCTACTGCCCTTCAATTTTTGGGTGTAGAGATTGCAGTTATCCAAATTGCAGATTCGCCTTACGCCCCGGAGTTCACCGTCGTTACAGATACGAACAACTGACGAACAAATAACAAAGGAAACAATACCTAATGTCCAAAAAACTTGGCCATCTTGAACCTGTTGAATTAAGCAATATTTGGCCCGACGAGGCTCAGAATTTCACGCCATGGTTGGCGGAAGAAGAAAACCTTATCCTCCTTGGCAAAACACTGGATATGGACCTTGAACTTGAGGCGCAAGAGATAAACGTTGGAAAATTCCGCGCTGATATTCTGTGCAAGAATACAGTAGATGATTCGTGGGTAGTAATTGAAAACCAATTGGAACGAACTAACCATAAACACTTAGGCCAAATTCTGACATATTCAGCAGGTTTGAATGCCTACACAGTCGTCTGGATCGCACAAGAATTTGAGCAAGAGCATCTTTCAGCACTTGACTGGCTAAATGAAATTACACATGAACGTTTCCGGTGCTTTGGTATAGAGGTTAAGGTGTGGCAAATTGGAGATTCTGCCTGTGCACCACAGTTTGATATTGTATCTAAACCTAATGATTGGAGCCGTGCTGTAAATCAGGAAACGCAACATGCCGTCAACAAGAATGTCTCAGAATTTAAGCAGCTGCAGGAAAATTTCTGGACGGAACTGAACGACTATATGATTCAGAAACAGAGTTCGGTTAAACTCCAGAAGCCGAAACCGTCAAATCACATCAATGCTAGCATAGGAAGAGCACGCTTCTGTATCTCAGCATACATGGATAAACAAAACAAGAAAATCCGTGTGGTAATCTATGTGGGGGGACCGGATGCTGAGGCACACTTTTACCTTCTGAAGGAAGAACAGAAAAAAATTGAAAGTGAATTTGGAGAGGCACTTGAGTGGGAGGAACGACCTGAAAGTAAGGAGAAATATATTTCTCTATCCAAAAGCGACACAGATCCGACGGACGAAATAGACTGGCAAAATCAGCACGAATGGCTTGCTGCTAAAATTGAAAAATTCAACGAAGTCTTCCGTCCACGTATCAAAGCACTCAATGCTGCCGATTGGGAACCACCCGAAGACGAGGATGATGAATAGGCAATCAATGAGAAAAAAGGACACCTTCCACATCCTCGCGTTAGATGGTGGCGGCACCCGCGGCATATACACCGCCCAACTCCTCGCCAAAATTGAACAGGCTTTTGGCACACGTATCAAAACCTGCTTTGACCTCATCGCCGGAACAAGCACAGGCGCGATCATCGCCGGTGCCGCTGCCTCCGACATCCCTATGACGGATATCGTCGAACTCTTTGATACCGAGACCCCGCATATCTTCCGAAAACGGTGGTATCGCATCCCGTTATTTCTCAGCAAATATCCAAGCGAACAACTCGCGCAGATTATCGCCAAGCATATCCCAGCAACGCCTCTCGGTGAAATAGCAACGCCATTAATGATAACAAGTTCAGAAATCGCCAGAAGTGAAGTTCACATTTTTAGATCCAATTATGGAAGTCGCGATGCGGAGAGTGCTTCTACAAGTAAAGAGGTCTGTTTACGAGATGCTATCCTCGCCTCTTGTGCTGCACCCACATTTTTTGCCCCAAAGTCCGTTGACAACCTCTTGTTAGCAGACGGCTGCTTATGGGCAAACAACCCTTCCACAATTGCCGCCACAGAGGCACTCTCAGTGTTTAGAAAAGAGGCACAAGAAATTCGGATGCTTTCCATCGGCACAGGACATTCAACAAACATGTACCAGCAAAGACGTGGCTGGGGATTTATCACCGGATGGGGTGGCGCGAAACTAACCTCCTACGTGATGACATTGCAAGCCCAAGCATCCGCACATACAGCAAAACTGTTGCTAAAGGGCAATTATTTACGGATCAATCCAGAAATCGATCGTTGGGAGATAGACAACCTTACGCAGTTAGACAACCTCAAATCCCTCGCCGAGCATGATTTCGAGAAACACGCTGCGGAGATTAAAGCCTTTATTCAGTCTTAAGATGATTAAGTGTGCCAATCACTTGAAAATGCTGGCTTCGAGCGTTCTTATTTCTCTGTATAATTACCAATCCGCCATTTAGACGTTCTGTACGTCCTTTTAAAAGAAATTGACTTTTTATGTTGGAAAATATATAATGCAGTCGTATTTGACAAATTTTTCCGATTTAAGAAGTGTAAGGTAATTTCTTGTTTCGTTAACGAGAGGCTAATAACCTCAAACTTCATCCATTAACAATGCTATCCGTTATTGCGTTTTGGGATAGCATTTAACTGGACCCAATAAGGGAAAAGGAGAAATTTTCATGGAAGGCCTGAAGCGATTCATAGGCGTTGTGCTTATCGTCATCGCGGCGATAGTCGCTATCCAGACAATTCTTGAACCGATTTACCACACCTCCACACCTGATAGTCCGCACAGTTCTGCCTGGGACTACATCAACCCGCTCTCTGCGATTTCGGTAATCCTGGGGCTGATATTCGGCTACATTCGCATGAGTGGTGTCGGAGCAGATTCAAGCGTCCAAGAATTCATAGCGGCGAATACGCTGTTCTACGGGTTCATTTTCACAGCCATAATCTTTTTCTGGAACTGGTTCGGTATCATGGGAGTCGCGTCAGAATTTACGGCTGTCGGCATGGACACCCGAAGTTTAGTATGGATCCTCTTTGATGCGATACTTCCACCGTTGAATATCGCAATGGGTATCCACCTGCTACGTGCCAGTGAATAGGCAACGAAGCCTACTTTAGCATTAACATTCTGGTTCATAGTAGGGCGATTATCAAACGAGTATGCCATTACGGACCTAAAAGTAAAGCGCGTGCTTGCCAAGGACGCGCTTCACTTTTTCATAGACAATTTTCGAGATTCCTGATACGCTTGTAAAATAACAACTTCATGGGAGAAATCTATGGAAATAAGACCCAATCGCGTTAAAGAAAAATTAGCAAATGGCGACCTCGCTTATGTCATCTCAGGACTTACGAGTGCTGACGATATAGACATCTTCGGCCCAAACGGATTCGATGGTGTATGGTTGGAAGGCGAACACGGTGCTGTTGATGCGTCGCGCATCGGCGATCTCACACGCGCCTGCGACCTCTGGGGTATGACCTCTATCACACGCGTTAATCGCAACGATCAGGCACTGATCTATCGCACGCTTGATTGTGGTTCGATGGGGATTGCTGTCCCGCACGTCAACACGAAAGCGGAAGCGCGAAACGTCGTGGATGGCACAAAATTCGCACCGGTCGGCCACCGTGGGATGTATACCAGCCGTCAAGGCTACGGTGTAGACAACTATTTTGATGTAGCCAACGCACAGACACTCGTCATCGTCCTCATCGAAGATATCATCGCTATTAACAATCTGGACGAAATTCTGACTGTCGATCATATTGATGTGTTTTTCGTTGCCCCCTCAGATTTAGCGACTTCTATGGGACATATCGGGAATCTTACCCACCCCGATGTTCAGCACACAATAGATACAGCACTCGCTCGTATCCAAGAAGCGGGACGCGTTGCCGGCACCTTAACGCTCGATGCCATGGTAGAGAAATATGTCCAGGCAGGTGTGCGGTTCTTAATGACAGGTATTGGTGGATGGATTACGTCCGGTGCTGCGGCATATAAAGAACGCGCGGAAAGTGCAAAACCCTAACCCATTTCAAGAATACCAACGATGTGTCCGTTTCTGGAGATAATCTATCATGAAGAAAGCATTTCAGTTCATCACAACTGCAGTTCTGTGCTTAATTCCTATTTGCTGGGTTGCTGGACAATTTGATAACCAAGCCCCGTGGGAGAGCGTTTACCCCAGCACCTTCACCAGCCTAAAACGGACTCAGAATCAGTGGACACTTACTGGGGTTAACATTCGCTTGCAGGCACTGCCAGAAGGCTTTATTGAAGAAGCGACGGAGATTTGGCCTGCGATTAAACTCACCCCTGAAGGCATCTTTGCGGATATAGACATTCACTTAGGCGACTCGAAAGGTTACGCTGCGATTACACGTGGAATCAGCGGTTTCTTTTCAGATCCAGGCCAACCCATTCTGCTAAAAAATATGGCATGGAGTGAGTGGACGTACGATTTACGCACTTTTCATGAACCTAACGCAATGACAGCTGATATTTGGACTTATAGTGAAGGCGAAGAAATAAATGTCATCTATGGAGGGTTCGACGTAGGAAAACTGCCTACGCGCGTTTATCACGTTACGCTAAGCAAAGACAATCATATTTGGAATAGAACCCTTAAAAACGTTATGATCCCGCTACACGCGCTTCCTGAAGGCTTTGTGATGAAGCCTACACAGGTCTGGCCCGCTATTAAACTCACCGCCAAAGGTATTTACGCACATGCGGACCTTCAGATTACGGGGATATGCACCGACGGATATGACGGCGCAACGGTGTACCTCACAAAGTTAATTCGTGAGGCACAAAACCAAATTACTCTCAAAAACATGATGTGGATGGCTTGGTGGGTTGCAGACAGTGGCTTTGATAAAGTTGGTATTGAATGCGAAATTTATATCATCAAAGACGGTAAGGAGATTAACGTCGGTGCGCACATGATTGAAGCCGGTTATGCTAGAGCGTGTACCGGATGTTAAGCCAAAAATGTTATCCCACCAGATGCCTCCCGTCCCCGCCAGACGGAGCCTGTCGGATAGATATGCTTTTCGACGAAGTCCGGGTACATCTCAAGTCCCCAACCCGGCACCGTTGGTGTAAGGTATGCACCATTGCGGACCTGGATCGGATGCAGGAACACCTCTTCTTGTAGAAAGTTTAGATATTCAACCACCTGTGTATCCGAATGCGCTGCGACACAGATTTGATCCCAGATCGCGTAGTGCTGAATCATGTTGCATAACCCGATGCCACCTCCGTGCGGACAAACGGGTATGTTATACTTCGCTGCCATTAAGATGACTCCTAACACATCATTAACGCCTCCCAACCGGGTTGCATCAATCTGACAATACTGGATCGCGCCGCTCGTGAGCAATTGTTTGAAGATAACAGGCGACGGCACCTGTTCCCCCGTAGCGACCCCGATACCGTATTTCTCCAAAGCACGCGATATTTTCACGAAACCGAGCACATCATCGCGCGCCGTCGGCTCTTCAATCCATGTCGGCTTGAACGCTGCCAATTCTTCCATATACGCGATGGCTTCATCGACACCCCAAATTTGATTTGCGTCTAACATCAAGCGCGCTTCTTGTCCGATTGCCTCGCGAATGAAGGCGAGTCGTTTCTTATCAAAGTCCAAATCCTGCCCGACCTTCATTTTAAAGCAGTCAAGTCCGGCCGCTTTCACTTGGTTCACCGTCTCAATAATCTGTTCATCCGTTAAACCGAGCCATCCCGCGGTGGAATATGCCTTCGGTCCCTGTTGACGCAGTTTCTGCTCACGGGTTTCTCGGCTGTCCCAGTGTGTATTGAGAATTTCTACGGCTTCATCAGGTGTCAGTGCATCGCGCAGGTACCGCCAATCGATGGACTGCACAATTTTCTCCGGCGGTAAATCGACGAGGAGTTTCCAGAGCGGTTTATCCACTAATTTTGCCCAGACATCCCACATCGCATTGACGATGCTCCCGATTGCCATCCGATTCACACCGTCTGCAAGCCAACGTAACTGGTGATGGTCTATGAGCAGTCTGTGAAACGCCCCGGGATCATCAACGAAAGTATCCATCTCCATCCCGACAACGAGTTGTGCAAGGTCTTCAACACCGTAAGCAATCCAATCGTTCCCCGCACCCGCAGTAAAAGCGACAGAAATGCCCTGATGTCCGGTGTCTGTTTCTATTGTTGTTAGCACTGCGGAATAGTTAGGTTTCTTATGGAACGGATCGGAACCGAGCAGCGTATCCGATGTGGGTACCCGCAAATCAACAACGTTAATTTTATTTATCTGTCCCGAAATTTTCATATGTGACTTGACTCCTTTTCCTCCAAAGTATATAATGGATTGATATGAAAATCTACACTAAGTTTGGTGATTCTGGGGAAACCGCGCTGTACGGTGGGACAAGAGTCGGAAAAGATGCAGCCCAAATTGAGGCGATCGGTACTGTTGATGAACTCAACGCTTACATCGGCTATGCGCAAACACTTATGGACGATACCGACCTCTCCGAGTTGATGGCGCAGATCCAAAATCACCTCTTCGCGGTCGGGGCGGATTTAGCAACACCTGCGACCCACACGAAAGCCGCTGACTTTCGCATACCAGCGGATTTCACAACAGTCATGGAAACCGCGATAGACACGCTTTCTGAGAAACTTCCACCACTGACGAACTTTATTCTACCCGGTGGATGTACTGCTGGTGCTATCTTACATATCGCCCGCGTCGTCTGCCGCCGAAGTGAACGGCGTGTCGTTCATCTCGCACGCGAAACGGAAGTCAATCCAGAAATAATCCGGAGTTTGAACAGGCTTTCGGACCTCCTATTTGTTCTCGCTCGAACAGTAAATTTCCGGGCACAGGCTCCAGAATCGATTTGGAAGTTGTAACCAAATTGTGAAAAAAGTTGTACTATAAATATTAATTATGCAAGGATTGAAAATACCTATGTTTCATTTATCTATTTTTAAAGGAGACTAAACGATGGCTTTGAAATTAGGAAACTTATTTTTTATAACTGCCATAGTGCTTGTCGCACTCGTTGGTTGTGGCAGATCACAAGATACCGTCTTAGATGCCGTGCCGTCAGCTGATGCTACCATGGATGAGACTATGACTGACATGGAAAATGGTCCAGTGACTTTAGTGTGGTTAGTTGACTACCCAGAGGGGGCAAAGGATGTATATCTTGCGTGGATTGCATCCATTGCACCGACGTTACAAGCCCCGGATGAGGTCAATCGGATAAGATCTTACGACAATGTTGAGGATGTCAGTCCGCACCGGTTTGTCGAGTTTGAATTTGACAGCTTTCTTGATGCGGCGGCATATATGAATCGTCCAGAGATCGCTGCCGTTTTTGAAGACCTTCCCAACCACGCAACCAAAGTGAGCGCGCATACGTTTATTGAACGTTCTGACTACGTAAAAACGGAGAAAAAGGATTGGCCGATTAAAGGTATTATCTTTATTGAATATCCCTTAGGCGGTAAAGCCGCATATCTTGAATGGGTTGACTCCATTTCCTCAGTCCTCGTAGAACCCCCTCAGCTAAAAGCGATAGCCTCTTACGACAACTATAATGGTGAATCTCCACATCGGCTTGTTACGATGGAGTTTGAGACCCAGGAGGATGTTGATATGTATACGGAATTGGAAGAAATAATGGCTGTTCAGGATGAACTTGATCTCCAGGCAGCCAGTTGGGTCCTACATACATTTGAGTTACGCTCAGATTACATCAACGAATAATGCCTCTCGGTCTGTTTTCTTGTTGCAGGCGCGCTTTCCTGCGCGCCTCTTTTTTATCCACACCTCACTCCATCGCTCCCGCAACAGCAACAAGGTCAAGGACATTGACAACGCCATCATCGTTGACATCCGCTACATTTCCATTTCCCATCTGACCGATACGGTTCGCCACAAACATTAAATCGTCGATATTGACGCTGCCATCACCGTTGACATCTTCAAGCACTTCAGACTGAATTTCCCACAAGAGAATCGTGCCTTCACCGCCACCGCTGGCAAGCGTGCGACCATCTGGTGAAAACGCAACGGAATTGACCTCATATTCGTGTCCTGTAAGCGCGCCTTGCGCTTGACCTGTGTGTGCATTCCACAATCGAACGGTACCGTCGCCACCACCACTGGCGAGTATTTCTCCATCCAACGAAAACGCAACAGAAGTTACGCAGTCCGTATGTCCATGAAGGATTTTTCTAAGCATGATAGTTTCCGTGTCCCATAACCGAATGGTGTCATCCCAACTTCCACTGGCAAGTGTTTTCCCATCCGCGGAATATGCTACGGTACTAACAGGTTTTCTATGCCCACTAAGGGTCGCTTTGAGTTGAGCAGTAGAAACGTTCCACAACAAAACGGTACCTTCGTTACCGCCACTGGCGAGTGTTGAACCATCTGGCGAGAACGCTAAACTATAAAAACCTGTGGGATGTTCATCAAGGACAGCATTGCTTTGGACAGCCTTCCAGTCTTGAATCGTGTTCACATTCCACAACCTGATCGTACCATCAAATCTTCCACTTGCCAGCGTCTTTCCATCGGGTGAAAACGCGATAGCTCCATACCAATTTTGATACCTCGCGTGGAGTTCTCCGGTGTGTGCACCCCATATCAACACCTCTTCTGTACTACCACTGACAAGCAGCTGCCCATCCGGTGAGAACGTAAGGCCCCAAACTTCAAACGCATAAGCTTCAAGTGTGGTTTTGTATCGTTGGGAATCCGTATCCCACAATTGGATTGTGTGTGGTGAACTCCCGCTCGCGAGGGTATGACCATCCGGTGAAAACGCAACGACACCAACCCAACCCAGATGTCCTCGGAGCGTAACACGACTCTCGCCTGTCTCCACGTTCCACACCTTGAGTGCGTCATTCCAACTTCCACTGATCAGCGTTTTGCCATCCGGCGAGAACGCTAACGCATCAACAAGCCATGTATGCCCTGTAAAAGTCGTGAGAATTTCGCCCGTTTGCGCGTTCCACAATTCAATTAAGTAATTTGGCCAACCGCTACTCCCGCTCGCGAGAGTTCTCCCATCGGGTGAAAACGCAATAGTATCCATTGATTCCGCTGTTCTGAAGGTCCGTAGGAATTGACCTGTATCTGTGTTCCACAAGTCAATCTTCCGAATGTTCCTGTGTGCCATAGCAAGTACTTTTCCATCCGGTGAGAGCGCAACATCTGCGTATTTGTTAAGTTTCACATCAAAAGATTTATGCTGTTCCGTCAGCACGTTCCACACCCGAATGGTTCCATCGCAACTCGCGCTGACGAACCTTCTGCCATCTGGACTGAACCTGATAGCCTTCACCGAATCGGTGTGTCCACTAAGGACAGTACGCTGTTGACCGGTTTCGGTGTCCCACAACAAAATTTCGTTAGCATTTGCGATGGCAAGCGTTTCGCCATCCGGTGAGAACACAATAGCGTTAACATCGTTCACATACCCTGTGAGTGTAGCACGGAGTTGTCCTGTGTAGACATCCCACAACCGAACGGGATCGTCCCAACTGGCACTGGTAAGTGTCTTTCCATCCGGCGAGAAGGCTATCGCAGAAACCTCCCCCCACGTATGCCCAGTGAGTAAGGCAGTCTCTTTATAGGTATGTGCATCGTAGAGCCAAATCCCGATCGTACTCATCACAGCGAAATGTGCACCATCGGGTGCATACTTGAGATCAGTTATACTACCTTTACCAAGTCGTGCTATCGCACCCTTAGGTAGGTGCCATTCGGAAGAATCCTGCGCGAAAGTGATCGACAAAAAGCACATAGAAATCAGTAACAATGCAAAAATAAAAAACGTTTTCTGTTTCACAAGTGGAGTGCCTCCTTTTGAAGTGATAATCCTCATTATAACCAATGCAATTTATATGCCACATCTGAAACGTTGAATATACGGCCATTCCGAGTTTCAAAGCGGACAATCTGCACACAAAAGGGCAGATCAGTGTTTACACTGCACGATATAGGGCATCCACACACCACAAATGCATAATATGTTTGACAAAGTCTCATCCGTGTGGTAAACTGACTATCAACACCTATTGTAGCGATCTCACAGTTAAGAATTTGACACCTGTAGATAATAGGAGAGTAAACGCATGAGCGATCTACAGTTACAACAGTACCTCTTCGACGTGCAAGGCTACCTCGTCATTGAGAATGTCTTGAGTCCAGATGAACTCGCAGCCCTCAATGAACGAATTGACGCGCAACAACTGCCTACACCGGGGAAAGTTCAAAGGTTTGGAAGCGCGCCGGACGGCTCCGGTTTCTTGCAGTGGGGGCAACCGTTTTGCAATCTACTTGACCACCCGAAGATTATGCCGATACTCCAATTCCGATTAGGCGACTGCTTCCGACTTGACCGGATTTATGGTATGTATATGGAGGAAGGCATGCCGAGAGGTGGATTACATGCCGATTACGGTGCCACATCACCGACAGCAAAAGCCAGCCCTGGAGAATATTACCCTTTCCGAGACAACGAGATTCACAACGGATTCGTCGTTGTGACATGGAACCTCGCCGATACCGGACCGGAACACGGCGGATTTTGCTGCATTCCGGGCAGCCATAAAGGTAATTATAAGTTGCCACAACAGATAGCTGCTGCGCCTGAAAATTCACCTTGTGTTATTGTTCCCAACGCACCTGCAGGTTCAGCAATCCTTTTTACTGAAGCACTGACGCACGGCACCGCTGCGTGGAACAGTAAGCACCAACGCCGGTCACTGCTCTATAAATATTGCGTCTCACACATCGCTTGGACCTCGCGGCGCGTGGCAATACCCGAGGATATCGAATTAACCGAGCGTCAAAAGATCCTCTTCCGTGAACCTGCCGATCCGTACCGTCACTTTCCATCGCTGTTTAATGCAGCATAGCAGAAACAGAGGTAGACGCGAACCCAAATATGCCAAATTTCAAGCAAGAGCAGCTAAAAAAGATTACGACCGACATTTTTGAAGCAGGCGGTGTTCCGAGCGACGAGGCAGCGATTATCGCCGAGCTGCTTGTTGCCTCAAACCTAACAGGACACGATTCGCACGGTGTTATCCGTATTCCGCAGTATATGGGTCTCATCGAATCCGGTTTAATTCAGCCGGGTGCCGCAATGAAAATCGAGCGTGAATCCGCCTCGCATGCCCTTATTAACGGCAACTGGGGATTCGGACATGTTATCGCACAGAAGGCGATGACACTCGCGATTGAGAAAGCAAAATCGAGTACGATTAGCGCGATCAGCATCTACAACTGCAATCACATCGGACGGATCGGAAGCTACCCGATGATGGCAGCTGAAGCCGATATGGTAGGCATCACGATGGTGAACGCCGGCGGAACAGCGTTATACGTTGCACCATTCGGTGGACGAGATGGACGATTAGCAACGAACCCCATCGCGATTGCCACGCCGACACGCAACGGACATCCGATGCTGCTTGACATTACAAGCAGTGTCGTCGCGCAAGGTAAAATTCGGGTCGCGGTTAATCGTGAGGAGCCTGTACCTCTCGGTTGGCTCATGAACAGTGAAGGCGAACCGACATCGAACCCACAAGACTTAATGGCATCTCCACCGGGTGCGTTGTTACCGCTCGGTGGGATTGTCGGACATAAAGGCTATGCCCTCGGTCTGATGATCGACATCCTTGGTGGTGCATTGTCTGGTGCAGGCTGTAGCGGATCGGAAAACACACGACTTCAAAACGGTGTCCTAATGATTGCCCTGGACATCGCCAATTTTACACCACTTGACGATTTTTATGAACATGTTGACGGACTCGCCGCACACGTGAAAGCCGCCCCGACCGCACCCGGATTTGACGAAATCCTGACACCGGGTGAAATTGAGGCACGCCAAACGGCGCATCGTTTACGTGAAGGCATTCCAATCGACGACGAAACGTGGCGGCAGATTCAAGAGACCGCAACGAAGGTCGGGATACCGAAACTTCAATTTTGAACAAGTGAAATCGCCCCTTCAAGTTATCATCTTTGATTTTGACTATACGCTGGCAGACTCTTCGCGCGGGGTCATTGAATGTATCAACTTCGCGCTTGACAGACTCGGTCTACCGCTCGCTGCCGATGCCGAGATCCGAAAAACAATCGGTCTATCACTGCCCGATGCACTAACGATGTTAGTCGGAAAAGAATACGATCGGCACGCTGATGCGTTCACACGACTCTTTGTCGAACGCGCCGATGAAGTGATGACTGACATGACGGAACTCTTTGACGTTGTACCTGAAACAGTCGCAGCGTTGCGAAACCTCGGTATCCAACTCGGTATTGTTACGCTGAAGTATCGTTACCGTATCGAATCGGTGCTCAAACGAGATCGTCTGTCGGACGCGTTTGAAGTCATTATCGGTTTTGAAGATGTGTCAGTACAGAAACCTGACCCAAGCGGTTTATTGGCGGCAGTGGAAAGATTGAATTGCGGCCCCAAAAATTGCCTCTATGTTGGCGATAGCGTAACCGATGCCAAAACCGCGCAATGTGCCGATATCGACTTCATTCCTGTGCTATCAGGTGTCACACCACGAACCGCTTTCGATGCTTACAACGTTTATACGATTCTTGAAGATGTGTCTGAGTTGCTCAATTTAGAACCAGTACGAAAATTGCAATAAACCAACGACCAAAAGAGCAAAGGAGATGATCAAATGTTGAAAACGATGATTTTATCCATCCTCTTCGGGGTTCTGCTCGTCTTCTCAGTGAATGGAGCCTTTCTGCCAGAGGACAACAGCGATGCGTTTGGGTTGGAATATGCAGAATCAATCGCCGGGTTTATCCGGAACGCTCCTAAGATTGATGGAAAACTTGACGACTGGAAGTACGCCGTCTGGGTCGCGTTTGACTCAGAGGATGAGCTGCTTCGCGGAAAAGGGACGTGGGAAGGGAAAGATGACCTCACAATGACTTGGTCGACCATGTATGATGCGAAAACTTTCTATTTCGCCGCAGCAGTGCGCGACGATATTTTCGCACCAGCGGCGAATGCCGGGCAACCCTGGGTAGGCGATACAATCTTTCTATACATCGATTGGGAGCAAGTAGGCGTCGGCGCACCTGCGTGTAAACCCAATTTCGCTTTTATCAACAAAAAAGCCCTCGTCACTGATTTCAGTGCGATCAAAAACCCGGATCTCCCGAAATCCGATATAGCAATCGTGCCGACCCCCGAATTGGGCAAAGGCGGTATGATTTATGAGGTAGCGATGCCGTTTACGGCACTCACGAAGGTAAAAGTCGAGGAAGGGACCGAAGTCGGGTTTACCCCTGGATATGAGGAAGGCACGGATGATCCGGAGAAGAAAGGTGGGCTCGTGTTCATGGATTGGCACGGTCTGAACCCAGACGAATCCGCGAATCTTGGCACTTTGACGTTCGGGGAACCCCTCGCTGTTGATCCAATAGGTAAGTTAACACTCACATGGGGACAGTTGAAAAAAAACGTTCCATAAATGATGGTTAGAAGGATGGAAGGAACGGAAGAATGGGGACCTCCTCTACGCTTCCACCCTTCCAATCTTCCCGTCGTCCAATTCCACAAGCAAACGAATAGGTTTTGTGTAAGTCCTATAATTTATAGAGACCTCACTATAACACAAGGAGGGTATCAATGGCGGGACCAGGCTTTGCAGAATTCATAATCCTGATACTGATGTCTATAGTAGGGGCTATGTTCATAGCTGTCATGGTTGGCATCGGCATAGCGTTGGGGGTCAGATGGGGTAGCAAGTGGCTGTTAGAAGAGATTTACACCAATCTCAAATTTGAAGCATGGCTGAAACGGGTGCTTAACACCTCTGAAAAATAAGATTCATAGCGAAGTATCCAAAGCACGTCACCAGATGGCACGCTAAAACAATCAGATTGAACTATGTCTAATAAAAAGAACCAGGAGATGGAAGGCATCTTGCCACTTTTCACAAAATTGCTTGAAAAAGCCGATAGTTTGTTAAACCGCTTGGACGCTCGCACAATGCATGCACCGAGTGAATATCTTAACGACTATATCGCTTTTCAGTGGCGAGCGCAGAATGGGACAGGATACCTCGTGCCTGTTGAACACCCGCATCTCGTTGATAGCACGGATCTCATCGGTATCAATTCGCAATGGACAGCACTCGACCGGAACACCCGGCAGTTTCTGCAAGGGCTGCCCGCCAATCACGTCTTGCTATGGGGCGACCGAGGCACCGGGAAATCTTCGCTCGTTAAAGCGATGTTGGAACGCTACGCCGACAAAGGACTTCGGTTGGTGGGCATCGGGAAAGAGGGGCTTGTCCATCTACAAGAAATTGCCGAAATGTTGTGGGAACGTCCTGAACGTTATATTCTTTTCTGTGACGATCTCGCATTCAACGAGGACGAACCCGAATACCGCGAGTTGAAGGCGATGTTGGAAGGCGGAATCTCTGCCTGTCCAGACAATGTCCTCATCTATGCCACCTCAAACCGTCGGCACTTGATGCCGCGACAGGTCGGTGAAAACCAATACCCCCAGAACGACGAAGATGAGTTGTATCCACGCGAAGCAACGGAGGAGAAGGTCTCATTGAGCGATCGTTTCGGGTTACGTCTCGCTTTCTACCGAATTTCGCAAGATACCTATTTGCAGATTGTGTCCCACTACGCACAAAAACGGGGGCTCTCTGTACCGACAGAGACGCTACACCGGGCAGCATTAGAATGGGCAGCATCCTCAAGCGGACGGTCAGGACGCGTCGCCTATCAGTTTGTCACCGATCTCACTGGACGGTTGGCACTGGCTAATGCGTCGCCGAACGAGTAGAATTTCTTAACTATTATAGGACTTACGCAGTGCCCCTTGCAGGCGGGGTTTAAAACCCCGCCTGCAAGGCGTAATACGTAGTTATCATAGAAAAATGCGTAAGTCCTGTATTAAATTGATTACCAGTTATCGGTAGTCGGTTCTCAGCTAAAGTCTGAACTCCGATTTTTATAATCCGGGGCGGTTTTCGTTTAACGCATCCGTCTTGTAACTGACAACTGATAACTCTTACTGCGAGGCAAACTGACAACTATTAAAAAAATGGAGATTTTTATGAAAAACCGATGGATATCCTTTTTAACACTTGCGCTCTTCTTGAGCGGCATGCTTCTGATACAAACTGTGAATGCTGTGCCGAAAAACGGTACGGTACGGGTCAGCGGCGACAATACTTGGGTCGTTTTTGTTAACGGCGAAGAGGTTGCCGCAAGCGGTAACTGGCAAGCACCAACCGTCAGTGATTTTAAACTGGACAAAGGGTTCGCTGTTATCGCTGTCTATGTCCACGACGCGGAACCGGGTGCCGCCGGTAGAGGCGGATTCCTCGCCGATATTATCCTTGACGCTAAGCCTGATTACATCGGGACAGGCGAAGACGGTTGGCGATGCGATACCGGCAAACTGCTCGCTGATCGGAAAGACGGCTGGGAAGAGGTCGATTTTGACGACAGCAAATGGGAAGACGAACTCGAAATCTATGAAAAATTCGGGGGCGGTATCTGGGGATTCGGTGCCCCACAGATGCGCGCAATTCTCAAAGACCCAGACTGCGAAGCGAACTGGGTATGGTGCGGTCCCAACGATGCCGAAGACGACATCTACTTCCGATATACGATCGGGACACTTGCCGTTGAACCGGGTGGAAAAGCCACCACGACATGGGGTGCTTTAAAGTCAGAAGAGTAGAAATCAATTTCGCAATCGGTCGTCGGAAATCAGTTAACGGTTTCCGACTGCCGGTTGTTCAACCCAACCTACGCCCTATAACGTTTCAATAACCTTCGCAATTAGCGCAAAGACCGTCTCAATATCCGATACGTCAAGACAGGAATAGGCAATCCGCAACTCAGTCTCCCCAAGCGCGATCGTGCCGATACTGTGTTCCATAAGCAGCCGCTGCCGAACGGTTTCAGCGTTTGCCGATTTAAGGTTCAGGCATATAAAATAGCCAGCATGACTCGGATACACTTCCCATAATTCCGCATATTTTGCGTCAGACGCGACCGCCTTCACTTTCAATGCGCGTGCTTTGAGGGTTCCATAGTTACGCCGTTTCTGTTGAGCATACCCCGGTGTTTTCATCGCCGCAAGGATAAGCGTCTGTGAAACCTGCGCTGCACCGGAGGTATTTGCTCGGATCAGTCCACTGAGTTTCTGTTCAAGCGGTTGCATCGGTGTTTCTCCGAGCCCAAAGGTAATAAACGCCACACGTAAACCCCACGCGTATTCCTCTTTGGTAGCACCGTCTATCTTCACCGGTACCACATTCGGATGACACCCAGCCAACAACCCAAACAGGGATTCGGGCATGACCGCTGCATCGAACCATAAACCGGCGTAGGCATCGTCAACCATAACAAGGATGCGACACCCAGTGTCGGCACACGCCACAATCGCGTCTACAATCTGTCTCGCTTCTGTTTCGGTTATCGCATAGCCGGTCGGATTGTGTGGAAAATTCAGGAGAACGAGCAATTTCTCGTCGGGAGCGTTAGCGAGTGTCTCCCGAAATCCGTGCGTGTTAAAATCACTCGCAGCGTTAAAAAAAGGGTAAGTCTGGAGAGTCGCCCCCGCTTTGCTCTCGAAGATGAGTCGATAATTTCCCCAAATTTTATCTGGAAGCATAAGTGTGTCACCGTTATCTACGAAAAGTTCCGCGAGCAGACTAAACCCATGGGTCATCCCACTCGTCACAATTGGCAGACTGAACGTTTTCCCGGCAAGCGAAGGATTTTCGTTCAAGAGGTGCGTCTGCCACGCCTCTCGTAACGCCTGTTGACCGAGCACAGGTGCGTAACCGTAGATGTTCTCCAGTGAGAGTTCAGGCACAAGTTCCCGCGAAACCGGCAGATGCATCATATCGCCCATGTCCTGTGAAAAGTCCAAGGCGATTGCGCGTGTAGCATTGAATCGGTGTGCTGCCGTGTTCGCTTCAGCCGTCTGGCTCAAGATACCTTTCGGCAGATAGATACGTTTCCCTAACTCAGAAAGTAGCGCGAAGACCACTGGCGCGGCATCACGAAGTTGTTCGTTTAGCTGAATCGCTAAAGGGTTTAACACTTGCATATTTTTCTAAATCGTAGATAATAGCGTAAACTCTAAAAAAAATACAACTTTTTTGCAACTCGTTTGTAGTAACAATAACCGAAGTTGCAACCTTTTCCTAATGCTCCTATAGGAGAGGTTTCTAACCCCGATTAAGACCGGAACACACCAGAATTAACTGAAAACAGTGGGCCCTTTAGTTTCAACAGTGGATACCTACTTGAAATTTTGTCAGTGGCAATCGTATCAATTGTGAAAACCAACGCTCCGGTGCTCGCGAGATTTCATATTCTTCTGGGAAGAGCGTCCCGTTTATTCTGAACTGTTAGCCACTTAAAGTCAACCGATTTTTACAAATACCCGTTTAAGAAGAAAAGTTAAGACCCTCCGCTCGATAATAGGACAAAAAACATGAAAGCATTTTTGAAAAGCCTCACATTCGGCATTATCGTTATCCTTACTGTCGGTTTCGGTATTAGTGTTTATATCCTTCAAGCACCATCGATTGGACAGACAAAGGCATCTAAGTTTCAAGTGCACACGCGTACAGCAGTGCGCAGTAGACCCACAGTTAATTCAAAACCGCTTGCCTACACGAAAGATGTTTATCGTTTCAGTCTGGATCGCCAATATATCAGTAACCTAAATAGCGGTATATTGGAACGTGAGCATCTATTTAGCGCGGCATTGACCCATCGTGCAAGGTTGAAAGGCAAGGATCTGGATAAGGCACTGAAAACTGCCACCGATTGGCAAAAGATGTTCGCCGATTTGACAGAAAGTACGCGTTTCCGTCCAAGTACGTCTGTCCTTGAAACTTTGGCGAGTGGCAAGGAATGGCTGCTTAGAGATGTCTCGGGGGCTGGGTATACAGTCACCAGAACAAATAACCAGATTGATATCTATCTACCCGACCTTAAGGATGCATTTGACACGAATAAAATTGAACTTTCTGCGGATCTAGAAATTTCCACTGAGCAGAAGAACAAACAGTGGTTTATTAAAGATAAAAAAAGGAAACAGACCTATAGCCTCGCGACGGGCAACGAAAAGCTCATCGTTTATCAGCAATCGAAACCTGAAATTCTGACATATCTCTTTGAAGTAGATTCAGCATCACAGACGCTGCTCGCGGCAGGCAAATTGTCGCCGGAATTGATTCAAGGATTTGAGGCGCTGAAGATACCACTCTCACGACGTACACAAGTATCAGCAGGTGAAGATGGTGTGAGTTGGAACATAAAGGATCAATCTCTGAAATATAACATCCGAAACGAGGACGATCGATTGAAGGTCTACCTCGATCTTGACAGCGGATGGCTTCGTATCAGAGCTAGTGACGAGATAACAGGCTGGGTGCAAAGTAATCGCGGCACCATTTTTGAACCGCCCTCACCAATTCTCAGTTCACGCCAGTTAGCCAAAAAACGACTGCTCACATTAATTGACAAGGTAAAAGCGAAAGTCGGGATGTCTGATGAAGAAAATAAAACCGCAGATGCTGCGTCCCGGTAGCCGTATCGCAGCGATTTCGCTCTCTTGGGGCGGTCCCGGCACAATGCCATACCGTTACGAAATCGGCAAACAGCAATTTGAAGAAACATTCGGTGTAACGGTTATTGAGACGGAACACGCCTTACGGGATGCAGACTGGCTCGCGAGAAACCCTAAAGCGCGTGCCGACGATTTAATGGCAGCTTTTGTTGATGAAACCATCGACGGTATTATCTCAACAATCGGTGGCGAAGATTCAATCCGCACCCTGCCATACCTTGACTTAAATCTGATTCGGAACAATCCGAAGGTTTTCATGGGCTACTCGGATACCACCATATCCCATGCAGCCTGTTTTAAAGCAGGGATCGTTTCGTTCTACGGGCCCTCGTTTATGGCAGGGTTCGCCGAAAACGGTGGGATGTTTCCATACATGATGGATGCCGTGCAGCGCACGCTCTTTTCCGCCGAACCGATTGGCGTTATTGAACCGAATCGAGCAGGATGGACAGTTGAACATCTGCCCTGGGAGAACCCCGAAAATCAATCAATTCGCCGGAAGTTGAGTCCCTGTACAGGCTGGAAATTCCATCAGGATGAAGGGGGCGTTGAAGGGCAACTTTTTGGGGGCTGCGTTGAAGTGCTGGACTGGCTCCGAGGCACCGACTACTTCCCCCCTGCTGACAACCTGCAAGATGCCGTTCTTTTCTTGGAGACCTCCGAAGAGGCAGTGCCGCCTTCGTTTCTGGCAAGGTTTGTGAGATGCCTCGCCGCGATGGATATCCTTGAAAAACTTGGTGGCATTCTGCTCGGACGACCCGGCGGCGGTGTTAACCCCAACACTTTCCACGAATATGACGACGCGCTCTGTAAAACCGTCCGAGAGGAATACGGGTTAAAAGACTTGCCGATTGTCACCAACATGGACTTCGGACACACAGACCCAATGTTCGTCATTCCGATAGGCATGAAGGCGCGTATCGACTCTGCCAAGCAGGAAATCGTCATTGACGAAGCAGCCGTTGTTAAAAACTGACCCAAAAAGTCAGCCAAAGCATATAGCACTCCATTCTCACTGCCAAGCAGGCGCAGTGCGGGTCCGATATGACACGCGTATTTGTCAAAGGAGTCTGATTGCACGCTCGGCGTTAAATAAAAAACATGAAGATCCTTTTCTTATCACCTACCGTGCCGTTTCCACTTACCGATGGCGGACGCATTCGGGTTTTTAACCTCCTCAAACAGATTGCAGCAAAAAGCGAGGTGACACTGCTCGCGCTGGAGACACAACCCACAGATGCAGAAGGGGTCACGGAACTCCAACAGTTAGGCATTCAGGTTCACCTCGTCCCCAACGCACCGACACTCCCACGCGTATCGTTAGGCACACTTGCCAACGCTTTCCGCAAACGACAACCTATCACCGTCGCACGCTACGATCTACTTGCCTATCGTCAGAAATTCAGGGAGTTGGTCGCGTCTGGAGACTTCGATCTCGTCCATTATGAGATGTTCCATACGGCACAGTTTCACACAGAGGTTGACTTACCGAGTGTGCTTTCACAGCAGAACGTCGATTCTGCGATCTGGCGGCGACTCTGTGACGAAACGGCTAACCCGTTCTATAAATTCGCATATTGGACGCAGCAGCTCGCATTCCAACGCTATGAACGCGTCCTAAGCCCGAAGTTTGACGCGGTCACCTGTACTTCTGACATTGATGCTGCCGTTTTCCAACGCCATTGTGCGGAAGACAATATTGAGATCATCCCAAACGGGGTAGATATTACGCACTACCAACCCGACTTTACATCCGAAGCACCCGCACATCTTATCTATATCGGGAGCATGGATTGGTATCCGAATGAAGACGCGGTCGCCTTCTTTGCTGATGAGGTTTTACCCAACATTCAAGGCAAAGTCCCGGATGTCCAATTCTCGATCGTCGGTGGCAACCCGTCGGCACGTGTGCAAAAGTTAGCGGAGAGAGAAGGTGTTGTTGTTACAGGACGCGTACCAGAAATCAAACCCTATTTCGCTGAGGCGACGGTCTTTGTCGTGCCGTTGCGTATCGGAAGCGGCACGCGCCTGAAAATCCTCGAAGCGTTGGCGATGGGCAAAGCGATTGTCTCTACTTCAGTTGGGGCAGAGGGTTTAGCTCTCAAAGACGGTGAAGAAATCTTTATCGCAGACGAACCGACAGCCTTCGCGGATGCTGTCACCCGACTCCTCACAGATGTATCACTCCGCCACAGTATCGGCGAAAATGGACGCGCCCGCGTCGAGCAAGATTACGACTGGCGAAGCATCGGTGAGAAACTCCACACCCTCTACGCATCCCTCATCAAGGCGAATTAGCCATCAGCACCCCAAAAGTTGATTTTTTTTATCGGATGTGTTAATATTTCGCTTAGACTTAAATGGAACCCTCTAACTTGAATAATAAACCACTTAAAAGGAGCGATACCGATGAAACGCTTTACATTATTTTTGGCAATCACCTTTCTACTGATGAGTGCCACTTTAGGGATGACCGGTGAAGACCCAGATTTAGTGGCGTACTTCCCGTTTGATGGGAACTCAGAAGACGCAACTGGCAACGATAACCACGGCGAAATTACTGGCGGATCCAAGTGGGTTAAAGGCAAATTTGGAGACGCAATCGAATTGGATGCGGCTGCTTATGTCGAGATGCAAGCCTCCGACTCCCTCCACGGAGACATCTTCAAAGCAGACCCGTTCACAATTTCTGCTTGGATAAATCCTAACTTTGAGGGCACCACGTGGGAACACATCTGGCGGAGCCTACCGTCCGCTGTTGGACACAACACCTTATTCATTAACAAAGACCAAGGCCTCATCTCTTGGCGTGGGGTGGTCGGTGGTTGGACAGTCTTATGCCAAACAGATGGTGGGATTGTCGAAGCAGATAAGTGGATGCACGTAGCCGTCACAGGGGACGGCGATAAATTCAGGATTTACGCCGATGGCGAAAACGTCGCCGAAACCGACTTCCAGGAAACACGTGGCGAAAATGTCACTTACCGCATTGGTGGTTCCGGTGGCGAAACTTTTGCCGGTTTAATGGACGATTACGCTGTCTTCACCCGCGACTTAGACGAGGACGAGATTAATCTGATAATGGAAGGCGTTGAGACGTTCTTACCCGTCGAACCGCGCGGTAAACTCGCAACACAATGGGCAGACCTCAAACGCTAATCGCAGACCCAATAGGCGCGGTTCTAATCTCGCCTACAAACACTTTTCCTCGCTGGCGGGGTTTGAAACCGCGTCCCTTTTCCTCGCTGGCGGGGTTTAAAACCCCGCCAACTGAAAACTGACAACCGATAACTGACAACCATTCCCTAAGGAACCTAAACATTGCCAAAAAAGAAAACCGAAACAGATCCAACCCAAACCACACTCCCCTTTCCATCCGAGAACGAAGAACATCTGGATATATCCACCCTCGAAACATGGCTATTGGATGCCGCAAACACGATTCGAGGCGCGAGCGACGCACCCAAGTTCAAGGATTTCATCTTACCCCTCATCTTCTATAAACGCCTCTCTGATGTGTTTGATGATGAATTTGCCAAACAGATAGAAGAATTCGGCGATGAAGCATTTGCTCGGGAAATTGTTGAAGCAGACCATGAAGATGCTCTCAAATCCGGACGGAACCCGATTGTCCGTTTTTACATCCCGCAGCAGTATAGTTGGGACGCACTCCGCAACCATGCCGCCGATGGACATTTGGGAGAGTTTGTCACCGAGGCGATGCGCGAGGTCGCACGTCTGAATCCACTCTTGCAAGGTGTCCTTGATGTAAAGGACTTCAACGAAACCCAGAGCGGACAACGGACGCTTGATGAGGAACGACTGGAGGCGTTAATTGAAGTGTTAAGTCGGCACCGGCTCGGGTTGCAAGATGCCGAACCCGACATCCTGGGTCGTGCCTATGAATATCTATTGCGAAAGTTTGCCGAAGGACAGGGGCAGAGCGCGGGTGAGTTCTACACGCCTAAAGAGGTCGGATGGTTGATGGCGCGTCTCATTAACTCGGAACCCTACAAAACGATCTACGACCCTGCGTGTGGTTCAGGCGGTCTGCTCATCAAACCGCGCCTGCTGTTCGCACAGACACATCCGGACGAAAAGAGTCAGGCACCCCAAATCTATGGGCAAGAACTCACACCCACGACCTATGCCATGGCAAAGATGAACGCCTTCCTGCACGATTTTATTGGGGCGGATATTCAGATTGGCGACACCTTCCGCAATCCGCGTTTCACCGAGAATAGCTCATCACTCCAACGCTTTGATTATGTGGTCGCGAATCCGATGTGGAATCAGAAGGAGTACGACGACGCTTTTTACGAGAGCGATAATTGGAACCGATTTTCCTACGGCATCGCACCGAGCTCCTCAGCAGATTGGGGGTGGGTACAACACATGCTCGCCTCCTTAAAAGAAACTGGACGCGCCGCGATTGTGCTGGATACCGGTGCAGTCTCTCGCGGTTCTGGCAGTCGAAACACCGATCGGGAGCGCGATATCCGCAAAAAGTTCGTGGAGCAAGATCTAATCGAAGGCGTAGTCCTTCTACCCGAAAACCTGTTTTACAACACAAGCGCGCCGGGCATCATTTTGCTGTTGAATCGAAACAAACCGCAAGAACGCAAAGCACAGATCCTGCTTATCAACCTCTCTCAGTATTTCGAGAAGGGCAAACCGAAAAATATCCTCACCGATGAAGGGATTGATGTTGCAACAGAAGTCTATCAGGCATGGGAATCCCGCGAGAAATTGAGCAGCGTCATCACACTTGAGGATGCCCAGAAAACCGATTACAATCTAAGTCCTTCCCAGTTTGTAGACGTAGGCGACAAAGTAGAACACCGTCCGGTAAACGAAATTCTATCAGATTTAACAGAAGCACGCATCGCCCGCGAGAAGGCAGACAACGCATTGGAAGATATGTTGGCACGGCTTGGATTGAATGAAAAGCATTAAAAACTCAGAATGGGACGGGCGGTTTCGGCGGTTCAGGATCATTCAATTGTCCATTTTTCAATCGAATTTTCACCCCCAGGCCCGGTAGGTTCGGTTTCCTAACCGAACCGGATACTACGCGGAAACCTTGAAGACTTCAAAACCCTCTTTAGTTCCGTAGGAACAACATGTTTATAGCAGTATGTTCCAGCAAAGCTCCAAGCCTTGTAAGGGCGGTATGTTTATATTTCTTTTTTCGAAAACATTGCCCAAATCCTAAATTGACACTATGGTTCGGTTTCCTAATCGAACCGGATCCTTGAAAAAAAGACGTGAAACCCAATAATTCCTTAAAATTGAATGACCCTGTTCGGCGGTTTCCTGAATCTTGAATCAACAGCGTATATATGCTATAATGACAATAACAATTTATCAAACTATTGGTTGAATATTAACCCACACCGAACAAAACCTGATAGGAGATGAAAATCCATGACAATACTCGGTTTAGTATTCAAGGCTTACAACATTGTAGGCACTGGATTTTCCATTATTGGTGGTATCAACCACGCCATCAAACATTTTTGCCAAACTACAGCAGAGGAACTTTTCAAAAAGTCCTTTGTTAAGGTAGTTAATCAATACGCATCGGACTTTGCTGATCAAACTGACCCAAAAACAGTTGAAGTTGATTCTAATTTACTTGATAAAGTTATTACTTCACTAAAAGACGATGATATAGTCCAACTCACACAACTGAATGAAAGTGAAAAAATCGCAAAAATCACAACACTTTTCCAAAACTGTATTATCGTCCCCAACCATCAATTGCCCAAAATGGATTTTGAACATAGAATTCGCCCCATTATTGAGAGAGTGATTATTGATTTCTATGCCCAATTGCCATTCAAACAGGAAGCATTTAATCAAATTGTCCTTGAATATATTCAAAATACCAGTACTGAGCAAGCAAACATAGATTCTATGCTAACGGACCTTAAGAATGAAATTGAACAGGTCCAGTTAGAAGTTAGTGAACGCTTAACCCAAGATATCCAAGCCATCAAAGATGACACTGAAAAAATTAAGGATGATAATAAGGAGATTAAGCAGACGACAGGTGCGACTTTAGAGGCAGTTCGTGAAATTAAATCTCTACTCGATGTAAATACCTCTACCACGATAGTTGCAAAAGAACATCAAGAACAAATAGACTACGCTCGACAATTACTTAAGAGTCATAAACCGGCAACTGCTCTTGAGTTATTAGAAACTCTGAAGAAACGAACATGGAAAGATGCTTCGGATGATCTAAGGTTTAGTATTCTAACTAATATGGCAGCTGCTCAGTTTACTCTCAATAACAAACAAGAAGCCGCAGAGTTGCTTCATGAAGCATTTAAGTATGATTCTGAAAACGAAAAAGCACTTTCTAACCTTGCTTTGGCATATCTATTAGAAGAAAAAACGGAAAAAGCTGCTGATTACGCAAAACAGACATTGAGGATGAATTCTTCAAATCCTGATGCCTACGTTATTCTCATTGGAATTTCTGCTGAGGAAGAACCACTTGATAAAATAATTGCTAAAGTTCCTGACTCTTTGCACGATTCTCCTCAAATTGCTTACGCTATCAGTGAAATTGCCGCAATACGCGGGAAACACGAAGTGGCAAAAAGATGGTGTGAAATCATGGTGTCCCAGAAAGAGGGAAATACTCCTGATTTTAAGGCTGCTTTCGCAGCTATCTTGATTAAGCAGGTATTAGAAGATAATCTTGCAGTGGGGACCAGCCAACTTTATGAGTCACAAAAGGGACAATTACAACGTGCAATAGGATTTCTTACTGAGGCATGGGATTGTGTTTCCAATACGGAATTAAAGGATTATAGAGCAGATTGGATCATTAACAGAGGCATTGCACATTTTCACCTTGGCGAGTTGACAAAAGCAACAGAAGACCTTGATACTGCTTTAGAAATTGAAAAATCAAATCCAATTTTGATAAAAAATCGTGCGTTATTAGCTTTTGAGTGTGGAAATATGACAAAGGCTGTTGAACTCTTGGAAAAAATCCAATCCGCACCGGAAGTACCTGAAGCACCAATTATACTTGCTAATTTCCTCTTAGTGAGTGGACGGTTAGATGAGTCTCTTACAAAACTTAATGATTTTTTGCAGACAGATTCATCTCCAGAACTTCAAGAAAAAGCAAGGCATTTGCTCATTAAAGTTTATATTGCTGCTGAACGTTTTGAAGAAGCACAATTAATACTAACACCGATGCTGGAATCATCTCCGACAAGCGTATTGAACCTTCTTAATGCTGCTTTAATCCATAGTAAAATGGGCAAGGGGGACGAGGCTATTTCTCAACTTAAAAAAGCATACGACTATGCATTAGATAGTAAAGATTTTTTAGAAATAGTGGAATTAGCCGCGGAACTCTTTATTAATAAACAATTTAAAGAAGCTGCAACACTCTATGAAAAACTTGCCGACACAAGTCAGAACTCCCAATTGACCCAATGGTTAGTGCAAAGTTACTATAATTCTGGTGAAATTGCGAAAGCACTTAAGATATGTCAGAAACTTCGTGAGAAATATGGCTCCCTTGAAAACATCTCCGTGATGGAAGTCGTGATTTATGAGGAAATCGGCGATATGATCCAAGCCGAAACGGTATGTAAAGAGTATTTAAACAAATTTCCAACTGATTATGATGTGCGAATCCGTCTTGGAATGATTTATTTTCGCTCTAATAAAGAGATGGAGATTGACAATGTATTAGATAGTTTTCCTGATTTTAAGAACTTTTCTTTCCTTAAAGATCTTCCTTTAGAGGCATGCTTTCAATTAGCCCAACTATATAGAGCTAGATCTAAACCAGAAGAAGCGTTACAAGTCATGTACGAAGCGCGTAGAACGCATTTCGATAACCCCGATGCTCACCTTAGATACATCGGTATTTTCCTTTTAGTTGAAAAGGAAATTCCTGAAGTGCTAAACCCTACTCAAGTTCAAAAGGATACAGCGGTCAAAATCAACATTTCTGACGAAGACTATTGGTATATCATTGAAGAACATGATGACGCAGATATCACCCGTGGTGAACGCGATGTTAAAGAACCTTTAACGCAGCAGTTACTTGGTAAAATTGAAAATGACGAGGTTAGTTTTGGAGAAACACCGACTGGCCCCAAAATCGGAAAAATTGTTGCTATAGAAAGCAAATTTACTCACGCACGCAAAAAAAGCCCGCGTAAATATGAGCATCTGTCTCCAACAGATCAAGGTATGGAAACGGTTAAATTAGACGATTCTGCAGAAATCGATGATAAAGAAAAATTTCAACCCATATTTGATAGGATTGATCAGCAACAAGAACACTTTGATCAAATTGAAAAACTATACAAGGAAGAAAACATAACAATAGGTTGTTTTACAAGATTAGTCGGTAGTAATAGTTTAGATACATGGGGTCCCCTCATGGGTAACCCTGAATTAGGGATTAGGTGTAGTATTGGGGATATTGACGAAAGAAGCAGCGTCCTTAACCGACTTAATGATTCCAAACCTAAACTTGTTGTAGACATTATTTCCCTAATCACTTTACACAGTTTGGATGCAGCGGATATTGTGGTCAGCGCATTCGGAAAATTATGCATTGCTCAATCAACCATTGATGAATTACAGAGTATTATCAGTGAAAGAGAAGGAATGTGGTCTAAACGCGAGGGGATGATAGTTGGTAAAGAAGGAAATCGGTATGTAAAACAAATTATCAATCCTGAGGAAATGAAGCAGGGAATAGAATATCTAAAAGACATTATTCGTTGGATTAGGAATAACTGCGAAGTTGGTAAAGCCACTGCTGGGTCAGAGATGAACCAATTACGCAGGAGGGAACTCAATGACATGCTACAACAGCATTTCCTTGATACTGTTCTCCTTGCAAGCCAACCAGAGCATTTACTTTTCTCGGATGATGGACGACTCAGACATTATGCGAAAACAAGCCTCAATAGCGACGCAGGAACAAACTTTCAAATTGACGGTGTGTGGACACAAGTTTTACTGGAACATTGTGTAAAGCAAAACTTCCTTGATAAAACTGACTACGATGAGATGACGATAAAATTAGTTTGTTCACACTACTACCACACTGTTTTTGATTCAGACCTACTATTGGAAATTGCAAAACGTTCAAATTGGAAGCTCTCTGAGCCTTACAACAGTTTTGTGCTTGCCTTAGGTGAAGAACGAATGAATTTACAGTCGGCATTAGACGTTGCAGTTGATTTTCTCTTTACACTTTGGGAGGAATCAATTTCTTTCAGACAGAAAGAATTCTTGACGTTGGGTTTATTAACTGGGCTTACTTATGGACGGAATGCCCACACAGTATTGAACCGACTTGAATATCTAATTCAAAATAAGCACAGACTTTTTTTACCTGTCGAAAACAGTATTCTCAGACAGATCCGTAATTTCCAACAGATCTATCCTCTTGAAGATAACTTTGCGTTTTTGGCGGAAAATGATATTCGTGTCAAGGGAACACGGGTAGGTATTGAAACTATCCTATACGAATATATTCACAATAGCAAGACACCAGAAGTCATCGCCAATCACTACTATTATTCACTCACGGTGGAACAGGTTTACGCCACGATCCTATATTATCTTCAAAATCAAGAAAAAGTTGGTGCATATTTGGATGATTATCTGAAATATTGCCAAACAGCACGGGAGGAATACGAGAAAAATCCATCGCCCGGTGCTGTTCGCTTGCGTGAACTTATAGCAGAAAAGGAAGCAAATTCTGATATACCCGATCCCGCCAATCCAAAAAACGACACAGCAAGCACAACACAATCTCCATCCAAAAATGAACAGGAATAAAAATGCGTCGGTTTCTGATAGACGAAAATATTTCTCCGGAATACCGTACGCAATTGATTTACCATGAACCATCGCTAACGGTTTTGGCAGTTGGCGATGAAGGTGCTCCTCCGAAAAGCACGCCAGACCCAGAAATCTTAGAGTGGTGTGAACAGAACCAATTTAGCTTGATAACAAACAATCGGGACAGTATGCCGCAACATCTCTCTGACCATCTATCAGCAGGACACCATGTACCCGGCATTTTCACGATTAATCGCAGAGTATCAATCGGATTAATCATTGATCAGTTGATTCTCATCGCTGGTGCATCTGACGAAGACGAATACATTGACCGAATTACTTACATCCCATTTTAACAACGAACTCAAGTTAATGACATCATCCGACTCCGCTCAATCTGCTTCATTCGCGAAAAGTTGGCACCGCATAACTTGAATCAGAAAGGATACAATGAACGAGATAAATTCGCCAGAACATTGGGAAGTTATGCCACTTGAAAAAGCAGTAAATGTCTTTGATAAACAGAGGATTCCACTTAATCAAGAACATAGGCAACGGATGCAAGGAGAATATCCATACTGCGGGGCAAATGGAGTCGTGGATTCTGTAAATGATTACTTATTTGATGGTGAATACGTTTTGTTAGCAGAGGATGGGGGATACTGGGGTTCTTTTGAAAATTCAGCTTATTTGATGAACGGTAAGTTTTGGGTAAATAATCACGCGCATGTTTTACAAGCTAAGCAAGGTCTATCAGATAATTATTTTTTGATGTGTCAACTAAATTATCTTGATATAAAACCGTTTATCAGTGGAACAACTCGCGGTAAACTGAATCAGGGCATGATGAAGCGTGTCCCCTTAGCACTCCCTTCACTCCCCGAACAACGCGCCATTGCCCACATCTTACAGACAATCCAAGAGACAAAGTTTACCCGACAACGCGAAATCGCATTAGAACACGAACGCAAAGCAGCGTTGATAGATCACCTCTTTTCACACGGCACGAAGGGTGAACCCCGCAAGCAAACAGAGATTGGCGAGATTCCTGAGAGTTGGGAAGTAGTCGAAATTAAAGAGGTAGGTAAAGTTATCACAGGCAGTACGCCTAAAACCTCTGTGCCGGAATATTATGGCGGTCCCTATATGTTCATATCACCTGGCGACATTTCGGAAGATCAGTACGTCACTAAGACAAATAAATACGTTTCTGCTAAAGGACTCAAGGTGTCGCGTCCACTACCTCGCGATTCGGTACTTGTTGTGTGTATTGGTGCAACAATTGGCAAGGCCGCGATGACATCTGCCGAACAAAGTATGACTAATCAGCAAATAAATGCAATAATTTCAAACGCAAAGGCTCTCTCTCATTACGTATACTATGCTGTTACTTTTCGCTCACGTTTTTTGTTTTCTTTTGCTGGACGTGCAGCGGTTCCTATAGTTAAAAAAAGTAGTTTTGAAAAATTTTTTATTCCGTTGCCACCACTTTCTGAACAACGCGCTATCGCTAACGTTTTTCAGGCAATTGATGAAAAAATAGCAGCCCTTAAAAAAGAAGTTGAGCATATTGACGAACTATTCCACGCTATGCTTGACGAACTGATGACAGGAAAAAGGTCTGCTGTCCCGCTCATTGATGCAATGAAAACATAGGAAATCAGCACTGAATGCGTGTGTGACTTTGGTGTTGATCCAAAAGAGGCGTTGCTTAAAATCCGCGTCATCCGCGATAATCCGCGATTCAGACAATTCAACAATCGAATGCCTCTGGTTTTAGAACGCTCACCTATTGCAATTTTGCCCATAAGATGCTATAATTTGATAAATTTCATTCATGGAGACAAAACATGTCATCTGCTGCAGCCGAGGCTTACATTACCCCGGAAGCATACATCGCTTTGGAACGCAAAGCGATGGTCAAAAGCGAATACATCCATGGAGAGATCCTTGCGATGTCCGGGGCAAGTCTGGCACATACGCTCATTACATTGGATATAGCCACTGAACTTAATATACAATTGAGAGGAAGTGCGTGCAAAGTCATTACCAACGATATGCGCGTGCGGACGGGACCGCAAGGCTCCTATTTTTATCCAGACGTTGTTGTCTTCTGTGGTGCACCCCAATTTGAAGATAACGTTTTTGATACGCTTCTCAATCCGACCCTTGTCGTGGAGGTGCTTTCGCCGTCAACCGAAGCTTATGATAGAGGTGAAAAATTCGCACACTATCAAAAACTCACATCCCTGCAAGAATATGTACTTGTGGCACAAGACAGGATTCAGGTTGACCATTACCGCCTTACGGAAACCCAGTGGGTGCGGCAAACATTTCACGCGTCTGAAGATGTACTGCTGCTGAATTCCATTGAATGCAAATTACCTTTGCAGGATATCTACACACGCGTCACCTTGTAGTGAATTTGAGTGTATCACCAAATTAACAGCAAAACGCTTGAGATTCATTGAAGATGGAATAGAAAGATGAGATGTTTTGAAACCCGCGGGCCCGTATATCCCGAAGATAACTACGTCGTTGCACGTACAGAGGAACTTTCCGATTTTGTCAATCGGCTGGAAAAGGGACGGTATATCGTCCTTTTTGCCCCGCGGCAGACAGGAAAGACCACGTTCTTCCGCAGTGCCTTAGATATACTCCCATCCGAGTCGTATTTCCCAATTCAGATTGATTTCCAAGCGTCCAATAACCTTGAACCCTCCGAATTTTATGAAGGCATTTACGAGGATATTCGTGAAGCGATAGACACTGTTTTTCAAAGACGCGGCAGCTCGCCTTCTGAGGCTTTAGAGCAACTTTTAGATAACACAAAACTCACCAACCATCTTTCTCTGCGAAGGTTTTTTCGGCGACTTTCAGATGTGCTGGAAAATCAGAAGGTTGTCCTTATCATTGACGAATTTGATGGTATCCCTCGAACGGTTCTGAGTGATTTTCTATACACACTCCGCCACATCTACCTCTCTGGAAGGCACCGATGCCCGCATAGCGTCGGCATCGTCGGGGTCAAAAGTATTACCCAACTGAACTACGATCGCTCTATTTCTCCGTTCAATATCCAAGATGAGTTCAAATTGCCCAATTTCACACGCGATCAGGTACGTGAACTGCTTTCCCAATACACAGATGAAGTTGGGCAGCCCTTCGCTCCCGCCGTTATTGAATCCATTCACAAGCAGACGGCTGGACAACCCGTGCTCGTCAATCGGTTCGCCCAAATTCTTACCGAAGAGATGGACATCCCGAAAAGTGAACCGATTACAATGAAACACTTTTCAGAAGCACATATCCAACTCCTGCGCGAAGGACACACGAATATTGATCATCTGATAACCAATATCCGTAGGGATCGGCGGTTTGAGGCACTCCTCATGAAAATTGCCTCCTACGATGAAGGTGTAAGATTTAGGCTTTATAATGAACACATCAATGAACTCGCCACTTATGGTGTCATTGCTGAAGGTGCTGACGGTATGTGTGAAATTGTCAACCCAATTTATCACTATTTCATCATGGACGCATTCAAACCGATAGTGAACGGACTCGAACAGGAATATTTACCAGAAGACAATCGCGCAGGATTTCAGGACTACCTCACACCGGATGGCCAGATTCAGATGGCAGCACTTCTTGACAACTTCCGGGACTTTATCGCACGCGCAGGCTTCAAAATCCTACAAGTGCCAGAGACACCCCAAGAATATGTCGGTCAGCATCTCCTCTTTGCCTATCTTGAGCAGTTTGTACAGATTGTGGGTGGGACGCTATATCTGGAGGTCCAAACAGGACGCGGCAGAATGGACATCCTTATCCTTCATAATCAGAGGAAATACATCGTTGAAACAAAAATCTGGGGCGGCGATATACGTTATCAGGCAGGTAAAACACAACTCGCCGCGTACGTTAAACTCGAAAAGGCTGTAGAGGGATCCTACGTCGTGTTTAACCATCGTAAAGAACCGGAGCCCCGCGTAGAGACGGAGACACTGGACGGCTCTACAATTCGGAGTTATGTGATTCCGGTAGTCCAAGAACGTCCTTCAACTTGATCGTATTCGGTGGCATTATGTCCGAACGTTCCACAGTCCAGGAGCCGATGCTCAAATACGCCGATGAAATCGGTTGGCAGTCTATTTCTCCATCAGAAGCGATGAGTATGCGTGGGGGTGATACCGCCGCGCTCTGTTTTCCTGATGTCCTGAAGACGCAACTCTTAAAACTCAACACAGGCATCGTAGACGGTTCTAATTGTGCGGACGTTCTACGGCAGCTCGGTCTACTCAATGCAACACTTGAGGGAAATCAGGAAGCACTTTCATGGATGCGTGGTGAAAAATCAACTTTCGTTCCGAGCGAAAACCGCGAACGCAACGTCACCCTGATTGACTTTGAAAACCCCGATAATAACCTGTTTCACGTCACCGATGAATGGGAACAGCAAAGCGCATCGCATCGCAATCGCGCCGATGTAGTTTTCCTGATTAACGGGATGCCAGTCGCAATCGTGGAGGCGAAAAATGCTGGCAAACCGGACGGATTAGCACTCGGTGTCGATCAAATCCGCCGCTACCACGATGAAACACCGGAGATGTTCACGACTGCTCAACTCTTTGGCGTGACACAATTGACAGACTTCTTTTATGGCGTGACATGGAACACCAGTCGCAAAAACCTGTTTAACTGGAAAACTGACGAGCCCACCAACTACGAGCGGAAAGTCAAAACCTTCTTCAATCGCGATCGTTTCCTGAAGGTCCTGCAGCAGTCTATTATCTTCCAGAGCAAAGACGACCAACTCACCAAAATCGTCTTGCGCCAACACCAAACGCGCGCTGTGGAGAAAGTCATTGAACGGGTTCACGATCCGAGCAAGCGGCGCGGGCTGGTCTGGCATACACAGGGCAGCGGCAAAACCCTCACCATGATAAGCATTGCAGCACGGCTCCTACGCGGTGGAAAACAGACAGAAAAACCTACCGTGTTGATGATTGTTGACCGCAACGAACTGGAGAGCCAACTCTTTAGAAACATCACCGGTTACGGCATCACAACGCTTGAAGTCGCACAGAGCAAAGATGATTTGGAAGAGATTCTATCCTCCGATTACCGCGGTTTAGTCGTATCAATGATTCATAAATTCGACAAACGACCGGCAAACCTTAACACTCGCGAGCGTGTAATCGTACTAATTGACGAGGCACACCGAACAACCGGCGGCGATTTCGGGAACTACCTGATGGCAGCCCTTCCCAACGCAACCTATATCGGATTTACCGGCACCCCAATTGATAGTCTCTCTAAAGGTGAAGGCACTTTTAAGGTCTTCGGGAAAGACGACGAGCAGGGGTATTTGGATAAGTACGCCATCGCGGAGTCTATTGAAGACGGCACGACTGTGCAGTTGCATTACGCGCTCGCGCCGTCCGATTTACAGATTGATCCAGAGATATTGGATCGCGAATTTCTAAGCCTCGCAGATGCGGAAGGTGTTAGTGACCCTGATGAACTGAACGCTATTCTCGACCGCGCTGTCAACCTGAAAGCGATAATGAAAGCCCCGAATAGAGTTGAGAAAATCGCCAAGTATGTTGCTGAACACTTTCAAGAGACTGTAGAACCGATGGGATTCAAAGCGTTTCTGGTCGGTGTAGATCGCGAGGCGTGCGCGCTTTACAAACAGGCACTCGATAACCATTTACCACCCGAATATTCGGAGGTTGTCTATTCGGAAAACAATCAAGACGCTGATTTTATGAAAGCATATCACCGCACGTCCGAACAAGAAAAGGAAATCCGCAAAAAATTCATCAACAAAAATGAACTGCCAAAGATTTTGATTGTAACTCAGAAACTATTGACCGGTTTCGATGCACCGATCCTCTACTGCATGTACCTCGACAAACCGATGCGCGATCATCTGCTATTACAGGCAATCGCACGTGTCAACCGACCTTACGAAGATGCGGACGGTCTGGTAAAACCTGCAGGGTTCGTGTTAGATTTCGTCGGTATCTTTGAGAACCTCGAAAAAGCACTCGCCTTTGATTCTGACGAGGTCGAGAGTATCATCCAGAACATTGACGTACTCAAAGCGGCTTTTGCGAAACTGATGCGTGAAACCGCACAGCAGTATCTGCCCCTTGCCAAAGGTTCAGATGATAAAGCAAAGGAACAGGCAATTGAGCATTTTGAAAATAAGGAGGTTCGAGAGACATTTTTCACCTTTTTCAAACAGTTACAGAATCTCTATAATATCTTGTCGCCTGATCCTTTCTTACACGAATTTATAGAAGATTATCAAGCACTCGCAACCCTCTATGGACTGATTCGGAGCATCTATTCTGACCGCACTTACGTTGATAAAGAATTGACCGCTAAGACACAGAAACTCTTACAGACGCATACGGAAGGCGATCTATTTGGGTTACCTGATACTGTTTATGAATTGAACGAAACCACTTTGAAGGAAATAGATCAGAGTGATGCATCCGATACGGTTAAAGTGCTGAACTTGGCGAAAGTGCTGCGTCAGAAGGTGACGGACGAAAGCACATCCCAACCGTTTTTGATACCTATCGGCGAACGGGCAGAAGCAGCGATAGAGGCTTATGAAAATCGGCAGTCAGGAACCCAAGATACGCTGGCTGAGTTTATGCGGTTGGCAGCGGAATACGCAAGTGCTGCAAGGGAACAGGACCAGATGGATTTGGACAAGAACACTTATGCGGTTTATACAGTTCTCAGGAACGTTATAGAAGATGTTAACCCAGAACAAGCGCGAGCCGTTGACCAAATTTTTGAACAATTTCCCGATTATCGGTGGGATAATCAACAAGGGAGCCAATTGCGGATAATGCTCTATCGGACATTAGAACCCACAGTCGGCAGACAAAATATAATCGAAACGGCAAACAAATTGTTGAGGTTGAAACGGGTATGAATGCCAATACAGCGGATTTGAAAGATACAGTATGGCAATGGGCAGACCACATCGGTGTGAAGGTGAGGGAGATTCATCTCCGTCAGATGCAGCGGAAGTGGGCATCTATATCAAGCAAT
>JAJEGI010000003.1 GCA_022819945.1 Candidatus Poribacteria bacterium
ACAGCACTTTCTGGCGTGAAATCAGGATCCGTCACCGCACCGATAAAAGCACCATTTTGGTGGTGATCTAAAGTGGGCCCCTTATGGGAACCCGGAATGATCATCAACGCGCCGTTCTCCACAGTCATATCGTCAATCACGATCCCGACTGCAAGCAGATCGTCATTGGTGTGTGGATAAAACGCCCAATCCTGATGCCATTCAACCGGACTTCCGAACTCCGGATACTTCATATTTAATTTATGTCCATTATACCGAACACCGGATCCGATGAGTTGCTCTACTATATCCAGTACCTTAGGGTGCCGTAACGTTTGATCATAGACGGTATGGTAGAGTGCCGGGCTTTTGATACGACGCACGCGTGGGGTCGCTGCTGTATGTCCGGGTTCTAAGTCAAAGATGTCAGTATGTTCGGTAACCTCTCTCGACTTCTCAACGAATTCATCGGTGACGCGTTGGAGATCAGCGACCTCTTCTGCCGTTAGCACCGCTTCAACACCGATATATCCGTTTTCGTTATAAAAATCACACTGTTCTTGCGTGAGCATTTTTCCACTCCTCCAAGCGAAATGATTAGTCATTATACACCAATTCCTTAAAAACTTCAACCCATGATTAACAATTTTTCTTGCACGTCCTTTATCGATTGGACACGTGTCTCAACGCTGAAGGCTTCCTCGGCGAATCTCCTTAATTGACTCTCAACGGCGAGTTGAGGTACCGACAAATTAGACAGGAAAATCAAGCTGCTGGTCTCGGAAGACCTGACTCACCGATCGGTGTTGATGGACCCTCAATATGGCTTGAGATAGGAGTGGCGCGATAGAAAGCACCTTAATTTTTCCATCTAACTGCTTTTCAGCCGGCACAGGGATCGTATTCGTGGTGACCACTTCACGAATGGATGGGTGGTCAAGACGTTCCAACGCCGGACCGACCAATATAGGGTGTGCGATACTCACATAAGCGGGTTCCGCACCAGCCTCCGCTAATGCCATGGCTTGTTGGCGAATAGTTCCGCCTGTTTGTATTTCATCGTCGGTGATGATTGGGGTTTTACCATTGACATCCCCAACAAGCTCGACGAATTTAACGCTCTGTCCATCGATACCGGTTCGGCGTTTGTGCATGATGGCTAACGGCAGCCCAAGCATATCGGCGTATTTTTCTGCTAACTTGGCGCGCCCGGCATCGGGGGCAACAATTACGCCATTTTCAACCTGCTTCTCGCGGAAGTAGTTTACCAAAGTCGTCACGGCAGTCAGGTGATCCATAGGAATGTCGAAGAAGCCCTGTATCTGTGGCACATGTAGATCCAGAGCCATGACCCGACTCGCGCCCGCTGTCGTCAATAAATTGGCGACGAGTTTCGCGCTAATGGGTTCGCGCCCTGTGGTTTTATGATCTTGACGGGAATACCCAAAATACGGAATAATAGCCGTAATCTGCCGGGCTGACGCACGCTTCATCGCGTCAATCGTGATGAGCAGTTCCATCAGGTTTTCGTTGGCAGGTTGACTTGTTGGCTGAACGATATAGATATCGGTGCCGCGAATACTTTCCTCAATCTGAACGCGAGTTTCAAGGTTCGGAAACGGACCGATTGTAATTTTACCGAGTTCAACACCTAAAATCGCAGCGATCTCTTTTGCCAATGCCGGGTTCGCACTGCCAGCGAACAGCCTGAAATCCCCGCTAACTTGCTGGTCAATCGGTGTGGACATGCTAAAACCTCCTTACACTACATTAATTTCGTTGATCACATACTGCTCCATCAGAGCGGAAAACTTTAGATTTCGCTTATTTTGTAGGACTTACGCAGCCCCCACTGCAGGCGGGATTTAAAACGCTGAAGAAATACGCAGAAATACCTAACAAAGACCCCTATCAATACGCAGAAATACGCAGAAACACCCTATCAATACGCAGAAATACCCAAGCAAAAACACCCCAAGCAAAGACACCCCAAGCAAAAATCCCGCAGTGCGTCATACGTCCGTTATCATGGAAAAATGCGTAAGTCCTGTTTTGTTCGATTGCATGCTTTTCAAGTAATAATAGCAGATAGGATTCCCAAAAAGAAAGCGGCAACTAAGCCGATTATAGATTGGCGTGTTTGAATGCCCCGACTTTTCGCTTTGTAACTATCTGTGTATAGAGCTGCATCTTCAGATGATTTCCCAAGCAGCCGTGAGGCAGGTGGTGTTGGTTCATAGATAGAAGCGATAAGGATGCCAGCTATGTGCCCAAAAAGACCGATGAAAAACCATCTAAACTTCTTGGCATCGGATTCTGCATCTTGTTCAGCCCTCAAATGGGTGTTTGCTGGAACATGAGACTGTTGAGAGTTATCCATTTTAGGTTCCTTCTATCTATGCCTGTTAAGAAATGAGTGATTCACCTATCATCTCCGTGGGTTGCTCTAAACCGAGAAGATGCAGTGCCGTTGGTGCAATGTCTGCAAGCCTCCCACCTTCACGGAGTTGTTGTCCTCTAAGTTGATTATCGGCAACGATAAGATCCACGTCATACGTCGTATGTGCGGTGTGGATGCCTCCGGTTTCCGGGTCAATCATCTGCTCACAGTTCCCGTGATCGGCGGTGACAATGAGTGCACCGTCCTTTTTAAGCACAGCGTCAACGATTCTCCCAACACCCGCATCAACCGCTTCAACGGCTTTGATAGCAGCTGGAAGAGAACCTGTATGCCCTACCATATCGCCGTTGGCGTAGTTAAGCACTATCAGGTCATATTTATCGGAGCCGATCCGACGTAACATTTCTGCGGTCACGCCAGGGGCAGACATTTCGGGTTTCTGGTCATAAGTCGTTACATCGCGCGGAGAGGCAATAATCTGACGATCTTCGCCTGCGTACGGTTCATCTCGGTAGTCGTTAAAAAAGAAGGTAACGTGTGGAAATTTCTCGGTCTCTGCGCATCGGA
>JAJEGI010000111.1 GCA_022819945.1 Candidatus Poribacteria bacterium
ATCGGTGGATACTATGTAGAGGGTGCCGCTATGTTCTGCCATCGGCATTAGCGGTTTACCAATTGGAATATCCGCGTTGATGCGTGTCCACGTGGTTGCATCTGTGCCTAATCTGTATATGCCTGTCGGGGCAACAGCATAGAGGGTCCCTTCAGATGTCGCGAAGATATCTCGGACGTGTCCCCCTGGTGGCGCGCCTCCCTGCGTCCACCGCCCGGTAGAAAATTTGGCAGGGTCCTCCACAGATGCTGTCGTAGTTGTAGAGACTTGTGTGCCGGTGCCGCTGCTTTTACCGGCGGTAGCAGCCTGTCCAACTCGGTTTCGTACCGCTGGTTTTGCAGTAGTATTGAGAATGATAGGTGTGTCAATGATTTCAATCGTCCGTTCAGATTGTGCTTCAAAACTGTACGGCTTCTGAAAACGCACGAGATATTGCGCGATCGCACCGAACAGCAATATGACCAAAACGGTAGCGGTTCCAAGAGCCGCCCACGGTAGCAAAGGTTTGCCAACTGGAGGCGGTATCGGGTTCATATTGGCGACTTCCTGCATGATACGTTCAGTGACTTGGGCAGGGAATTGGATATTCCCAAGTGTTTCGCGGATCAACGGTTCTACCTGCTGTTCTTGTAAACGCTTACGTCCCCGGCGAAGTCGACTTTTAATCGTATTTACTGACACACCTAAAAATTTTCCGATCTCCTTCGCTGTCATTTCTCCGAGATAGTAGAGGGACACTACCGTGCGTTCGCTCTCCGGCAACTGTGCCAGAAGTCTTTTGACGAGTTCACGGCGATCCTCAATGAGCTCTGTCTGCCGTTGGTCAGATAAGTGATGTGTATAAGAGGAATTCTCGATTTCTTCCATAGGTGTGTCTTCCAGTGATTGCATCACGGGTTTGTTCTTTTGGAGCCATTTAAGGCAAAACCGATTGGCAATTACATAAACCCAACCCGCAAACTGGTTCGGATTTTTCAGCTGCGCGAGGTTCTTGTATACCGAGAGGAAAGTGTCTTGGGTAATCTCTTCAGCGATGTGAAAATCACCGACTTTCCGCCACGCAAGGGCGTGAATACTCTTTTGGTGTTTTCGGACTAAAACACTAAATGCCTCATCGTTTCCTGATAAAATTCTACGAATCAGTTGAACATCGTTTTCTCTTTCCATCAGAGTACTCCATGATTATATGCCGCCGAGTTTAGACTAACACAGCGGTGAGTAGACGAATACTTTCGATATTGAGACACTTTCGTAGTGGAAAGTATACCAAACACAATCGTAAAATGAAACCCATAAGTTTGCAACATTACTTCATCATTCTATAATTAAAGATACGATTTCGAGGTGGAAAGGGTGCATAATATGCGTCTATATTCTCAAGACGCGTTTTAAACGTTGTTGACGATTCAGCTATCATTGATATCAAATATCAGAGCGGAAGAATTTCAGAAACGCTACGGTTGTCAATACCACTGCAAAGAAGCAGAGCAATAGCACATCCACTGCCGATTGACGGAGCGTTTCTCCTAAAGTCGTTATCTCCAAAGGAGGTGGTTGTGTGATTTTGACGGGTCTGTGTTGTCTGTGATAGGTATGATCTATAATTTTACTGAACAGGGCTGTATAGAGTGCATTGTAATAGCGATCCCCCATTTGGAAATAAGTGCTTCTTTTTCCTTTTCCGGTCTGTGTCAAGTTTGTAGTGATATAAATTAAGGAAGATGTTGGTGTGATTCGGGAAAGCATCTCGCCTAATTCTTCTTGTCGTTCGATTTCACGTTTATAATCCCGATCCAATTGGTTAGCGCGGTCCTGGAATTTCGATCTATATTCGGCTTCAAAGGGTTTCATACGTTCACCAATTTTTCTTGCGATCTCCCCGCCTATAGTTCTGCGTCCCCGCTCATCCAGGGGTGCCTCGTTGTTGGTTATTTCCTGTTTTTCCTTTTCGAGTGCTGCATTGAAATCGTCTCGCATGGCTGCTTTTTCCATATAGACGCTCTGTGAAGTGCGTGCTGGTGCGATAAGTTTGGCAGCGAGGAACCCAACGCGTGGTGTAATCAACACCGCAAACACCCAAACAGTAAAGGCGATGATGAGTGCCGTTTTAGAATTATCTAAGTAGGTAGAAATCACTGTACCGATTGCAAAAAAGACCCCAATATAGAGCAATGAAATGAGGGTTAAACCGAGGACTCTCGGAAAAATTTCAGGTTCGCCGAGAGGGAACCCTTGCCAGACAAGTACCAATAAGCCGAACAGCAACGACACCAAGAACGGAGCGACAAACACCACGTATCCGCCTATCAATTTACTCCATAAAAATAGGTCGCGCGGCAGGGCATTCGCTAAGGTAATCCGAAGGGTACCCGCTTCTCGTTCCCCGGCAACCGCATCAAACGTAAAGAGTAACGCGAGTAGACTGAAGACGGTACCGACGACGAACAGAAAATCGAGATGCCCTAACAGGTAGGAAAGGGAGGATGCTAAGGCAGGTGCCCCTTGTGTAATTCCATTACGCGTCATGCCGAGATAACCCGGCAATACCTCCGCTAATCCATTTGCGAAGACGCTCAACGGCGGCGGTTTGAGGAAGAGTTTGGAAACTTCCAATCCGGGATCCAAGGACATCCCCGTGTTCATCGTGGCTTCTTCAATGTTTGCGAGTTTAACGGCTTCTTGATAATCCACTAAGTTCTGGCGATAATTTCGGTAATTGGTAGAAAGGGTCAGTGGGACGAGGAGGAGACACATCAGAAGGAGCGCGACGAAACGGACGCTCAGAAGATGATGCATAATCTCTTTTTGAATCATGGTCATTAACATATTGAACTCCCTTTAATGCTATATTACAATACGGATGGTTTTTATTTTTCTCCAGAGAATCAGGTTTTGTGTAACCAATTTTTTTCGTAAAGTGGTATGTGGCACGCTTTTATAATTAATGATCCGATTTGAGAATGGAAAGGGTGCATAAAGCGAAAAAGATTTGGCATGGAGATCGAGGATACTATCCTTGATAACAGTATTGACGATTATGTATTGATAGAACACAATATGTATTGTATACTATAGTATCGGATTAGGTTTTGAAGAGATGCCCGCACCAACAATTCACCCGCTATTTGCGGTAGGGGACAACCAAAGGAGAAAGAGATGTTTTTGTCTGTTATGAACGTGACAAAAAAAGTGGTTCTGAGTTTAGTTGTTGTTTTAATCACTGGATTGGGAATAGGGATTCCTGTTGATGCTCGGACAGTCGTCATTGAGGATGGGTTAATCGGCTATTGGAGTTTCGATAAAGACACTGTAAAAGGCAAAACGGTAGAAGATATCTGGGGCGACCAGGATGCCGGAATAATAGGGGACCTTCAAATCGTCCCGGGTAAGTTTGGAGAGGCAGTGCAATTGGGCGGGGGCGCGGGTGCCCGTGTCCAAATGACCGATGACATCAAAAAAGCCAAACTTCCCACAGAGGAGATGACTATAGAATTATGGGCGTGGGATGAGCAGTTTATCGAATGGGGTGGGTACGTCGTAGCAGTTCAAGACAACGGTGCTTTTGAGAAAGGTTGGCTGCTCGGCACCCGATGGAAAGCCTTCAGTTTCGCGCTCTCCTCGGAGGACGCTGATGATGGGGATGGTCTCTTAACCTACCTCAATGCTGCCAGCGCGTCCGAGGTAAATAAATGGTACCATGTGGTCGGAACGTATGACAGTAAGGAGATGAAAATCTACGTCAATGGGAAACTTGAGGGCACTTCGGGTGTCCAGTCGGGACCGATCAACTATCCGGATCGCATCTTTTTCTCCATCGGTGCGTATAAAGATGACAACGAGGACTTTGTACACAAGGGGATGCTTGACGAAGTGCGTCTCTATGATCGGGCACTCAGCGAAAAAGAGATCTTGAACAACATGGAAGCGGAAGGGTTGGCGGTGGAGCCTGCTGGGAAACTGAGTCTCACTTGGGGACAGATCAAGGCTGCTGCGGGCAGATAACTCGCGGCGATTTCGGAGGAAGAAACAGTGCGTATTTCTCTCAAGAAGCAAAAGGCTTTCGGTGTGTTTGGCGCTATTTTGCTGGTCAGTTATCTGTTCTTTGGTTTCACGCTTCAGACCGTTTCGGAGGTTCCAGGCGTGAAGCATGTGGTGATTATCGGGTGTGATGGGATGAGTCCTGACGGCATTCAAAAGGCGGATACGCCAAATATGGATGCCCTCATGCAGCGGGGTGCCTATACGCTGCATGCCCGCGCCGTGATGCCAACTTCCAGCAGTCCGAATTGGGCTTCGATGCTGATGGGTGCTGGACCTGAGCAGCATGGTGTCACGTCTAACGACTGGAGACCGAATAAATTTGCGCTCGCGCCAACGGCAGTCGGGTCGGGCGGCATTTTCCCTACGATCTTCAGCGTGCTACGTGAACAGCAGCCATCCGCAGTAATTGCCTGCTTCCACGATTGGGGTGGTCTCGGCGTGTTGTTTGAACGCGAAGCCTTGGACACCATTGAAGATACAGACGGTCCCATCAACACCACCGAACGCGCCGTTGCCTATTTCAAGGCAAAACAGCCTGATCTTACACTTATCCATCTCGATCATATTGATCATGCCGGACATAAGTACGGTCATGCAACGCCTGAATATTACAAGTCCGTTGAAGAGGCGGATCGGCTCATCGGCGAGACGGTCCAGGGTCTCGAAGCAGCGGGAATGCTGTCGCAAACGGTTCTTATCGTTACTTCTGATCATGGCGGTGTCGGAAAAGGACACGGTGGGGCGACGTTGGCGGAGGTCGAGATTCCTTGGATTATTGCTGGACCCGGGGTCGCGCCAGCGAAAGAACTGGCTTCTTTTGTGAACATCTATGACACGGCTGCGACAGTTGCCCATATTTTCGGATTGACCGCACCGGACTGCTGGATCGCTAAGCCGGTGTTGGAGGCGTTTGGGTCGCCATAAATTGTTTGATCTAAAGAAAAGTGGACAGGGTCTATCGGAAGAGGTTGAGAAAAAGATAGAAATCTTTTTGGACTGCTTTTGCTAAATGTGTTATGATTGAGAAAAAACACCGCCGAATGTGCTGGTGTCAAAAGGATGGATTTGTATGGTTTACAAACAATGGAATTTTGCAGTTTTAATCGTTATCTTGATTGTTTACGGGATTGGAAACAGTGTGGCAGAAAATTTAACCGCAACTGGTACTGTATTTCTGGATACAAACGGAAACCAGATGAAGGACGACAACGAGAGCGGGTTGTCCGGGGTTCGCGTCTCTAATGGGCGGGATATTGTCCAAACCGATGCTAACGGACAATACGCACTTGAAGTCAGTGACGACACCATTCTTTTTGTGATTAAGCCCCGTGGGTTTATGACACCGGTTGATGAAAATCGGCTCCCGAAATTTTATTACATTCACAAACCGCACGGTTCACCAGAAGGCCTGAAATATGCCGGTGTTGCACCGACCGGTCCACTACCAGCATCGATTGATTTTCCGCTCACTGAACAGCCGGAAGCGGATACTTTTAAGGCACTCGTTTTCGGGGATACACAACCCTACAGTATGCAAGAGATTGAGTGGTTGGCACACGATGTGGTTGAAGAAATTATTGGCACTGATGCGGTGTTCGGCATCAGTCTTGGTGATTTGGTGGGTGACGATTTAAACTTATTCCATCCACTTAACGAAGTGATGGCGACCGTGGGGATACCGTGGTACAACGTCTATGGTAACCATGATATGAACCGTCTGGCAACCGAGGACCGATACGCCGATGAGACATTTGAACGTGTTTATGGACCCACGTGCTATTCTTATGATTGGGGACCTGTCCATTTTATCAACATTGACAATGTGAACTTTTATCGCGATGAGGAGAACAACCCTCGTTACGCCAGTGAGGTGGGAGAGCAGCAGTTAGCGTTCATTCGCAACGACCTCGCTTTTGTGCCGAAAGATCAGCTTGTCGTTGTATCCTTTCATATTCCGTTGACCGAGATGCGCGATGTGAAGGAATTGATGAATCTACTCGGCGATCGTCCGCACACATTATCGCTATCAGCGCACACGCATATCCAACGGGATGACTTCGTCGGACCGGATCACGGTTGGCATGGCGACGACCCACATCATCACCACAATCATGCAACCACATCAGGCTCTTGGTGGCAGGGTACGCTTGATGAGATTGGTATTCCGCACACAACGATGCGAGATGGTGCACCGAACGGATATGGCATCTTTACATTCAGCGGGAATCAATATTCAATTCGGTTTAAAGCCGCCCGTCGTCCCGCGGATTATCAGATGAACATATTTGCACCGTGGGAAGTTGCATCAACAGAAACTGGCAACACAGATGTGATCGTTAACGTTTTTGGCGGCACCAAACGCTCAACGGTTGAAATCCGTCTGGGTGAAGATGCGGAATGGAGACCGATGACCTATACGCCTCAGCAAGACCCATACTATAAAGCTCTCAAGAAACGGGACGATGCGGCACACCTTGCGTGGAAAGTGCAGACCGCCCTTCGAGAAGCAATGAAGCCAGAGTTGAAGGAAGACAGCGAACCGCCGCAAAAGACAAAAAGGCTTACTGGAATTACAAAATCATCGCACATTTGGCAAGCGCAGCTTCCAGCGGATGCTCCGGAAGGAACGCACGTCATCTACGTCCGGACGACGGATATGTTCGGTCAAACTTTCACAGGTCGTCGAATCATCCGAGTGCATTAGCCCTGTTTTAGTATTTAACGACCCTTACAGTCAGGGGAGACTCGCTAAATCGTCAACGTTTAGGACGACGCAGCACAACGCCGCCTTGCCCAACGACCCACAGCGTTTTACCATCTTTGACACGTGTGATGGTATACGGATCATTGTCAACGCCGGTATGTTCCTGTTTCCACGTTTGTCCGCCATCTGTTGAATGAATGATGGTTCCAGAGGCACCGACGGCGTAGATTTCTTGTTCAGAGCGTGCCAAAATATCGTAAAGCGTTTCTGGCACTTTCTTCATTATGCTATCAATCATATTGGTATATATGACGCGAATTAAGGACGAGACGGTTACCTAATTTTGTGGGAAATTGGGAAAAGGTAATAATGGAATAGATTATGTCTGTCCGTATAGTGTATTCTGAAAGGAAAGTGTAGGAAGGTGTGTTTTTGGAGAGCTCATTAGAGCGATAGGATACCACCCTCGACGAGCATCGGTGCTCCGGTCATGTATCTTGATTCATCGGAGGCTAAATAGACCGCTGCCCAAGCGATGTCTTCCGGTTCGCCGATGCCGAGCGGATGCATCTCTTTGATTTCTCTGTTTATGGCTTCTGGGTCTGGTTGCTTCGATAGGAATTCTTGATAGAGTTCAGTGTTAATCGTGCCGGGGCAGAGGCTGTTGACACGGATGTTGTCTTCGGCGTACCGAACTGCCATGCTTCGTGAGAGGTGTACGACGGCGGCTTTGGAGGAGGTGTAGGCGGGGTGCATCGGAAACCCTACATAAGCGGATTCGCTGGCCATGTTAATAATCGAACCGCCACCGGCTGCGCGCATCAACGGAATTATCGCACGAGAGACGAGGTAGATGCTCTTTACATTGACAGCGTATTGCCGGTCCCAGTCTTCTTCGGAGATATCTTCTAATTCACCGACGACAGCGATACCGGCGTTGTTGAACAGGACATTTGGATTGCCAAGTTCAGATGTGACCTGATTGACAGCACCTTCAATCTGCGCAGCATCGGTTATATCGCACTCACAGAAGAGGGCGGTTCCGCCGGAGTTTTGAATGTGTTGTGCGGTTTGTTCGCCACGTTCAGCATTGAGGTCCCAGATGGCGATAGCTGCGCCTTCGCCTGCGAAAAGTTCCGCGCTTTTCGCACCAATACCTCGTGCTGCACCCGTGATAACGGCGATCTTATCTTTGAGTCGGTTTGCCATGTCTATTCTTTCTTAGGTAAAAGGTTTCGCGACTATAGGACGCGCCTACGAATGTGAAATTTACGTTTGGTGAGTCCGTTGGATCCGTTTTGCGATCGTCCTGATGTCGGGTTCATCAGAGATCCATTCCTTGCGTTCTTCCGTAAAATTGCCTGTACCTGGTTCGCACTGCCTAAGAAATCGGATCATTCCAGCTGCACCAAGTTTCTCAGAGAGTACTTTGAGTCCAGCTTCGTAAATCTCCTCATCAGTCATATTTCGTGTATTCATGTCCTGTTTCCTCATGTAGCCATGTGTCTGGGTATTCGACTCGGACGTGAAGTTGTGTATTGACGCGTTTTGCTATCTTCAGTAGTGAATCATCTGTTGTGAGAAAAATGTCTGCGTTGCCACTTTCGGCACAAGCAAGATGTAAGGCATCTAACCGCTCAAAACCAAACGCTTCAAGTTGTTCATCTCGTGTTATTTCTGCCTCACCAACCCAAATAATTTGGTATGCGAGAGATAGCAGGGTTTTGACTTTGGTGTGTTTGATCGGTTCAGTGATTCGATCGATTTCATCGGCATTAACACTGCTGGCAATCCATTGCCAGTAACCTATGTCAAAATACTCAATAATTATTTCAACAGATTCTGCTTCGCGGCGAACTCGAGTTTGCGTTTGAGCATCAAAAGGGCGATTGAAACAGCACGTATCGAGATAGATTTTCCTGTTTTGCTGATAACTTTGGACGCATTAATCTCTGGTTTTTTGGGAAGTTCCTTTTTGGTACATCTAAATTAAGGATACCATAGGGTTTATTGTAATGTCAAGTCTTTTGGAAAAAAATAGGGCGGATTGAGATCCGCCCCGTGCGTACAATAAAAGCACAATTGTTTAGAGCCCTCGGAGCACGGATACCCACCGATCCCATGCGGCTTTTGTAGCAGCTTTCTGTGCGTCATTTGCGTCTTCTGCCATGCCGCGTCTCAGGAAAGCGTGACCGACCCCTTTGTAGATAACGGGTTCATAGGTGACATTTGCGGCATCTGCTGCTGCTTTTGTGGCATCAATTGTGGCATTGATACGGTTGTCGCTTTCGCCGTAAAAGCCGTATACTGGGGCTGATATCTTCGGGACATCTTCTGCGGATACAGCACGACCGTAGAATACGAAACCCGCAGCGATTGTATCGGAATGGACGGCGTAACTGAACGTTTGACCGCCACCCCAGCAAAATCCTGAAACACCGACTTTTTCATTCGTTGAGGGCAGCTCTCGGACGTATTTCTGGATAGCATCTAAATCCGACATGACTTGTGCAGCGGGGAGTTCCCGAATCGCGCGTCGGACATCATCACCGGAATCGAAACTCTCTGTGCCACCGCCGTCGGGTCCCATACCAGAAAGCAAGTCTGGGCAAATAGCGACGAATCCTTCAGCGGCGAGTCTATCTGCTACAAGGCGAATCCAGTCGGTGAGTCCGAAAATCTCGTGAATGACAATGATGGATGTTGCGGGTTCTTTTACCTCTGGGTAGACAACGAATGAATTAATAACACGTCCATCCGCGGCGGTGATTTTCACCCATTCGCCATGGCGCGGTGATTTTTCGAGTTCAGTCTTTGCATCGTTAGCACTTGCATTGCTTACAAATAATGTACCGGTGACAATGATACCTAACAGAATAGCATGATATATCTGCATATTTTCTCCTTATTTTTTATCTATTTTCTTTATCATCGATTCTATTACTTTTTGCATTTCGGGGGTAGGGACCGCACCAACTAAAGAGAAACGGATTTTCGCACCCGACCATCTGAAGGCATCTGTTGATCCGAATTTTCGTTGATACACAGTTGTGTCGCCAATTTTGATCTGAGTTCCTTCGCGTTCTCTGTCGTCCTGACGGCGTGGTCTGTCCTCTTCTTCAAAGAGTGTGAAATTGACCAATCCATCTGTATATTCAAGAAAAATTAAGTCACGTCCCCTGTTTTTCAGGCTACGAATATCCTTCAACTGGAACCCAGGCGGCAAGTAATCCGGTTGGATGAGTTTCGTCTTAAGGATTTTTTCGGCTTCGGCAATCGGAACTGAACGACTGCGCCGCGGTTGGGGTCTAATCCCTTTTTCAAAGGATTTCCATTTATTGTTAATAGTTTCAGGATCAAAACTAATTCGGGTATAGACGAACATATCCCGAAGAATGCCTTCAGTGTCCAGGTCTTCCACCCGTAAGATAATCCCGTTTTCACGGGCAAAGAATATACGTTTTGTAGGTTTTCCCTCGAGCTTAGGGCTGATAATTAATATATCGGCTTCATGGTTCGCAATTTTTTCCTCTGCGGGACGTTGCTCAAGGTTATAATTTTCTGCAATGAGTTTAATCTCTCTTTCGGAAAATAGGCTCCTCATCTGTCGCCAGTTCTCGCGTTCACGGTCCCTCCGGCGATTGTCTCTGTTGTTCTCGTCTCGATTTCTGCGCCTGTCATCTCTCTGACCTTCGTCTCTGTTTCGCTGCCCACCGAGGGCTTGGCGTTCGCCAACGACGGACACGACCTTCCTATATGCGGCATCTTCGGGTTTGTGGATGACGTATTCTTCAAGCGTTCGGACACCTCTTGATGAAGTGAATGTTCTCAAACGGATTCCGACGTAACCGATTTTATGTTCGGCTTCTATAATACGTTCAAGCGTACTAATGTCAGCAAAAAGTGTGGACGGTATCCACAGCAAAAGTGCTAAAACTGTAGATCCGATGAGATTGCGTTTGCGGCGTTGGTGCTTATGAGGTATAAAATGGGTGTGGATTCCCATGGATTCACCTGTCAGTTTGCTGCTGGAAGATTCAATTCCCGATATCTTCAAAATAGAGGTCGATAACCGTTTCAGCATCGTCAGCGGTTTCTGTAGATAAGAGTTCCACTGTTGATGTTGTACTGATCGGTCTACCGGCGTTTGATTTTAATGGATTGTCTACTTGTTCAGCATGAACCTCGAAGTAGAAATCGAGCGTATCGTCGTATTGTAGGGTGTTATTCGGATAAAAGTAGAGTGCTCCCAAAATCAGCGCAAGCGTTAGGATACCAGTAGCACCTGCTGTAACAGGGCGGAAAAACCATCTGCCAAGGTCTGGTAACCATTTCGTGGATGTGGATTCGGCTACATCTGCCTCTGCCGCTTGTTGACGTATCTGTGCCATCACTGCGTCATGAATAGACGCTGGTGCCGGATGTTCAAGTGTTTTGATCCGCTGGCGATTTTCTTGGAACGTTGCCAGCATTTCAGAGCACGCGTTGCAGGTATGAAGGTGTGCTTCGATCCGCTGGTGCTCAGCAGGGGCTAATTCGTTGTCTAAATAGGCTGACAAGTCATCTTGAAACTGCGTATGGATTTTTGCCATCACTGCGTCTTTGAGCGCTGATGGTGCCGGATGTGAGAGATCAGCGACCATCTGACGGTTCTGCTGGAACGCCGATAGCATATCAGAACACTCTTGGCAGGAACGGAGATGTGCTTCAACCTGTTTGTGCCTACTTGGTGTTAACTCGTTATCTAAGTAAGCGGATAGATTGTCTTGAATGCGTTTGTGGTTCATTTTTTATCGAGAATAGTGGTAAGAGGCGTTACCACTCGACTCGCTCCAGTTCTTTTTTCAACGCTTTTCGGGCTTCGTGTAAACGGGATTTGACCCGTCCCAGTGTACATCCTAAGATTTCTGCTATTTCTTCATAAGCCATATCTCGCAGTTCTCTGAGCACCAGAATCTCTCTATGGCTGTCTTTGAGTTTTGCGAGGGCGGCATGGACGATTTCTTTCTCCTCAGTGCGGAGTGCTTCTGCTTCAGGGGTGACTGTGTCCAAAGGCACCCACGGTTGTGAATCATCAATCTCTGTAGGGTCAGTTTTTCGACGTTGATACTGATCAATATGGTTAAGGCATTTGTTCTTAACAATACGGTAAAGCCATGTGGAAAACCGGGAACGGAATTGGAATTTCCCGATGTTTTCCCATGCAGAGAGGAAAGCATCTTGTGCGACATCTTGGGCGTCTTGGTGATGACCGAGTATACCGTAAGCGATGTTGTAGACCCAATGTTGATATTGAATTATAAGAGTTCCCATCGCATCGGCATCGCCATTTTGACAGCGCAAAACGACCTCACGCTCCTGAGCGAGATCTAAATCTTCTGTTTTTCCCATCTCCGAATAGGTTTCCATAGTAGCTGTAAGGGTTGCAACGGACATATTCTCTCCAAACTGCGAGGATAAAAAAAGTGCTATTGTTCGATTAGACATACAGCAAAACAAAAGGTTCGTTTTGTTTTATTGAAGCACATTTTCCTGACCCGGTGTGGTTTGGATCTGTTTAAGTTCACCACTACCGTTCGGCCATCTGCCGAGTGCAACATCCTTCTCCTGTTTTTCAAACGTCACTGTATCAAGCACTTGGTTGCCACGTATGTCGGTATCAACAAGCATTACGGTTTCACCGTTACGGGACAGCTTGAAATTCGCGTGGAGTCCAACTTCGGCTTTGCCATCTTCATCCAGCCATACAAGGAGGTACCCGTGTGCAGGAATCGTCGTATTCTCTGGAAATTTCCATTTTTTCAGATTGCCAATTTTATCTGTGAGGTACATTCCAGAGAGATCTACCACGTCGTTGGTGAGGTTGTGCAGCTCAAGCCAATCTTCATGTTGCCCTTGTGGATCGGTAAGACTGTTGGTATTGGCTGCCATCAGCTCGTTAATGACGACGGGACGCTCTTTGGCAACAGGGACGCTGACTTGGTAATACGATGCTCTCTGCTCTGCGCGTACTGGTGAGAAAACAGTCGTACCGTGTGTTTTCACAGCGTTAGCCTCGACGTAATAGTAAACTGTTGTACTTGCAGGGAAAGCGGGAATCTGTCCGATATAGTTATCCCCGTCCTTCGCCATCATCACCTGATTGAAAACGGCATAGCGGTCAATACTATAATACAACAAAACCGCATCAGCGGCAATTGATTTATCAAGTGTTGCTTTGATTGAAACGGGTTGATTCGCTATAGGAGAGGTTTCCGATTCGATTTCAACAGAGACAATCTGTGGGGTCGGTTTGCTGAATTCTGGATGATTGCGTAGATGCTCACGACGTTGGTTCACAAAACGCTTGAGGTCTGCGGGAACACCCGTCTCAAATTCTTCATACCCATAAAGTTTCTTATCGTCTTGTTGCACTTCCGTATCAATGAGTGCTTGGTATTCCTTGATAATTGGTTCCAATACTTGCCAATCAAGCCATTCATCTACAACGGTTCGGACATGTGCAAGATACCGTGCCCGCCATTCTGGGTGTGAAAGCAATCGTTTAATGAGTGGACGTGCAGCATTGTTTTCGTGCGCTACGGGAGATACCATTCCGTTTTCTAAATCGCCCCACGACCAGCCGCCCGGCCCCCCACCTCCAGGCCCTCCGCGACCCTCTCTCCCGAATCTGAGGCTTTCGTTATTGTCGTGTGGTATCAGATGGAATCGACCGTTGACATCTTGATATAGGGCGTAATCACCGCCTTTGTGGATGTAACCATCGTCGTCCATAAAAACGTTTGAAACGGCGAGTTGCCACAACACCTGATCAATGTTAAGCAAGGATGGGAGATTTTCCGCAAGTTCGGCATCGGGTGTTGTTTCGTCAAGCATTTTACAGAGGGCGATGAGGTCTGTCCAAGGGTCTTCAACATTGTTAGTTTTGAGTTGATACGTTTCTTGGTATGTTGTCGGATCGTCTCCAGCATAAGTGAGCGCACCACCCCTACCGGGACCTACTTTCCAGCGCACGCCGCCTTTTGTACCGAACCACTCAGCGAGAAAATCTTTGTTATATTGTTGGAGGTTGATATAGACCCCCCAGTTTTCACCGTTGATAACAAGTTTTACAAGATTCGTTTTCATCGCAGGAATGAAGTCTCGTGAAATCTGGTTGTAGAGTACTTCACGCAGGAAAGAGGCATCAACGTGTCCGTTAAGCAAGTTGAGTGTTTTGTAACCGTAGAGGCGTTGTCCATCTTTAGTATAGTCGACGGCAATGTTAAAGGACTTTTTCTCTGATCTGACCGTGAAGTAGGAGGAGGTGCCACGAAAGTGGACACCGACATCAGAATAAACCTTCCCGTCAACAATAAGTTCCGCTGGTACCTCAATATCTGTGCGATAAAACGCGCTCATCTGATTGTACCAGTCTTCGTGGTGGAATCGGAGGTGTAGCGTGCGGAGTGTTTGGGCATCGTAGAGTGGAGGGGAACCTGCCGGTGCAGATGCCAAGCTCGTTTGCACATCGTTTTGAACGCCATCGTGCAAGGTTTCTTGGTTCAGTGGGGTAATATTTCCACCCCCGCGGGTTTCGAGTGCGGCTTGTCGCTCTGCGCCTGTTAATCTTCCATCCTCGTCTGTATCGAACTGTTTGACCAATTTTTCTGGTGGTCGGGGGCCACCGCGTCCACCACCAAACGGTGGCATCCCACCGGGGGCTCTGAAACCTCTATCAGGAGGAGTATCACGTTGCATCTTCTCAAGGTCTTCACGACTGAATTTATCGCCAGTAAATGCCTCTAACCCTCTGACGCGAAGCATGAGTTCATTTTCTTCTGTACTCAGTTTGCTGTCTCCATTAAGGTCAAACCGCTTCTGTTCATCTGAGAGTTTTGGTGATTCCTGATTGTTTTGGGCGTTTGCGGACATTAACATCGCACATCCCATAATTATTAGCGCAATAAATGCTATTGATTTAAGGTGTTTCATTGTATGCTCCTTTCAGTTTTAGACGCCTCTCATCAAGATAAGTTCGCAGTTTCTCTGCTTTTTGGGTCTTACTCTTTATCCATTTTAATCTCTGTAACATTTTCAATCCTTGAGAGTTCGTTAAAAAAGGCGAGCCATTCCTCTGGATTTGCCAATCTAACTCGAAATGTTAGTTCAACCAATTGGGATTTCTTGATCCGTTTTTCAATTAAGCGTTCATAAACCAGGTGCTTGTCGAAAGCGGTTTGGTAAACGGTTTCCAGATTCTGATCAGGTGGCAGACAGAATTCTAAGCTAAATTCGTTGTTATTCCCGAAACGTTGATGCCAGTGGTAGATACCCAGAATGATGATACCGATGAGAAAAGTCGCCAAGATTGCAACGGACGGGTTCCCCGCCCCTACAGCCATACCGACAGCTAACGCATAGAAAACGAAGCCGATGTCGCGAGGGTCTTGGATAGCAGTCCGAAACCGGATGATAGACAGTGCCCCGACTAAACTAAACGCACGCGCAATGCTATCACCTATAATCACCATCACGACTGAAATCAGCATACAGAGGATGATGAGTGTGTCGGTAAACGACTTTTGGGGGACTTTGGTGTGTGTCCACTGGTAGATGTTAACGATAAAAATACTCAGTGCAAATGAAAGCAATAGCCGAAGCGTGTCAGTACCAAGTGCTACAAGCGGTGGTAGGGTTAAAAAATCGGACAATATATTCATTCCAGTTGATCAATTAGAGATTTGTAAGATAGTCTACCATAATTGGACAAACTTGTATATAAATTGTTGAAAAATTGTGTTACGGGCACAGGTTAAGGCATATCTGATGCTCTTGTCTGGGGGGTTACCTGAGGGTTCTATCCTTTTTTCAGTGGAACATTCTGTACAATGCTTATATTTCTTTTTCTTGACGGATCAAGACCCCTACAAATACTCCTGAAAAGAGCAGAATTGCGAGTGCATAAGGTGCTGCTTCAGCGAACATGGCTTCCGTTGTGTAACTCCAAACATTGAGAGCAAGTGTTTCATATCCAGCGGGGGATAAGAGGAAGGTGAGCGGGAGTTCTTTCATTGTTGCGAGGAAAACCAAAGCAGTCGCGGTGAGCATGCCGCGCATAAGAATCGGGAAAAGCACTCTGAAAAACGCCTGTATGCGTGAATACCCAAGTGAGCGAGCTGCCTCCTCTAAGTTGGGTGAGGCTTGGTAGAGCGAGCTGCGTACCGGTCCGATCGCCTCTGCAAGAAAGTGCAAAGTACACGCGCAGATGAGTACGGGAAGCGTCTTGTAGATAAATGGCGCGGTGTGTAAAAGAAAAAAGATGAGCGACAGCGCGAACGCAAGCGGTGGTATCGCGTAAACAAGGTAACCGATGCGCTCTAACGCGTTTGAAATGCGTGATGGGTATCGAACACCAATGTAAGCGAATGGTATCGCGAGCAAGGCACATAAAACACCGGCAGGTATTGCAATTGATAGCGAACCGATCAGTGCTGCCCAAAGTCCTTCCAGAGCGGACATATTCAATCCTCTGAATATCCAAAGCATGACAGCACCAGCCGGTACAACTACAGTTATGAACGTGAGCAGGCTGAGATAGGTATAAGTTGGGAAACGCCACGCGCCGAGTTGCGTCTTTGGCAATTGGCGGGAGGGGCCGCGACCGGTCCGGTGAAACATCGCATTATTTAGCAGCTTCGCCTCAAGATAGAGCAGACATGCCGTAAAAGCGAGCAGCATCAGTGCGAGCCATGCCGCATAAATGTGCTCAAAGGAGAGCATATATTCTGTGTAAAGTGCGTAACTAAAGGTCTCGTAGCGCATCAATGACACGACACCAAAGTCTCCAAGCACGTGTAGACTAATAAGGAGTCCACTGGCGTAGAAGGCAGGACGGAGTTGCGGAAGGACGATAGAAAAGAAGGTCTCATACGGCTTGTAGCCGAGACTGCGAGCGGATTCTTCGAGACTTGGATCGAGTCCTAACAAGGCGGTACGTAGGTTCAAAAAGAGGTAGGGACTTGTATAAGCACTGAGTGCGAGGAGCGCGCCGGGGTAACCGCTCAGGCGCGGGATGCTCGTGCCAAATAACTGTGCAACAATACCGGTATTTCCACCGAGTGCTAATAGTGCATACGCCATTACATAGCCTGGGATGGCAAGTGGTAACGCGCATAGCACCGTGAAGAAACGTCTACCCTTTAGGTTCGCCCGTGTTGTTAACCATGCCGCTGGCGTTGCTAATAGCAGATCAAGGGCGAGTACGCCTGCTGTCAGCAGTAACGTATTTAGGAACAACCTCGCGTTTCGCCAGCGGAAGACAATTTCGACAAGTGCACTGCCTTCCGCTGAAAACGCTTTGGCAAGTAGGTAGACCAACGGGATGAGACCGCCGATGCCGACCATGACAATAGGAATAACTGACGCGACCGCAGAGATAGAGAAGTAACGGTGTGTTCTGAGTGTTTCTGACTTTAGCATCCAGTTTTCGTGGTTTCAGCCTCTTGAACGAGATCTCGTGCTTCTATAGGATTTCAACTCGCCGCAGCAGACTAACTGTACCGTCAAGATCGTCCATTTCATTGAGGTTGAATGTTGGGGCGAGTTGGAGCAGCTCGGAGAGTGGCACCAGATTTGCATTTGGGATTACACCTTCAATGACAGGGTATTCAAAAACATCGCTGGTAAAGTACTGCTGTGCTTTGGTAGATAGCAGAAAATTTACAAGTTTCAGCGCAGCGTCCTTGTTTTTGCTACTCTTCAACAGTCCGATACCGGCAACATTGACGAGGTTGCCTGGGTCACTTGCTTTAAAGAAGGTTTGTTCGGCGGGGAAACTGGAGTTCCCTTTTTTGAAACGAAGTAGATAGTAGTGATTTGGCAAACCGAGATCGATTTCGCCTGCAGCGAGTGCCTCTATGATAGGCGTATTTTTGGCATATTTTTTAACTTCATTCGCTTTCATGCCGCGTAGCCATTCTTCTGTTTTTTCTTCACCGACTTGCACACGTAGGGCAGTGACAAACGCTTGAAAGGAGGCGTTCGTTGGTGCCCAACCGACTCTGCCTTTCCACATCGGTTTCGTTAAATCGAATACGCTTTTCGGGAGTTCTTCTGTTTTGACGCGTTCTGGAGAATATGCGAGGACGCGTGCCCTACCACTTGTCGCTACCCAGAAACCGTTGGCATCTCGGAAATTTGAAGGAATTTTGGACAATATAGATTCCGGCAACTTTTCAAACATCGCCTTTTTGCTCACAGCACCGAGTGCCCCGGCATCTTGTGCCCAAAAGAGGGCCGCGGGACTTTTGTCGCCTTCTGTTAAAAGCGTGGCGGCTAACTGTGTTGTGTTGGCGTAACTCACCTTCACTTGGATGCCGGTCTCTTTTTCAAACTGCTTGATAATCGGTTCAACGAGGCTCTTGCTGCGGCCAGAATAGACAGTCAGCGTTTCCGCGTGAACCGTTCCCATGAGGATGAATACAATCAAAATTGGCAGAATTGGCAAAACGTAATGAAACAAATGGATTCTGTTGGTGAACATTGTGTCTCCTTTGATACATTTAGGATTTAAGCAGCCCCCTTGCAGGCGGGGTTTCTATGGGAACACCCCAGCAAAAACACCCCGCCTGCAGTGCGTAAGCCCTGACATTGATAAACCGAGCATGTATACATCGGCTCAAGCCAATATAAATTTTGTCAGATACGGCAGCTAAAAGTTCGGGTTATTGCCCAGATGTACAGTATGCGGTTCTGTCACCGTTTTGGAACGACTCGCCAGCGTGTATTCATACCTGCCGTGATATGGTCTGCGACATGGCAATGATAGAGCCAGTTGCCCGGTGTTTTGGCTATCATATCTACAGTCACCATGGTCCCGGGGAGTAGTTCTACAACATCGGTGCGTTTGCCAGCATTTAGCACCGTCTGACCGTGCCAGTGTGCGGTATGCATATCAACTTCAGTGCCTAACCCGATAAGATACCAGCGGACTCGGTCGTGCTGTTGAACTTCCAGACCTTGTAAGTTGCCAAAGATAAATCCGTTAATGGCGTGCTTAAGGTTTCCTTCTTCGGCTTCTTCAGGTGATTCATAAGATTCACTTTGTCCGCTTTCGACGATTTTTCGGTCATTTTCGTTGAAGATTAAGAACAGTGTCGTGAATGCCTTGTCAATATCTTTAGGGCGCGGATCATTCGGCGCGCGTTCCATCCCTTTTTTCGTGACGACAACGGTTCCGATTAAGCCGTCGTAAACCTCTGTAACAGCATCAACGTGGGAGTGATAAAGCCAGACAATAGAGGACGGATCGTTCGGCCCCGGGGCGGCATCACTGTCCGCTTCCCAGTGGTAAGTAAACATACTGCCCGGCATAACAGAAGCCCCAGAACCTTTCATATCCGCGCCTTCGTTATCTTCATCGTATTGTAACCCGTGAACGTGAATACTGAGCGGTTTATCCGCGCGATTGAGAAAATGCACCTTTACACTGTCGCCTTCAACAGCATGCAATTGCGGTCCGAGAATACCCATCCATTCCGGTTGTTCGACTTGTGTCGTATAGGTGTTATCGGTGTATTGAAAGTAGCGGTATTTCTCATACACGAGTGCTTTGCCCCAAACGTCCAATCCCATATTCGGTCTGATAAGATTTTTCCCGCTCGGTGCGTAGTTCCATTTAACTTTCTCGGCGGTGATCCAATACTCCCGCGTTGCAGCTTCAACGGAGCCAGTGGAGAGACATAGCATCGCACTGATGACGGTAAGAAAAAGGTAGAATGTAGATCGCGAGTTTCTTATATTAGGGAAGGAAAGTAATCCGCAATTGTCCCCAGTGTCTAAATTTGTGATATTGAGACTCATTTTCAAAATAAAAGACTTTAAAGCAAACCTCATAAAAATATTAAACCTCAATAGGCTAAATTTGCATTCAATTATACCACGAAAAACAGGGCGTGTCAAAAAAATATGAGTTATGTCAATTAAACATTCGTTTAAACATTCGTTTTTGTGTTTGACTTGGATTCAGTCTATCTGTGGATCTAATGCATCTCGGAGTGCGTCACCGAGGAGATTGAAGCCTAAAACAATCAAGAAAATGGCAACGCCAGGAGCGGTGACGGCTAAGGGTGCGCGACGGATGAGTTCTCGGTTTTCATTGAGCATCGCGCCCCATTCGGGTTCGCCGATCTCTGCACCGAGCCCTAAGAAACTGAGTCCTGCTGCATCTAAAATGGCTGCGCCAATACCTAAGGTTGCTTGGACAATCAACGGCGCGATGCAATTCGGGAGAACGGTGGTCATAAGAATGCGACTGTTACTCGCACCGATTACCTGCGCGGCGGTGACATAGTCTAATTCGCGGACCTTAAGAACTGCGGCGCGCAGGATTCGGGCATATTGCGGAATATAGACAATTGACACGGCGATAATCGCATTTGTGAGACTCTGACCGAGAATTGTCACGATTACCATCGCGAGCAGGATACTCGGCATTGCAAGCATCATATCCATCACGCGCATAATCAAGTTATCAAGCTTTCCGCCATAATAGCCAGCAATTGCACCGAAGAGCGTACCGAATCCCACAGAAAAGGTCATTGCGATGAGTCCAACCTTTAGAGATATACGAGTGCCGTAGACAATTCTACTGAATATATCGCGTCCTACTTTATCAGTACCCAGGTAATGTGAAGCGGATCCACCCTGGAGGCGTTCAATAATATTCGCTTGTCTCGGATCGTGTGTCGCAATGAGTGGTGCAAAAATGGCAACAACAACAAAGAATAGGATAATTGAGGCACCGATAGTAGCGGAACGATGTCTTAAAAGTTTCCGAAAGATATGTTGTTGGCTACTGGCGGTTATGGGTGTATTCATTTCGCCTCGTCTCCCAGTCGGATACGCGGATCGAAGTAGGCATATAACAGGTCCACAATAAGATTGACGAACATAAAGACGGTTGCGACGAAAAGCACACCGCCTTGGACTGCGCGAATATCGCGCGCCTCGACTGCGGCGCGCAGCCATGAACCGAGTCCGGGCCAAGAAAAGATATGCTCGGTTAAAATCGCGCCACCCAGTAGGTACCCGAACTCTAAGCCGATAACCGTCAAGACAGACACCATGCTATTCTTCATAGCGTGTTTGCTGATAACTTTCCACCGAGGCAAACCTTTCGCATAAGCCGTCGTGATATACGGCTGATTTAGCACTTCAAGCAGACTGGAACGGGTCATCCGGGCAATAATCGCCAACGGGATGGTGCCCAATGTAATTGCGGGGAGGATCAGATGGGCAACGGCACTTCGGAAGGCGGTGAAGTTTCCTGCAAGAAGTGTATCAATAAGGTAAAAGCCGGTGTGTGTTTGAATGTCTAAGTCCAAGATAGTATCTAACCGACCGCTGCTGGGTAATATTGGCAGAAAATAGGAAAAAAGCAGAATGAGCATCAGTCCCAGCCAGAAGATCGGCATGGAGATGCCAGCGAGGGATACCGACATGGAGAAATAGTCTAAGAATTTTCCGCGGGAGATCGCGGCAATAACGCCAGCGGCAATACCGAACAGCATTGAAAACGCCATTGCTGCAAGGGTTAATTCAGCTGTTGCTGGGAAATAGCGTTTGATTTCCTCGACCACAGGTTGTTTCGTTTTGAAAGAGCGTCCGAAGTCGAGATGCGCGGCATCCCACAGGAATTTGGCGTATTGGTGATACAGGGGTTTATCAAGTCCCATTTCCTTTCGGAGTTCGGTAAGTGCTTTTTCAGTGGCGCGTTCTCCCAAAATAGCGACAGCGGCATCGCCCGGGATGAGATGCACCATCAGAAAAACAAGGAGCGACACCGCTAACAGAGATAAACCGATCGAAAGAAAACGCTGGAGGAGATAAGAAAGCAAAAGTCAACCTTCCGTCAAAAGCACTCTGGGGAGGCCCATGGTTTTAAAATTAGAAAAATGGGTTGTGCAGTTTTTCCTCACCGACGGTGGTGGAGGGACCGTGTCCCGGAAAGAGCCTCACCGTGTCTGGAAGAGACAATAAATTGTCACGAACGCTCTCAATTTCATCCTGATAGGAGATGTTGGGTCCACCGACGGAACCCGCAAAGATCGCGTCGCCGACGAATGCTACATTCTGTGTGAGGAAACTGCATCCACCGGTTGTATGTCCAGGCGTATTGACAACGGTTACCATAAGTTCACCGACAGAGAGGACATCGCCATGAACGACTTCACGCAATGTGTTGTGGCTCTGCGGTTTCGGTTCGTTTTTATGGATGTAGGTCTCGCATCCGGTTTCGGTTTGAAGTTTCGGTAATCCGTTGGTATGATCGCCATGGGAGTGTGTCAGCAGGATTGCAGTCGGATTCACAGGCCGCGCATCGAGTTGTTCTAAGATGAGGTCTGGATGCGCAGCAGTATCGATAACTGCAGCATCGTCGGTCGCTTTGCAGATCAAGAGGTAAGCATTGACGGGCCATCCGCCGACGGGCGCGCTAATTGTAATAACTTCAAGGTTTGCGTCGCTACCTTGCGAGGGCGATTCGGGTGCCCACTGTTCTGTCGCAATATCGAGCAGCTTGGCACCGTCCAAATTCAGGACTTTCGCGAGCCGAAAAACTTGCGTTTCTGTCGGTTTTAAGGTATACTGTTCCATACGAGCGAGTTCTGCCTCTGTAATATCCGCAGCAGCTGCGATTTCACTTTGAGACAGGTTTTGCCCACGTCGGGCTTTGCCGATAATATCACCAAATTCATCTTCAAGTGCGTATGCCATGGTGGTGTTCTCCTTGCTTTGTTGATTTTAGGAACATTATAGCAAAAAACTTGATGTGATGCAATTGAAAATAGGTGGTATCGGAGAAGGAGAGGTTCTGATGGACATTCCGAAAAATGGGTATGAACAAGCGGCGAAATCCCTCGCGCCGCTGGAAACCGATATGACGTTAGAAGATTTTCTTGAGAGCGATTTAGAGGGATATGAATACGTGAAAGGAAAGTTAATACCGATGGCACCGCCTACAATGGAACACGGTGAAATAAGTATGAATCTCAGTTTTCTTTTGAATCTGCACATTCGTGAAAATCAGCTGGGACGTTTGTATCCAGCGGATACAGACTTTAAATTGGGGGATCGATTGGTTAAACCAGATGTCGCGTTTGTTTCAACGGCACGGTTGCCAGAAAGCAGACGCCAAGTTTCCCCTGTGCCACCGGATCTGGCGGTTGAAGTTCTCTCACCATCGGATATTCAGTATCGTGTCCTTGAAAAGGCTTTCGCCTATCTGGACGCTGGAACCCGTCTCGTCTGGGTGATTGAACCTGTGGGGCAAACGGTGACGGTGTATCGGTCTAAAGCAGACATCAAAACCCTCACTTATGAAGACACACTGACTGGTGAGGATGTCGTTGAAGGTTTTTCGTGTCAAGTCGCACAACTGTTTGAATAGGTGGCGTTGAAACACGGCAAACTAATTATGGAGGAATGAAAATGAGGCAACAAGAGGGTCATGGCATCACCCAAGAAGTCCTTGCACCTCCCAAGAAAATGACGTTGGAAGAGTTTCTTGAAAGCGATTTAGAGGGATATGAGTATGTTAAAGGGGAGTTAATACCGATGCCGCCTACGTCAGTAGAACATGGTAAAATTAGTATAAATCTGATTTTGCCTTTAGGTTTATATGTTCGTGAAAATCAACTCGGAGATGTCTATGTTCCGGATACCGGCTTTCAGATTGGTGACCGAGTGTTGATGCCAGATGTTGCGTTTGTTCCATCAGAACGGATGCCGGATGACTTGCATAAGGTGTTTCCAACCCCACCGGATCTTGCCGTTGAGGTGGTTTCGCCATCAGATGCTTTTCGGCGCGTCGTAAGGAAAGCACTTGACTATTTGGAGGCGGGGACGAAAATGGTTTGGATTGTCGAACCCACTTCACAAACAGTGCGAGTGTATCGATCCGAAACGCCTATCCGGGTGTTAGGAATTGACGACACACTGACGGGTGAAGATGTCGTTGAAGGTTTTTCGTGTCAAGTTGCACAGTTGTTTGAATAGGTGGCGTTGAAACACGGCAAACTAATTATGGAGGAATGAAAATGAGACAACAAGACGGTCATGGCGTCACCCAAGAAATACTTCCACCTCCGAAGAAGATGACGCTGGAAGAATTTCTTGAGAGTGATTTAGAGGGCTATGAATATGTGAAAGGAGAACTCATATTGATGCCAGCTGCATCTGCGGAGCACGGTATAGTCAGCGCGAGGATTTTTCTGTGCTTGGGTTTGTACGTGCGTGAAAATCAACTTGGCGAGGTGGTTACTCCGGACACAGGTTTCCAGGTCGGTGAGCGCGTCTTGAAACCGGATATCGCTTTTATTTCTTCAGCACAACTGCCTGACGACCTGAGCAAGGCATTCCCGGTGCCGCCAGATTTCGCGATTGAGGTCGTGTCTCTATCAGATGCTTTCCGGCGTGTTATGGAAAAAGCTTTCGCCTATTTGGACGCGGGAACACGTCTTGTCTGGGTGGTTGAACCTGGATCAAAAACGGTGACAGTCTGTCGTTCGGAAACAGACATCAAATTGCTTACACGCAACGACACGCTCACGGGTGAAGATGTCGTTGAAGGTTTTTCGTGTCAAGTCGCACAACTTTTTGAATAAGAAGGAGATGTTATGAAGCTTGGTTTAGTTACGTATAATATGGCAAAAGATTGGGATATCTCAACAATCATTGAACAGTGTGTGGAGACAGGATTTAGGGGCGTGGAATTGCGGACGACGCATGCCCACGGCGTTGAAGTTGAACTCTCGGCAAGCGAACGGGCAGCGGTAAAGCAACAATTTGACGATTCCCCGATTGAGATTGCTGGCTTAGGTTCAGCGTTTGACTATCATGCCGTGGATCAAGCCGCTGTTCGGGAGAATATAGAGGGGACAAAAGTTTACTCGCAACTCGCAGCAGATGTCGGGGCACCCGGTGTAAAGGTGCGTCCGAATGGACTTCCTGATGAAGTGCCTGTTGAAAAGACCCTTGAGCAAATTGGATTAGCATTGCGTGAGTGTGGTGAATTCGCCGCGGACCTCGGCGTGCAGATTCGGTTGGAAGTGCACGGCGGCGGTACCTCTGAACTCCGACATATCCGGACGATTATTGATGTCGCTGATCACGATAACGTCTATGTCTGCTGGAATTCCAACTTCGGTGAAGTGGAAAACGGGTCGATTCAAAAGAATTTTGATCTCGTGAAAGGCAGAATCGGTTTGGTGCATATCACGGAGCTGCATCGGCGCGAGTATCCGTGGCGGGAACTCTTTACATCTCTAAAAGCGTCTGGCTATACAGGTTACACCCTTGCGGAAATCGCGGGAAGTTCTGATCCCGTGCGCGTGATGAATTTTTATCGGGCATTGTGGGAAGAATTAACAAGATAAAAGGAGGCATTTTGATGAATATTCTAAAAGCTGACCCGGAACAGGTTGTTATCCCTCCTACTCCTATAGAAACTGATATGACGCTTGAGGAATTCCTTGAAAGCGATTTAGAGGGATATGAATATGTGAAAGGAGAACTTATACCGATGCCACCGACTTCAGGCGAACACGGTGATATTAGCATGAACCTTGTCTTATTTTTAGGTCCGTATGTTCGCGAAAATCAATTGGGCCGCGTCTACACATCGGACACCGGTTTTAAGATTGGCGATAGGTTCCTGATACCAGATATTGCGTTCGTTTCGACAGAACGACTGCCAAATGACAGACGTAAGGCGTTCTCCATCCCACCGGATCTGGCTGTTGAAATCGTTTCTCCAACAGATGTTCTGTTCCGTGTCTTTGAAAAGGCACTCACCTATCTGAGCGGCGGAACGCAGCTCGTTTGGGTGATTGAACCTGTGGCAAAAACGGTAACCGTGTATCGCTCAGAGACAGATATCAAAACGCTTACACGCGAAGATACACTTACCGGTGAAGATGTTGTTGAAGGTTTTTCGTGTAAAGTCTCACAGCTTTTTGAATGAGGATAGATACTATTGTCCAGATCACGATTTTACGTCTTATCTATAGCGGTATTGCTGTTAACTTCTATCAGTGTCGGTGCTGCGCCTGAAACGGTCTGTCTTCGCAATGCTGTTTGGACAGTTGACATTGATCCCCAGTCGCTCGCTGTGGAGACATATCCGGCGGATTCGGAAATATCCTTGCCGATTTCATGGGCACAAACCGGTCTCGGCACTATAACGGAATTCTCTCAAGAAGACAATACTGTCAGTTGGCGGCTACCGGAGCGTTTTCTCACCGTTCGTTTTGAACTGATAGACGATACATTATCCGTTGAATTTATTCAGGATAAACGGACAAATGACGCATTAAGTGTAACATGGCCCGTTATTGAAGATTTCGAGTCGCTCCGTGGCTATATTTTGCCCTTCTTTGAGGGGAGTTATGTTCCAAAAGATGATGTTATGTGGCGGGACTTCTTATGCGAACGGGGCCCGATAAATACAACCGCGGGTCTCTCAATGCCGTTCTGGGGCTTGCATCTTGCTGATCGAACGCTTACCTACATTTTAACCAACCCGTTCAACAACCAAATCCATTTTAATAAGACGTTAGCGCATGGATTAGGCATGCAGATATCGCATACCTTCACACCCAATTGGGAACAGAAAAGGTATGCCGTGCGTATCACGCTTGATGCGGCATCGCCGGTTGCCCCTGCCAAGCGTTACCGAAAATGGCTGAAACAGAATGCCGAATTTGTTTCTTTTACTGAAAAGATTCAAAAGACACCTGCCGCGAAGAAGTTACTCGGTGCTGCCCATATCTATCTTTGGGGCGGTAAACTCCTTAGTCAATACGATGTAACGGATTGGAAGGCGTTTGCAACAGGACTGAGTGGTGATACCGAGGTTGCGAAGCAGATCTGGGCGCAACTGAACGCAGAGGGGCGGAAAGCAATTCTTGAAATCGTTCAGGTGGACTATCCGTCCAAGTACAGTTTACGCGTTGTCAGTCGTGCGATAAGTGAGCAACTTGAAAAGCAGGACTTTTACAAGCCAGCCCTATGGACAGAGATTCCCCTTACGTCAGAAACAAAAGCGTTAATCTCGCGAGACGTATCCACGCTATTGATTCCTGAGCTTTATCGCCGCAACTGTCTTCTATTCTACGCCGCGTTTTCTGACACATTACGGCACCCAGACGAATGGGGGGACGGTCTCTCTGTGAAACTGCTGGAACGGTTCGCCGAAAATGGGTTAGATCGTCTCTGGCTCGGCGTGGATTCATGGCAAGACGGGTTTCGGCACCCGAAGGCTGTCGCGAAGGCGAAAGCACTCGGTTATCTGATTGGACCGTATGACTCCTATCATAGTATCCATCATCCGAATGAAAAGGATACATGGGAGACTGCACAGTTTGATCTGACGCTTTATGAGACCGGGGCGATTGTCAATGCAGATGGAACGAAAAGCAAAGGATTCAAAAAGAAGGGGTATCACTTAAGTCCGCTCGTCGCACAGCCTTATGTCGAAAAGCGCGTCAACGGTATTGTTGAACAGATGTCAACAGATTTCAATACGTGGTTTATTGATTGTGATGCTTACGGTGAACTCTACGACGATTATTCGGCATCCCATCCGGCAACACAGTTAGATGATATGAACGCACGGCTCGCGCGTATCGCGTGGATTCGGGATACACACAATATGGTTGTCGGTTCAGAGGGTGGTGCTGCGTATTCGGCATCGGTGCTTCACTTCGCACATGGGATGACGCTCCCTGTCATCGGATGGGGTGATCCAGATATGAAGTCGAAGACCTCGCCTTATTATGTTGGCGGGTACTGGCCCCCCGAAGGTCCAGCAGTTCACATTAAGCAGGTGCCTCTTAAACCGAACTATCTGTATCACTACTACGATCCGCGTTTCCGATTACCGCTCTACCAGATTGTGTTTCAGGATTCGGTGATAACAACGCACCATTGGGGTTCTGGCAGTCTCAAATTTAAGAACACGATCGGAACATTGGCACTGTTAGAGTTGCTCTACAATGTGCCGCCGCTGTATCATCTGAATATGGCGGAATTTTCAAAGCATAAAGCGTGGATCAAGCAGCACTACGCTTTCTTTTCGCCGTTGCATAAGCAGATCGGCGGACAGGCGATGACGGATTTTGAATGGCTAAGCGAGGATAAACTCGTTCAACGTACCGAGTTTGGGAATATAGTTGAGGTGTACGCGAACTTCGGGCCGGATCCGTTTAAATATAAAGGCGTGATAATTCCAGCGAGAAGCGCAGTAGCGAGATGGGGTGACACCGGTAAAGTTGAAGTGTTTTCTGTGGAATAATTTAAGTCTGATATGCAGTTGACAAGGGCGAAAAGATGTGATATACTTTTGGCAATTTATCTGCAAGGGGGCTTATAGACAATAGTATGGCGAAATATCCGAATCGGACTGCACTCTATGAAGCGTATAACATATATCGGGATGCTATGCGTGAGTTTGTTGTCAGATGTTTGAAGAAGATACGAGGCACCACTCCCGAAGAAGTAATCGGCGGCATATTAAATCTGGAATTGATTGACGAGCCAAAGATAGCGATAGATATTAATGATTTCCCACGAATTATCAGGGATCACAGCTGCTGGGTTAATGCTTTCAGCCAACTTTTTGGTTCCAAAGGAGCTATGGATATCCGAGGCATGACAAGCGTGATAGGAGACGGTAGAAAGTTGTGGGCACATCCAAGGATAGAGGATGCGGACTCCGAATCCACTCGAACACATCTTTCGCTTATTGCTGATGTCCTTGGTGGAATTAATGAAATTGATGCAAAGTATGAAGTTGAAACTATTCGAGATCGGCTTTTTTCTAATGAAGTTGAAGAACATCCACTGGAAGCAGAAAATGCTGCTCTCAAGGAGAACCTCGCGGATATAACTAAGCAGCTTGAGGCAGCAAAAGCAGAGAAAACTGAATTGGAGAAACAGGTCAAGACTACATCAGATCGGCTGGAAGAAGTGGAGGCAGAATGGGAGGCAGAATGGATTGCTTCCGAAGAACGTCTCACAGATAAGTCAAATCTATTGGAATCAACGGCGGCAGAGAACACTGAATTAAAAAAACGTCTCTCGGAGACGGAGAATCGTCTAAAAACTGTCGAAGCAGAGAACGCCGACTTGAAGAAACGCTTCGAGACTATACCAGATCGGTCGCAAGAGAAGGCTGAGAGAGCAGCAGACCAGAAAGGTCATAGGGCTGCATCCAAGGAGTCAACTTCCGAGCCGAAATCCTCAATAGCGGAGAAGTTCCGCGCGGCAAACACCTTAGAAGATCGCGTGGAAATTGGGCGTAAGGTCGCCGAGTTACGTATAAACGCTTCCGGTTCAAAGGGACTCGCGTGGCGCGATATCCGGGAGAGGTTGAGGCTCAAAAACGACGAGTTCCATAAAGTAGTCCGACTCGAGGACCACTTCCGCGAGTCCATTGTCAAACGCATTGAGTCTTTCGAGGATGGCTGGGAATACTCGGGCAAACTCGAAAGCCTCCTCGGGTTCAAACCTGTCGGGGAATTAGCCAACCGGATAGAGGCGTGCAAGCCAACACCCGAGGAAGAGACACCAGAACACCTGCCGCCGAATGCTGACACACCTAATTCTATCACTTTTCAGGGAACTACCTTTATAAGGCATTTGAACAAGTACCATGTTACTGAAGATGATATTTCCCAAAGTTTCTGGCATTATTGGCACTCACAAGGACGCGAGGGTAAACAGGAAATGCGGGATGCTGGGTGGAGCGTTGAGAGGATAGATGGGGATTGGGAGGTGACGATCTCTCTTGAAGATTTTCAGGCGTGGATAGAAGATGAAGTATCGGAATTGAATAGCCTGCTCAGTTCTTCGCACGGTGAAGAACTTTCAATTCAACCTTCACGTTCTTTCTCTGGAAGAACAGTTCTGCCTACAGGTAAGGAAATGGAACAACCAGCACTTAAGGTTCTCGCGGATGGAAAAGAACATCGACGAGTGGAGATTATTGATTACCTTGCTGAACACTTTTCACTGACTGCCGATGAAAGGGAGTACTTGAGTAAAACTGGACAGTCAGAGAAGCATCTGATGAACAAGGGATTAATAGAACGAACCAGAATAGGATATTACCGGATAACTACTTTAGGATTGATATCATTTGGGACGAGCTCTTAAAGCATCTTTCAGATCAAGAATAGGGATACGCCTCTCTATTGATTGGTACAACTCCTGAAGAGGTTGCGATCTGGTAGTTGAGGTAGAAATATGGCATGTGAAACGCTAAAACAGAAAATTCATGATACGCTTAAGGGCGGATACTTCAGCGAGGCAAAAGATTTTGTGGATGTTTCCGACGGTTCCGCAGATCATGTCCATATTGTCATTGTGAGTCGAAAATTCAATGGACACACTATGGGAAGCAGAACCGATATCATCTGGGATCAGCTGGAAAAAAATCTTTCACGAGAGGAATGGGGACATGTGTTCCTTTCCATCGGTATGCTGCCTGAAGAAGTTATGCTCTGGTAAGTGAGGTAGAAGTATGGCATCTGAAATGTTAAAGCAAAAAATACATGACACGCTAAATGCAGGTTCTTTCCCCAATCCAGACTATTTCGTTGACGTTTTCGACGACGATGACGAACACATCCGCATCCTTGTCATCAGCCGCAAATTTGACATCTATGAATACAAACGTTCAGAACGTGAAGACCGCGTCTGGGAAGACATTGTTCAAGTGCTATCCGAAGACGAACTTGAACGCATTTCTCGTATCGTCGCCATCAACCCTGAAGAAATTAAAATTTATACCTAAAGAAAATTATGAATCAGATCGAATTTTATCAAGCGAAACTCAACTATGAAACAGATTCTTGGGATCTTTATGAGGCACTCAATAACGGGGAACCTATCGTCGTCATAGATGCGCGTTCGCCAGAGGCTTACGCACTTGAACACATACCGACATCCATAAATATACCGCATCGAACAATGTCTGAGGCAACCATGAGTGAACTTGATAAGTCAAAGGTGTATGTGACCTACTGTGACGGCATCGGTTGTAATGCTTCTACCAAGGGTGCCTTGAATATGGCAAAATTGGGATTCCAAGTTAAGGAGTTGATGGGCGGTTTAGATTGGTGGAAACGCGATGGCTATGAAACGAAAGGTCAGCAGGGAGCTCCGGGGACGGAGGTCGTGTGTGGGTGCTAAGAACGGTAGTAAAAAAATAATTTGCAAGTGCAAATAGGATAATGTATAATTAACGTCAGTCTGTTTCGCTTGCAGCAAAAAAGTACTATTTAACTTGCAATTGCTGACGGGATA
>JAJEGI010000004.1 GCA_022819945.1 Candidatus Poribacteria bacterium
AGAACCTCCAGCACGAGTTCCGTCTTAAACTCGGAGGTGAATTGCCTGCGTTTGGCCATTAGATAACTCCTTTCAGTGAGATTGCATTATAGCACAATCTTGTTTTAGGGAGTGGCCTAAAAAACCGTAGGCAGTACACTCAATATGGTAAAACCTTTTTAGATTCTATCAAGCAAGAGCAAGTATAACTACAAGTCACAAATGACTAATTCCGTTTGATAATACTGATAAAACCAGTAAACTTGATGGCATGGATAAGTCTATAGGACAAGTTCTACGTTATGCTTATGCCTATATAGAGGAACTTATTTGCCAAGGACGAAAACCATCGGATGAAACATTGAAAGAAGAACTTAAAAAATTTCGTCTATTCATCGTCGGTAGAGAACATTTGCAACGTCTTGAGGATATTTGCCAGTTATTGCAAACACATGGTATCAATACCTATCATTTATCAGTAAAGCCAACAAGTAAGTGAGGGGGATGCATAAATATTTCACTGTAGGGTTAGGTTTCCCAACCCGTCCGATGAACAGATAACAGCCTTGATAGAGGACGAGGAAACCTCGCCCCTACGTTGGTCGCATATCCAACGCTTGGAATAATGCACACCCCTCAATTAAGTAGGTTGTGTTTACCTTTTGAATCGGCATCCAATCATAGCAACCTGCAAACGCCATTACTAAAGAATACAAAATGGCAGGTGTCAATCGGATACCTGCCATTTGGCTTGACTGGGTTGTAAAATTTTCCTATAGCATAAGTTATTAGTCTGTGCAAAATCCTTCACAATCCGATAAATCTGTGAAATCCCATAAATCCCAGTTCAGACAACTGATGGCTAACAGCCATATTATTTGCGGCGCGAGAGATATTCAGATAGCGCGTAGTCGAACGGTGTGGCGGTATCCATCTGCACATAGTCAATCTGGCTGGCACCGCATCCGCGACGGTAACTCTGGATAAATCCGTTCAGTTTCTCAAGATAGTCGGCTTTCAAGGTATCGGCTTGTGTTGAAAGCGTCTCTCCGGTCTCCATATCCCGAAAAACGACGGAGCCAGTGTAAGGGAAAGTAAGTTCGGCAGGATCGAGAAGATGAAAGACGATGACTTCATGTTTCTGGTGCCGAAGATGCTTCAGCGCGGAAACGACCTGCGAGGGTTCATCAAGCAGATCCGAAATTACGATGACTAAACCGCGTCGCACAATCCGTTTGGCGAGTTCGTGGAAAAGTCCGCTGAGTTCTGTCTCCTGACCCGGCGTTGCGTTTTCCAGCGCGGACATAATCGCGCGTAGATGTGTCGCAGCACCTCTCGGTGGGATATATTGCGTAATATCCGTATCAAAGAGTGCCAACCCGACAGAATCGCGTTGTTTTAGCATGAGGTAGGTGAGGGTCGCCGCGAGGTAACAGCCATACTCAAACTTCGTCAACGATTCCTCTGTATGTTTATAATTCATCGACGCGCTCGTATCGAGCAGGATATACGCGCGGAGGTTCGTCTCCTCTTCAAATTTTTTAACGTAATACCGATCAGATTTCCCGTAGACCTTCCAATCAATATAACGGATTTCATCACCGGGCATATATTGCCGATGCTCCGCGAATTCGACGCTGAATCCTTGATATGGACTTTTGTGCAGACCCGTGACGAACCCCTCAACAACGAGCCGTGCAACAAGTTCCATCCCGCCAATCCGAGAAAGTGCAACTGGATCTAAGTATTTATGAGATGTTTGCATGGTGTTCCTTACACGATGTGAAGGCATTTGTATCGTAAACAACTACCGGTTGCATTCACGATCCTCGTGGACAAGGTCGTCAATAAAATATAAACGCTCGTCTTCGGTCATCGCGTCCCAATCCAACCCGCGTTGGGCGCATAATTCTCGAACCTTTGATTCGGCATATTTCATCCGCTCCTCGCGTTCTGCTGGTGTTTCCTTTGTCAGTGCCCGAACAACCAAGAATTTTTCTTCTGGCGGCATCTGCTGAACCAGATCTATGACCTGTTCAGTTGTTAATTCAAGCGTCAAATTCATTTCGATTCACCTCTCATTTTTTAAGCTTGAATTATAACAAAAATTTGCCAGCATATCAACTGAAAAATAAAAAATGCGGGAAAATTGATTTTCAAAACTGCTGGGAAATGGTGCAACGCAGAGACGGTTTTTGCGTTTTATTTTTCGGACGCAAGGCAATCTAAAGGATTAGGAGGAGAAATATAATGGGAAATCCAGTTATACATTTTGAAATCGGTGGAGAAGATGTCGAAAGACTAACTGATTTTTACAACTCAGTATTTGAATGGGAGATTACACCCTTAGCAGATCAATTGTATATTGCTGACCCCGTATCAGAGGAAGGGATACAAGGGCATCTATTTCAAGTAACCCAATGGAAAATAAATTTGCTTTTTAATATATATTAGTGTATAATTACTTAATATAAAATAATTTTGTGTAAAGAAAGGAATTAATCCTAATGGGAAATCCAGTTGTACATTTTGAAATAGCCGGAAAGGATCCGGAATCATTGAGCGAATTTTATAGTTCGCTGTTTGATTGGGACGCAGCCGGCCAAATTCCAGGTGGTGTTTACGGATTGGAACCGGCAGCCGAAAACGAGGTATGTGGACACATACTTCCGACAACCGACGACATGCCTGTCTCTAACTATGTCTCAATTTATGTTCAGGTTGACGACCTTCAGGCATCGCTTGAGAAGGCTGAAAGTCTCGGTGGCAAAATCTGCGTACCTCCTAAAGTTATTCCAGGAGGTAATGGAGCTTTTGCTATGTTCCTTGACCCAAGCGGAAACTGTATCGGTTTGTATAAACCGGAGGCGTAACTATCAGATCGCTCTGCGTTTGCACCAATCTGAATCGCAGCTTTAACGCAAGGACTAACGGAAACAGGACGGTAAATTGAATTTCACCGTCCTGTTTTTTTTGGGTTGTAGAGACAATCTTAGGTAAGCAACGGTTTCAACCAACGTCTCGCCGTTTCTATATCCATTCCAGTACGTTCCGCATAATCCGCAACCTGATCCTCTCCGATTCTACCGATGCTGAAATACCGTGCCTCTGGATGCGAATAATACCAACCACTCACAGATGCCGCCGGGAACATCGCCAGACTTTCCGTGAGAGAGATGCCTGTATTTTCTGTTGCATTCAGCAAATCAAACAACGTCCGTTTCTGGTTATGGTCGGGACACGCCGGATAACCGGGGGCCGGACGAATCCCGCAATATTTTTCGGCAATCAAGGCATCATTATCCAACGTCTCGTCAACAGCATACCCCCAAAGTTTTGTCCGGACATGCTGATGCATCCGCTCCGCGAAAGCCTCTGCGAGTCGGTCAGCCAACGCCTTCGCCATAATGCTGTTATAATCGTCCTGATGCTGCTCAAATTCGGCGCAGAGCTCAGAGACTCCGATGCCTGTTGTCACCGCAAATGCCCCGATATAGTCTGACAGTGTTGTCGCCTTCGGTGCAATGAAATCGCCGAGGCTGAGGTTCGGTCTCGTGAACGGCTGTTCCGTCTGTTGGCGCAGGTGGTATAGGGTGGCAATCACTTCCGCCCGCGTTTCATCCGCATAGATTTCGGTCGCTTCACCGACGCCGTTTGCCGGGAAAAGCCCGACGACAGCCCGTGCCTGAACCCTTTCCTCTTCGATAATGATACGGAGAAGTGCTTCGGCATCTTTTAGGAGTTTACGCGCTTCCTCACCGACTTCTGGATGCTCTAATATATTCGGGTATTTACCGCGGAGTCCCCATGTCGTAAAGAATGGACTCCAGTCAATATAATCAACGAGTTTCTCCAGATCGTAGCCATCAAAGACTTTAATGCCTATCATGTCGGGTACAGGCGGTTGATAACGCTGCCAGTCTGGGGTGAATTTCCGCGCTTGTGCGACAGTGAAGGGTAACAGGTTCGCCTGTTTCCGATTTTTCGCGCGACGTTCGCGGATCTCTGCGTATTCTTCACGGGTCTGTTCGGTAAACCCCTGTTGTCTTTCACTGCTCATCAAATCGCTGACAACACCGACACTCCGGGACGCATCTTTGACATGAATCGTTGAACCGCTATAAGCAGGTTCAATTTGGACAGCGGTATGTATTTTGGAGGTGGTCGCCCCACCGATGAGAAGGGGGATACGGAAATCTTCGCGTTCCATTTCCTCAGCGACATGGACCATCTCATCTAACGATGGCGTGATGAGTCCGCTTAATCCGATAATGTCGGCATTCTCTTTGCGTGCCGCCTCCAGAATCTCTTCCGCCGATACCATCACACCAAGGTCGATGACTTCGTAGTTATTACACCCAAGCACAACACCGACGATATTTTTCCCGATGTCGTGTACGTCACCTTTCACCGTCGCCATAACGATCTTGCCTCTCGATTGGATGGCACCCTCTGCCTGTTCCTTCTCGATGAACGGCACGAGATGCGCAACGGCTTTTTTCATAACCCGCGCGCTTTTAACCACTTGCGGCAGGAACATTTTACCGTCACCGAAAAGTTCACCGACGCGGTTCATACCGTCCATCAACGGACCCTCGATCACCTGTATAGGACGTTCATAGTTAAGGCGCGCTTCTTCCGTATCCGCTTCAATGTACTCGATGATGCCCTCAACGAGTGCGTGGCTGAGTCGTTCTTCAACCGGTAACTTCCGCCATTTCCGACTGACCCGTTTCTTCTTTCCTTTGCCTTGCAGCGTACCAGCCAGATTGACGAGCCGATCCGTAGCATCCTCCCTGCGGTTGAATAGCACATCCTCCACTGTTTCAAGAAGCGTCTTTGGCAGATCATCATAAACCGCGAGTTGCCCAGCGTTGACAATCCCCATGTCCATACCGGCATTGATGGCATGGTAGAGGAACGCCGCGTGCATCGCCTCGCGCACCGTGTCGTTACCACGGAACGCAAAGGAGATATTGCTAACGCCGCCACTCACCAAAGCGTGTGGACAGGCGGCTTTAATCTCCTCACACGCCTCAATAAACGCCTTCGCGTATTCGTTATGTGCTTCGATGCCGGTGGCAACAGCGAATATGTTCGGATCGAAAATGATGTCCTCCGGTGGAAACCCAACCTGTTCCGTCAGGAGTCGGTACGCGCGACAACAGATCTCCACCTTCCGCTCATAAGTATCGGCTTGTCCGGCTTCATCGAACGCCATGACAATAACAGCGGCACCGTATTGACGGATCAAGCGCGCCTTTGCTAAGAAATCTTCCTCACCCTCTTTCAAACTAATGGAGTTAACGACACCTTTCCCTTGAATGCATTCCAAGCCTGCTTCTATGACCTCCCACCGACTCGAATCCAGCATGATGGGGACCCGGCTGATGTCCGGTTCAGCAGCAATCAGATTGAGGAATTTAACGATTGCGGTTTTAGCATTTAACATGCCTGCGTCCATGTTGATGTCAATCAGTTGCGCACCGTTTTCTACTTGGTCCCTGGCGATCTCTAAAGCGGTCTCATACTCCTCATTTTTGATGAGCGTTGCAAATCGGCGCGAACCTGTTACGTTTGTCCGTTCACCAACGTTAACAAAGAGAGAATCAGGTGTAATGTTAAACGCTTCTAAGCCACTGAGACGACAAGCACGCGGTTGCGGCGTGGGCTGGCGTGGCGGGTATTCAGCAGCGACTTTGGCAATCGTTTCGATATGTTCAGGTTGACTCCCACAACATCCACCGACGATATTGACGAAACCGTTTTGCGCGAACTCGTGCATCCAATCCGCCATCTCCGAAGGCGTCTGTGTATACTGACCGAGTTCGTTAGGGAGCCCAGCATTCGGATAACAGATAACTGGAACATCTGCCATTTTTGCGATCTCAGAAAGGTAAGGACGGATCTGTTGCGCGCCGAAACCACAGTTCAACCCGACAGCGAGCAGATTTGCGTGCCGAACGGAGTTCCAGAACGCTTCAACCGTCTGACCTGAGAGGTTACGTCCGCCACCGCCACTCCTGTCGGAGGAAACGATAAGCGGAATATCAATGTCTCGTGCTTCGGCAACGGTTTGGATGGCGAAAAGCGCTGCTTTACAATTAAGTGTGTCCATGACGGTTTCAACAAGGAGAAAATCAACGCCGCCATCAATTAAACCTTCTGCTTGTGTTGTGTAAGCAGAAACGAGTTGTGAGAAGGTGACATTCCGATAGCCTGGATCGTTTACGTTTGGAGAGATGCAGCAGCTGCGATTCGTAGGACCCATGCTGCCAGCAACGAAACGCGGTTTGCTCGGTGATGTCCACTTATCTGCTACCTCACGAGCGATTTGCGCAGCCCCATAGTTTACCTGATACGCTATATCTTGGAGCTGGTAATCCGCCATTGAGACAGACGTACTCGTAAAGGTATTTGTTTCGATGATGTCCGCACCCGCACTGCAATAATTTGCGTGTATCTCTCGGACAATGTGCGGTTGTGTTATGGAGAGCAGATCGTTGTAGCCTTTGAGTTCGCACGGATGATCTGCAAACCGGTCACCACGAAAATCTGCCTCCGTGAGCCGATAAGTTTGCAACAGCGACCCCATTGCACCATCAAGGACCAGAATCCGTTTCTCCAGTTCATTTTTAAGATATGTTATACGTTCAGCATCTGTCATATTTTTAATTTTACCTTGCGGAGGAACAACATGTGTTTCAATTATAAAGTGTGTTCCACCAATCCCTTCTCCATTAACATTACGAACTACGGGTTTTGAGGCGATTTTAAGAGAAATACTTTGTTAGACGAAAACATCTTAACAGCCAACTGCCATTTATGCTATCACAGCGCGACATGCGGCCGTCTTGTGCATACATCACGTGTTATAATATACCACACAAAAAGTCGGTTTGTCCATTTAAAGTCTATGAACGGAGAACCCACAGAGTGTGCCTACTACTATGAAATTATCTATGCAAAGCCAAAACGAAGCACTTCAACGTTCCGCACATTCCCATAAGTATGCTATTCATTTTGACATACTCCCAGAGATTTCCTATCTCAATCAAGTGTTGGTGCTCTTAATCGCGGATTTTTTGCCGACTTTCCACGGTTTCCCGCAAGATGTCGAGATTTCTGAGAAGTCCGTGGACGAAGGGCTCGATTTCTGTCGGGTCATTTTCTGCGTATCTGCCGAGTCCCCGGATGCGATCAAAACCTTTGCTAACTGGTTTCAGGCGATATTCCGGGAACCACCTATTGCCGAAGTTTTAGAACGTCTCGTTGCATACGCTTTGGACGAGCCCAACGATGCTGAGGTTATCCTAACGGACTGGACGCGGTTGGCTAATTAGTTATCAGTGCGGTTTTTCTGCAAAAAACCTTTCGGTTTTCAGTGGTTATAAGTTATAAGTGGTAAGTCAAGAAAAGTGGTAAGTTATAGTAAAATCCGAAAATAAATTGACACTCAATGGTATTGACTCCACACTTCCGATCGTAGGGGCTGGGTTGCCCAGCCCCTACGGTCAACCGCGTGTCCAAATAATTATGGGCTTTACTATAAGACCGGTGTGAACATATCCACGGGGAAATCCCCAAGCAAAAACACCCCTCTTTCTTATAACTTATAACCTATAACTTATAACTATTCCTCTGACAACTGACAACTAAAAAAGCGTTGACATCGAAAAACAAAATAGGTATAATATTAGATGAAAATCAGTTTTCCAAAACACGATTTGGAAAAATAGGAGATGGCAATGATCCAACGAATTTATTGGAGGCGTGTGTTGAGGAAATCTGTGAGATTCCTAAATTTTCCATTAGCGGTGATGCTGTTTTCCTTGCTGTGTATTAACAGCGCATATTCGCAAACTGTTGATGAAATTTTTCAGAATTTCAAAAAAGCTTATGAGAAATCTGATAATTTCAGAGCGAATTTTGAGGAGACGACGCTGCTCTCTGATAGGAAAAGTGTCGCTCGCGGGCGGTTTATATTCGGTAAACCGAATCTGCTCCGTAAGGAGTACGTTGACCGGAAAGATGATTCAAAAGTCGTTCAAATTACCGTTTTAGATGGCGAATACGCTTGGACGTATACACCGATACTCAACCAAGTCAATAAGATGAGGTGGAACAACCCGGAACGCAGGGAGCTACTACCCGGTATCGGTGCATCACTTGAGGATGTCCAAATAAATTATGATATGGTACTTGTCCCTGACGAATTTGCGAACCCGAAAGGTGTACATCGCATTGAGTTGACCCCTAAAAAAGCCCCTAATGCGCAATCGGTGAATGCGAACGTGAAGGAGAAACTTCTCATCTGGGTGAAATCCGATGAATGGCTGCCTGTGCAATTTGGCTACGAATCCGAGGCCGAAGACGGCACCCGTCAGAGCGTGATCGTTGCGCTCACAGAGATCCAACGAGATACAGAACTCGCACCGGACCTTTTCAAGTTTGTGGTGCCTAAAGATGCCGAGGTCATCAATCTTTCCGAAAATTAGAGATTAGCTCTGATGACGCGCTAATTCCTGATATATCGGCACTATACATTATGGATTTCGGTACCCTTTTTCGGTTGGCAAATCTCCTAACGCTTTTTCGGTTATTCCTGATCCCACCTTTCATATTCTGTTTTCAAGCAGATATGATGGTGCCTGCCCTCGCTATTTTTGCCCTCGCTGCACTGACAGATAATCTTGATGGGCGCATCGCACGGAGACAGGGTGTGACCGGCTTCGGGAAATTCATGGATCCGCTGGCAGACAAATTGTTGATAGGTGCCGCCTTAATATGCTTAGCCCTTTTTAAGCATGTTGATGGCGGACTGATTCCGATATGGATGATCTTAATCATCATCGGTCGTGAAGTCCTCGTTACCTTCTTGCGGGTTATCTTCATTACAAAGTATGGGCAGGTCGTTTCCGCAAGTCAGTGGGGAAAATACAAGATGACTTCGCAACTCGTTGTTGTCATTATTGGCTTAGTTTTACTTGCGTTCCAGAACGAACAGACCTCTGCATTCATTGAGCAGCGCCGCGGTCCCATCTATTTTTTGATGTATCTACCCTTAGTGCTCACAGTCGGGTCAGGTGTGGAATTCCTCGTCCATAACCGTAAAGCGTTATCCGCACTCATTCTTTCAAGTCGTTACGATCCAGAAGCAGGTGCATGATGGCGACAACTAAAGATAACAGGGTTCGCTGTTTTGTAGCCATTGAAATACCAGAACCGATACAAGCATTACTGAAACCCGTGCAAACGCACCTTCAGTCCGAGGTGCAGAAGGCTTCATGGACAAAACCGGGAAACTTCCATCTCACGCTAAAGTTCCTCGGTGATGTTGATACGCAAGCCGTTGATGCAATAAGCGAAGCAGTTCAGAAGGTCGCTCATACACAGACACAATTTTCTATTCAACTCGGTGGCATCGGAGCGTTTCCAACGCTCGCACGTCCGAGAGTTATTTGGATAGGTGTGAAACACGGGGCAGCGATTGTCTCACGCATTGCGAAAGCCGTGAACGTCAAATTGAAGCGGCTCGGTTTTCCAACAGATAATCGCTTCCACGCGCATCTTACGCTCGGACGGCTCAGGACTCCAGTGAATTTGAAACCGTTACAAAACGTTCTACATAAATATGATACAATTGATGGGGCAATCGTAAACGTGAATGAAATTATTCTCATGCAAAGTCAACTTCATCCCAATGGAGCGATTTATACGCCTTTAAACGTATGTCAGTTTTCGGCGTAACACAACATCCGAAGGACCTATCTTTGGTGGTAGGTGTCACAAAGGAGAAATCTTAGAACATGTTAGATGAACAAAAACAGAAGGCTATCGACCAAGCGATCTCACAAGTAGAACGCGAATTCGGCAAAGGGGCTATCATGCGCTTCACCGACAGTGAGGTTGTGCCTGTTGAAGCAATCCCGACCGGTGCGCTCGCGCTTGACCTCGCCCTCGGTATAGGCGGCGTCCCCCGCGGTAGAATTATTGAAATTTTTGGACATGAAGGCACAGGAAAGACCACTTTAGCACTGCATGTCGTCGCTGAAGTACAAAAAATGGGGGGCACGGCTGTGTTCGTTGATGTTGAACACGCCCTCGACACGACTTACGCCCGAAATATTGGGGTCAACATGGAAAATTTGTTGATCGCACAGCCCGATGCAGGCGAACAGGCGTTAGAGATCGTTGAGACTCTTATCCGTAGCGGCGCTATCGATCTCGTCGTTGTGGATTCCGTGGCAGCTTTGACCCCGCAAGCCGAGATTGAGGGTGAAATGAGCGACTCACACGTCGGGTTGTTACCCCGTTTGATGTCCAAGGCACTGAGAAAATTGTCAGGCGTTACCAATAAATCCCAGACCTGCGTCATCTTTACCAATCAGATCCGACAAAAGATCGGCATCATGTTCGGCAACCCGGATACCACACCCGGTGGACTCGCACTCAAATTCCATGCATCCGTCCGATTAGAACTTCGACGCGGCACCCAAATCAAGGAAGGCGATGAAATCCTTGGCAGCAGCGTGCGTGTTAAAGTGGCGAAAAATAAGGTGGCACCACCTTTCAAAGAAGCAGAATACGACGTTACCTTCGGGAAGGGGATCTCCAAAGAGGGAAATCTTTTGGATATCGCTGTCGATAACGAATTTATCCAGAAGAGCGGCTCTTGGTTCTCATACAACGATGATCGAATCGGTCAAGGCAGAACCAACGCCAAGAAATATTTGGAGGACAATCCTGAAATTGCGGCAGAAATTGAGGCGAAGATACGGGAAGCACTCAGTATGGCACCAGATGCAGGGGCTGGCGCGATTCCCGAAGATGAAGCGGAGATTCACGATACCGTTAAGGAAGCGGAATAGACCGGATTCTTACACAGTCAGCCCGTACGGACTACAGAACCCAGCCGCTACGGGCTGACTGGCGGTATAATTAATTGCGGACTTTACTATAATGTTTGCTGAGTACTGACAGCCATCTTTTTACAACCCCGCGCGAGTCTATAGAGGCTTGCCGGAGAATCCAAGGCAAACTCATAACTGATAACCGCTACAAAAATATCAATTTTTCTTGACACGATTTTTTCAAGGTGCTATACTCTAATAAAAGCGTTGGGTTTGACTCCGAAACTCGACAGAATCCGATGATCCGTGCCTGTGACATTCGCTACGCGTCAGGTCGGAAAAATCGTTTTGGAAAGTGAGAGCTTCACGTATGGCTATCAAAAGAGGAAATTCCGAAGATTCTTTTGAGGAACAAAAGACAGTTGATGTCGTCTGGTATCAACAGCAGATGCGGGCACTTCAAGGAACCATTGACATGCTTGAAGGCGAACTCGAAAGTCTGAGGCAGCAGCAAGGTACCGTATATGTCAAGGATCTTGAAACACAACTCTATGAGACACAGCGTGAGTTGATGGCGGCACATCGTCGTAACAAAAGATTGACAAGCACCCTGCAAGAGGCGAAAGAAAAACTACAAATCCTTAAAGAGAAAGTTGATCAACTCAGCGCACCTCCCAATAACTATGGCGTTTTTCTTGGGGCGAACAAAGATGGCACTGTCGATATTGACATCAGCGGCAGAAAATGGCGTGTTAATATCGATCCAGCACTCAAGGGGCAAAACATCGCTGTTGGGCAAGAGGTCATCGTTAATAGTGGAATGAACGTCGTTGACATCAAGAGTGCTGAGAGACACGGAGATGTCGTCAAAATCAAAGAGCGAATTGCGGACGAACTCGCCATTGTGAGCCTCCGTACCGATGAAGAGCGCGTCGTTAGGATAGCCGAATCTCTCAAAGAGGAACCCCTTAAAACGGGTGACCATGTCCTCCTCAACCATACAACAAGCATGCTTATGGAAAAACTTCCTAAACGCGAAGTGGAAGATTTGCTGCTTGAGGAGGTACCAGATATCGGTTACGCGGACATCGGTGGGCTTGATACACAGATAGAAGCGATTCGGGACGCAATTGAACTGCCATATCTCTACCCAAAGGAATACCAAGAATTTAACCTTTCACCACCGAAAGGCGTACTCCTCTATGGACCCCCTGGATGTGGTAAAACCTTGATAGCCCGCGCCGTTGCAAGCAGCATCGCCGAACGCGTCCGAAAGGAGAGCGGTAGGGATGACGTCCGCGGTTATTTCATTAATATTAAAGGACCTGAACTCCTAAATAAGTACGTCGGCGAAACTGAGCGGAAAATCCGAGAGGTCTTCCAAAAGGCGCGCGACAAATCCAAAGAAGGCTTTCCTGTTATCATCTTTTTTGATGAGATGGACTCGCTCTTCCGTTCAAGAGGTATGGGGATCTCATCGGATATGGAATCAACGCTTGTACCGCAGTTCCTCTCCGAAATTGACGGCGTTGAGAATTTACGGGATGTCATCGTCATCGGGGCAAGCAACCGACAAGATCTTCTGGATCCAGCGGTCTTACGCCCTGGCAGGCTTGATGTCAAAATTAAAATTGACCGACCTAACCTTGATGGTGCCAAAGACATTTTCGGGATATACTTGACACCGGATCTCCCGTTCGCTGAAAATGTTTGTCAGCAATTCGATGGAGATACACAAGCGGCCGCGAACCATTTCATTGATGCAGCCGCAACCGAAATGTACGCCACCACAGATGAGAACCGGTTTATTGAAGTAACTTATGCCCGCGGCGAACGTGAGACACTCTTTTTCAAAGATTTTGTCAGCGGCGCAATGATTGAGAACATCGTTTCTCGCGCGAAGAAGGCAGCCATCAAACGCTTTATCGGCTCCGACGGAACAGATAAAGGGATGTGTCTCGATGACCTCAAAGCAGCAATCCGAGAAGAATACCACGAAAACGAGGATCTTCCGAACACAACGAATCCTGACGATTGGGCAAAAATTTCAGGGCGCAAAGGCGAAAAAATTGTCAATATCCGCGCGTTGACAAGTGAACCCGCAAGCCAGAAAAAACAGGATATCCGAGTCACCCGAGGCGGCACATTTCTCTAAAATCAGAATCATCAGTTACGAGTTACCAGTTGCCAGTTACCAGTCAAAGAGACCTCTTAATTAACTGGTTACTTCTAAAACTGACAACTATGCTAATGGAAATACCAATAATAATGGGAACAGAGACTGAGTACGGCATCTCAGTCAAAAATGCACGTGAGCAAGATCCGGTCGCTGCCTCTACTTTGGTAGTCAACGCCTATAAGAGTTGTAAGGGGGATGTACCGAGTACTGCTACCTCCGTTACGTGGGATTACGATCAGGAGAGCCCATTAATGGACGCACGCGGGTTTCTCGCGGAGTCGGAGACCCCTATTTCTGAGGCAGACACAAGCAATGTTGTTAATGACATTTTGATCAACGGTGGACGGTATTACGTGGATCATGCGCACCCTGAATATTGCACCCCAGAGTGTGCAAATGCACGGGACCTGCTCCTATATGAGAAAGCAGGAGAATTAATACTAGAGGTCAGCCGGGGCGCAGCCGAACGCCTATTGCTTGACAACCAAGAAATCATCATTTATAAAAATAACACCGATTACAAGGGACATAGTTACGGCGCACATGAAAACTATCTGATGTCCCGTAAAGTGTCATTTGATACGATCGTTGATGGATTGATCCCCTTCCTCGTTACGCGTATCGTTATCACCGGGAGTGGCAAGGTGGGTGCCGAAAACGGGAGCGACGAGACAGATTATCAAATCTCGCAACGTGCTGATTTCTTTGAGAAAGAGGTCGGACTTAGCACAATGGTGAACCGTCCGCTAATTAACACGCGCGATGAACCGCATGCTGATGACAAACTCTATCGACGTTTACATGTGATCGTCGGTGATTCTAATATGTCTGAGTTCAGCATCTATCTTAAAGTCGGGATTACCTCCATCGCGCTGCAGCTAATCGAGAAAGGCGTTGTTGGTAAGCAATTCAGTTTAAAAGAACCGGTAGCAGCAATAAAAAGTATCTCGCGCGATCTGTCCTGCAAAAATGAGATAGAACTCGCGGATGGACACCAATGGTCACCCATAGCAGTCCAACGCGCGTATCTCGAACTTGCCAAGCAACACCTAACCCCTGAAGAACGGACACCTGTCGTCGAAGACGTCCTTGAAAAATGGCAATTCGTGTTGGATAACTTGGAAATAGACCCAGGACGGCTCAGCCGCCACCTTGACTGGATCATCAAAAAGAAACTACTGGACGCGTATCGGAAACGGCACGACTACGCCTGGGATGACGCACATGTTCAGATGCTTGACTTGCAGTACCACGATATTCGTCCCGACAAAGGACTTTATATTAGGCTCTTAAAAAATGGACACGTTAAACGCTTACTCAACCATGAAGAAATTGTGCATGCGATGCACTATCCACCTGTAGACACACGCGCCTATTTTCGCGGTACCTGTCTACGGAGATTTCCAAATCACATTTATAGTGCAAGTTGGAACTCAATGATTTTTAAAGGTAAATCGGGGGGACTTGACAAAATTATGATGGATCGTCCCCACTTCGGGACACAGAAAATTGTTGGTGAACTGCTGAACAACTGTACAGCAGAGGAACTCGTTAAGGAAATCCGAGGCAATGCTTCAGGATAGTTATCAGTGGTCAGTACGGATTTTTTTTCCAAAAAAACTCGTCGTACTGATAACTATTAAAGGAGAATATCATGTCGACTGAAAAACAACAGGAACACATCAACCCTCATGTCGATGAAACCGAAGAGGTCCAACCTGATGTTGGAGCCAGCGAAATGGATGAGGAGTTCGTTGAAGACTTAGACACACTTCTTGACGAAATCGATGAGATTTTGGAAGAAAATTCACAGGAATTTGTCGAGAACTATATTCAACGGGGAGGGCAGTAGGAGTGCTCGACCTCAGCGATTATGGTAACTCCGACTTCTTCCAAATCCTCAAGCGTCGCCACCCCGAATTACTTGCGACGCTTGATTCATCTGATGCTACCTCAAGTGTCAACGGAGCAGCGTCATCATTCCACCCCTACGAAGGCACCACCGTACTTGCGGTTGTCTACGATACTGGGGTTGTTATGGCAGGCGACCGGCAGGCGACGGAAGGCTTTCAGGTCGGCGAGCGTCGAATCCAGAAGATCTATCCAGTCGATCGGCACTCCGCAATTGCCGTTGCGGGTGCCGCGGGGCCCTGTATCGAGATGGCAAAACTTTTTCAAGTTGAAGTCGAATTTTACGAAAAGACGGAAGGCATCAGCCTCAGTCTTGAAGGACAGGCGAATTTCCTCGCACATTTGGTCCGATCCAACCTCGGACTCGCGATGCAGGGATTAATCGTCTTACCCCTCTTTGCCGGTTATGACCTAAAACGGCAACGCGGTAGAATTTTCAAATATGATGCTGTCGGAGGGCGTTACGAAGAAGATGACTATTATGCCATCGGCTCCGGCGGTAAGGATGCTCGCACAACCCTTAAAAAACGTTACACGCCTGAGATGACTCGCCAAGATGCATTAGAAATTGTCGCAGAAGCACTCTGGGATGCTGCCGATGAGGATATCGCAACCGGTGGGCCTGATCTCGTCCGGAAAATTTTCCCAACCCTTTACACCGTTAATGAAGAAGGAGTTACTGAGGTTACTGAGGCAACCGTTGAGGAACTCTATCGCAACCTCATCTCGCGTCTATAGCAAAATACAGATATGTCCACGCCTTATTATGTTTCACCAGAGCAAATTCGTCAGGATAAGGAAGATTTCGTCCGTCGCGGTATCGCGCAGGCGAAAGAGGTCGTTGTCTTAGAATACCGAGACGGACTCCTGATGGTTGCTGAGAATCCCCGCAAAACTACTTTTAAAATTTCTGAAATTTATGACCGAATCGCACTCGCTGCAGCCGGAAGGATCGCTGAATATGAGATACTCCGCGTCGCGGGTATCCGTGAATCTGAAATAAAGGGTTTTCGGTATTACCGCGAAGACGTCACCGCAAAATGGTTGACGAACCTCTATTCACAGCACATGGGAGCAGTCGCACAGGCATGGGATGCGAAACCCCTGGAGATTGAACTCCTTGTGTGCGAAGTAGGAACAACCGACGCGCCTGTGAACTCGGAACTGCGCAACAATCAAATTTACCATATTGCATTTGATGGCATCTATTCCGAAGAGGAGAAGTACGCCGTTATCGGTGGACGCGCCACTGCAATAACAGAAATCTTGCAACAACGTTACACAGACGGGTTAGAGATGTCAGCAGCCCTCCAACTCATAACAGAGACCTTTCGGACGATTGAAACGGATGCTGCAGATAATTATGAAATAACACCCCAGACAATAGAGGTGGCATGCCTTGAGCAGACTGCAGAACGACGAAAGTTCCGGCGACTCTCGACTGACGAAATTATGACACTTTTGGATCTTTAAAGTTCCTTGTGGTTAATAGGACTTACGCATGCCGCTCTTTTGTACCACAAACTTCCAGTTTGTGACACAAAAACGCTGGATTTTCCGAAAACTTTCATCTAACAGAACGGTTTACATCCCAAATTGCGTAAGTCCTAATTAAGTGATGTTGCTTGGAGGATTTATAGGCCCTCTGCAGAGTTGAAGAAACACCTAAGCAAAACCCTTCCATTTTGTTACAGACTTACGTTAGGGTATAACTTCAACAGAAACCCGATTTTGACCTCGGAAAAATCGGAGCAGAAACCTACTATTTAAAAATATGAACCGTAGAATTTATGGACTGGAAACAGAATTCGGAATCATTTGGACACCCGATGCCCCCCGTAAAAAGACACTCACTGTCCAGAACGTTGTGATGTACCTCTTCCGAGAAATTGTGGCAGGGAGAATGTACCCTGATGTCTTTCTTGAAAACGGCGCGAGGTTTTATCAAGACATTGGGTGCCACCCAGAGTATGCAACCCCGGAATGTGATGATGTCGCTGAACTCGTCGCACACGATAAAGCGGGGGAACGGATTATCACACGCCTCGCCAGCACCGCAGAACGGCGCATGCGAAATGACGGGTTCTACGGAAAAATCTCTATCTTCAAAAATAACTTGGATACGCCCGGAAATACCTATGGATGCCACGAAAATTATCTGATGGAACGACACGTCGATTTCCGTCAGTTGGCATCGCAGTTAATCCCTTTCTTTGTCACTCGACAAGTCTTCGCAGGTGCCGGCAAAATCAAACCGAGCCATCGCGGTTATTACGCCATCTCACAACGTGCTGAACATATCCGAGAGGAAATTTCTATCGGCACAACAACAGCACGCGGGATCATTAACACCCGCGATGAACCCCACGCAGATCGAGAAAAATATAGACGTTTACACGTCATCGTCGGAGATTCCAATATGTCCGAATTTTCGACCTTTTTGAAGGTAGGTACAACCGGGATTATCCTCCGTATGATTGAAGACAATTTCATTCAACAACGGTTCGCACTCCGCAATCCAGTCACAGCCATCCGCGAGATTTCTGACGATATCAAATGCAAACACCTCATTGAACTGCAAAACGGGAAGCGGCTCTCGGCAGTCGAACTACAGTGGCAATATCTCGAATGTGCGAAGCGTTACCTCGAACAGACCGAATCTGATTCAACAACAACCCAGATTATGGCGCGATGGGAATATGTGCTTACCTGTTTGGAAAATGATCCCATGCAGCTGGACCGAGAATTGGATTGGGTCATTAAATGGAAGTGGCTACAGACCTACCTGGCAAAACGTGGATTTGAGTGGGACGCGCCACAAGTGAAACACCTTGATCTAAAATATCACAATGTGCGACAGGAGGAGAGCCTTTACTACACGCTTGAAAAACGGGCAGAGGTCGAACGGATTGTCAAAGATGAACAGATTCGGCACGCAGAACACTTTCCACCTGAACGGACGCGCGCCAAATTCCGAGGTAAGTTCATCAAGAAGGTCAACGAAGGTAAGATCCTGTGTGGTGTCAATTGGAGTTATATCCAACTTTATGAACCGTATCAGATTCTGTACCTCTCTACCGACCCATTTAAACCCGAATTTGACGAAGCGAGTCGCACTATTTATTCAATCTAAATGGTTATAAATTGTTAGTTATAAGTTATAAGTCTGTTTTCTGATGCTGGGTGCGCTTTTGTTAAAGTCTTCACACCATTGAAGCGTCAGCAGTTATCAATCGAGAGATGTTGAATACTCAGAACCCTTTTAACTAAAAACTTATAACTTATAACTCTAAAACATAGGAGGCTTTTGATGCCACAACCAAAGTATGTTTACTTCTTTGGAGCGGGTGAAAGCGATGGTGATGCTACAATGCGCACACTGCTCGGCGGAAAAGGGGCAAACCTCGCGGAGATGAGTAACCTCGGCGTACCTGTCCCCCCGGGATTCACGATCTCCACTGAAGTATGCAAATTATATTACGAAAATGATAAGCGGTACCCCACCGGACTTGACAGACAAATTGACGAGAATTTGGCAAAATTAGAAGAGGCACTCGAAGCAAAATTCGGTGATACCGAAAACCCACTGCTTCTCTCTGTCCGTTCTGGTGCCGCGGTTTCTATGCCCGGTATGATGGACACGATTCTCAACCTCGGCTTAAATGATGACACGGTTAAGGGGCTTATCGCCAGATCCGAAAATGAGCGTTTCGCTTACGATTCATACCGACGTTTCATCCAGATGTTCGGAAACGTTGTACTCGATGTCGATCACGATGAGTTTGAGCACTTACTCGAAGAAAAGAAAAAGGCGAAAGGTGTTACATTAGATACCGAATTAGAAGCCACCGATTTAATCGAACTCGTCCACGAATTTAAAAACGCAGTCAAACAGCACACAGGCAGCGACTTTCCTGATGAACCGCGGCACCAATTAGACATGGCACGAGATGCCGTTTTTGAATCCTCTGGAAACCCGCGCGCAATTACTTATCGTCGCCTTAACGATATTTCTGAAGAACTCGGACGCACCGCTGTTAACGTCCAAGCAATGGTATTCGGAAATATGGGCGGAACCTCCGGATCAGGGGTCGCTTTCACGCGTAATCCGTCAACAGGGGCGAACCAATTTTACGGCGAGTTCCTCATTAACGCACAGGGTGAAGACGTCGTCGCTGGCATCCGCACGCCACTCCCCGTCGCCGAATTAAGAAATATGTTACCCGACGCGTATGACGAACTGGTTAATATCGGTTTAAGGCTTGAGAAACACTACAAGGACATGCAAGACGTAGAGTTCACGATTCAGGACAGCAAACTCTACATGCTCCAGACCCGTAACGGGAAACGCACCGGTCAAGCTGCCGTCCGCATCGCTGTTGAGATGGTTGAAGAAGGCTTAATCGATAAGCCGACCGCTTTGACCCGTGTTCCCGCAAACGATCTCGATCAACTCTTGCACCCGAGCGTTGATCCAAATGCCACCGTTGAGGTGATCGCCCAAGGCTTGCCTGCTTCCCCGGGTGCCGCTGTCGGTAAAGTGGTTTTCACTGCGCTCCACGCTGAGGAACTCGCATCCGCTGGCGAGAAAGTTATCCTCGTCCGGACTGAAACATCGCCAGAAGACATCGGCGGTATGGATGCCGCAGAGGGGATCCTCACCGCACGCGGCGGTATGACAAGCCACGCCGCCGTTGTTGCACGCGGCATGGGCAAATGCTGTGTCGCAGGATGTTCCGCACTGTTTATCAATGAAGAAGCATTGGAATTTTACGCAGAAGGGAAACGCTACACCGAAGGCGATTATATCACGCTTAACGGCTCTACAGGTGATGTCCTCGATGGACAGGTCGCACTCATCCAACCTGAATTGAGTGGACAATTCGGGACCCTCATGGAATGGGCAGATGAGGTCCGGTCCTTAGGGGTTCGTACCAATGCGGATACACCCGAAGACGCAAAAAATGCCAGACAATTCGGGGCGGAAGGCATCGGACTCTGCCGAACTGAGCACATGTTCTTCGGCACTGGGATTGACGCTGTCCGTGAGATGATTCTCGCCGATGAGACAGCGGAACGTGAAACGGCGTTGGCGAAACTACTGCCACATCAACGTTCAGATTTTATCGGGATCTTTGAGGCGATGGCGGGTTATCCTGTCACAATCCGCACGCTGGATCCACCGCTTCACGAGTTCTTACCGAAGAATGAAACCGAAATTCAAGAACTTGCAGAACGAATTGACATTGAACCCCAAAAACTTCGCGAGCGTGTTGAGGAGCTACACGAATTCAATCCGATGCTCGGGCATCGTGGATGCAGACTCGGCATCGTCTATCCAGAGATAACCGAGATGCAGGCCCGCGCAATCTTTGAAGCCGCTGTTGATGTCGCCAAACGCGGTATCACAGTGTTGCCAGAGATTATGATCCCGCTCGTTGGGCATATCAACGAGTTATCCTTGCAACGCAAAGTCGTCGTTGACACCGCCGAAGCCGTGTTTAAAGAAACAAACACACGCGTGGAATACCTCGTCGGGACAATGATTGAGCTACCCCGTGCAGCACTCACCGCTGACAAAATCGCCGCCGAAGCCGAATTCTTCTCTTACGGTACCAACGACCTTACCCAAACAACATTTGGGATGAGCCGCGATGACGCTGCGAAATTCCTTGACGACTATGTTAAAGAAGGCGTTCTTGAATACGATCCGTTCCAAGTCCTGGACCAAGACGGTGTCGGCAGCTTATTGCAAATCGGTTCCGAAAAAGGTCGCTCGGCACGTCCGGATCTGAAAGTCGGTATCTGTGGCGAACACGGTGGCGAACCGAGTTCCGTGAAATTCTGCTACGGATTAGGGTTCAACTACGTATCGTGTTCCCCGTTCCGTGTCCCAATCGCAAGGCTCGCCGCCGCACAGGCTGTCATTGAAGACGACGCTTAGTATCGGCTAAAGAGTATAGGTATAATATAGGCGTGCCGCTTTCTGCCGTGCACGCCTATATTATATAAACGTAGCCTTCAAGATGGTGAAATAACGATTGGATTCCATACGAGTATTGTGGTAAAATGTCAAAAAGTTTAGAAAAGGATGTTTGACAATGTATCACAGGAGGACAAGAAATGGATGCGCAAGAAACTCACCAATTCTCTCAAGAAAACCTCTCTCCTGAAACCGCTACGATGACGTTAGAGGAATTCCTTGAAAGCGATTTAGAGGGATATGAATACGTTAAAGGAGAATTAGTACCAATGCCACCAACCTCATTGGAACACGGTAATATTACTACAAACTTGTTTTTACCGTTGGGTTTGTACGTCCGCGAAAATCAGTTGGGGAGTGTCTATATGCCGGACACAGGCTTCCGGGTGGGCGAACGTGTGCTAATACCAGATATCGCGTTTCTTGCAAACGCACGGATACCTGATGACCTCAGCAAAGCATCTCCTATACCGCCGGACCTCGCCGTTGAAGTCGTCTCTCCAACAGATGTGTTCCACCGAGTTGAGGAAAAAGCGTTTACCTATCTTGAGGGGGGCACACAGTTGGTATGGGTGCTTAAGCCTGTGTCTAAAACGGTGACGGTCTATCGTTCCGAAACGGACATCACACTCCTCACGCGGAACGACACCCTCACGGGTGAGAATGTTATTGAGGGATTCTCCTGTCAGGTGGCAGAACTTTTTGAGTAGTACAAAGTAGCAGGCATAGTCCCTATGCCGTCAGCATTGGAAAGGAAAACACAAAATGCTAATCGCAGATCTAAACGAAATTGAAGGGCGCACCTATCCCGCCCGTAGACGAACGAAAAATCTCGTCGGCGGCGCATCGCCGATCCAGATAGGCGAATTCTGTATGGGGTTTGTCATCTTAGAATCAAACGGTGGGCAAGTACCGTGGCACAACCATGAACAAGAAGAAATCTACTTCATCGTTGAAGGCGAAGGCGAAATGTGCCTCGGTGAAGAACGTCAAACGCTTTCCACAGGACAGACAGTCTTTATTCCATCGTGGGTCTTCCACCAATTGACCAACACCAGCGACACACCGATGCAGATGGTCTACTGTTATGGACCCGCAGGCGATGTAGCGCATTGGAAACAGGAACTCGCTGGCACACTCCCAAAAGCCGGTGTCGAGGCACCACCACTCCCTGAAGGCGCAGCCCCCCAATGCACAGAACCGGCGAAGCCTCAGTAGATGTTCGCATCTGTTCAAACAAGGATTATTCATGACCAATCATACCCAAAAAACACATCGCGTCGGCATCATTATGAACGGTGTCACCGGCAGGATGGGAACAAATCAACACCTCATCCGCTCCATCTTAGCAATCGCAGAAGAGGGAGGCATCCCGATCAGGGACGGTGAAGTGATTATGCCGGATCCGTTCCTCGTCGGTAGAAACCCGGCGAAACTGGAGAAACTTTCCGAAACCACCGGTGTCGAGAAGTGGAGCACAGATCTCGACGCTGCGCTCGCTGATGATGCTTATAGCGTCTATTTCGACGCACAGGTTACATCCCGTCGCGTCGATGCAGTTGAAGCCGCAATAGCAGCAGGCAAACACATCTATTGCGAGAAACCCACCGCGACGACCACTGCAGACGCGTATCGCCTTTATGAACAGGCGGCAACGGCTGGACTTAAAAATGGTGTCGTTCAGGATAAACTCTGGTTACCCGGCATTCAGAAACTCAAACGTTTGATAGATGCTGACTTTTTCGGACGGATTATCGCGGTCCGCGGCGAGTTCGGCTATTGGGTCTTCCAAGGCGACGCAATTCCGACCCAACGTCCGTCATGGAACTACCGTACTGAGGATGGGGGAGGCATCATTCTCGATATGTTTAGCCACTGGCGATATGTTATCGACAACCTCTTCGGCGCAGTTAAAGGAGTCTCCTGTATTGCTGCCACGCATCTACCACAACGCTGGGACGAGGAAGATAAACCCTATACCTGTACCGCCGAAGACGCTGCTTATGCGACATTTGAATTGGAGAACGGCATCATCGCCCATTTCAACTCATCCTGGGCTGTCAGAGTCCGCCGTGACGATCTGCTGACAATACACGTGGATGGCTTGAACGGCTCCGCTGTTACCGGCCTAAGAGATTGCTGGATTCAACCGCTCTCCGGCACCCCACGTCCTGTCTGGAACCCTGACATCGAACAGCCGATCAAGTTCTTCGACGGATGGCTCAAAGTCCCGGAACAGGAAACCTATGAGAACGCATTCAGAGCGCAATGGGAATTGTTTCTCCGACATGTCGTCACCGATGAACCCTTCCCCTGGACGTTGCTCGCAGGGGCGAAGGGTGTGCAGTTAGCAGAAAAAGGCATGGAATCGTGGCAGACGCGGAAGTGGGTAGCATTGCCAGAATTGTCAGCGGTGTAATTATCGTAGGTTCGGTTTTGCGGTCTACTCACCCAAATTTGGTTGTCCATACGCGGAGACCAAATTTTGCTTCGCAGTGAGAAGCTTTACATTTGCGATCTGCATTTCTAACCGAACCTATCAAACCTGGTGGCACCAAAAATAACGTAAGTTACCACCTGTAGCACAAACTTTCCAGTTTGTGCCCGAAAATGCCGCAAACTAAAAGTAGACGCTACAAAATGCTTGGATAATCGACATTTTTCAGTGAAACACAAGAGCTATTGGTCTAAAATCTTGTTAGTAGCAACTTGGGTTAAAATAAGGTATAATACTCAGGGAAATTGCCTTCTTGGTGAGGTGAGTACTTCCTAAAGGTTCTCAAATCTACCTTTAACGCCTTGGCAACCTCAGTCTCGTTTGCATATAAGTAGGTTGCCCGGCGGTAGATGTCTTCTCGAATTTGCTCAAATGTCATCCCACCGAAACAGATATAACCGTGCTCGCCATGCAGACGCTTGATTAGGACTTGAAGGGCTAATCTAACAGTCCGTATTTTTTCCTCCGCGCCTTTCGCGCGCCATTCGTTCCCTGTGATGGAATATCCGACGTGGGACCTGATCGGGTCGATAAGAAACCTTTTAACCTCTTCTTCGGGAAATTGTTTGAGTTTTCTTTCAGTGGGCTGACTTAGGGGTGTTTCACCGGTTTCGCGTGCCCCTTTTCTTTTATGTTGCTGCGTCCTTTTCAGTTCCGCCTCAAACTGCTTGCTGCTTAACCCCAACGTTTCCGCTAATTTTTCCCTGTCGTCCCCATATTCCTTCTCAAGCTCTGTGAGGACGACTCCTAAACTGTCATAGTAGGTTTTCCCTTTGACATCAACAGGTTCCGCGTCTTTTAAGGGCTCCGCGTCTGTTCTATTTTGGAGAAGTGTTGATAATCGAGGAGCCGCCCCCTCAACAACGTCTTTAATCTGCGTGAGTAAGTCCGGGTACGTGAGTTGATCGGTAGCCCATTGCATTCGCCAATTGTCGATTTCCAGTTTAGCCTTGTTGGCGTCAGCGCGTGCCCCATTAGAGAGTGCGACCGACCAATCGATGACTTTTTCCATTGTCAGGCTCGGTGTCTGAGAGATAAATAGGCAAAATACTGGGACCGGCAGATCAAAGAGGTTCTTGTACGGCGTATCTAACGCTTCCACTTTCACGGATGAATCTAATTGTAACGCATTGATAATGCTTGTACCGCAACCGCTCTGAACTTCGGGGGGCAGGTCCTCTGGTAGGATTACACCCGCCCGGCAAAGCGTTGCTGCACTTCGGACACAGTTCTCAAGTTCGCGAACGTTGCCGGGCCACGCGTAATCTAATAGGAGTTCCATGGCTTCTGCCGAAATCCCACGAATCGACTTACCTAGCTCCGCCTCAGTAGTGTGCAGAAAATGTGTGACAAGGAGTGGAATATCTTCTTGACGTTCATGCAAGGGTGGAAGTTGGATAGTGATGCGTTTGAAGCGGTAGTAGAGATCCTCTCGGAACAGTCCTTGCTGCACGAGTTTGCTAAGGTTCTGATTCGTGGCGGCGATGACGCGGGCATCGACTTTTAGCCGCTCAATACCCCCCAACCGATCAATCTCTTGTGTTTGCAGTGCGCGAAGCAACTTCGCTTGTAATGCGGGAGTCATGTTCCCGATTTCATCAAGGAAAAGCGTACCCCCATCTGCCAATTCAAAGCGTCCGGGTTTTCCATCGATTTTCGCACCCGTGAACGCGCCACCGTCGTAACCAAACAATTCGCTTTCCAAGAGTTCATCAGGAAGCGCGCCGCAATCAACCGGAACGAACGGTTTCTCTGCCCGGGCGCTACCGGCGTGAATGGCGCGCGCAACTAAGTCTTTACCCGTCCCCGTTTCGCCCTCAATTAACACTGTCATGGCATTGCTTGCCATGATCCCGATGAGTTTGTAGATTTCGTGCATCTTCGGGCTCTGGCCAACCAATTGGGGGCCATCCTTTACTATTGTGGACTCGTCCACTAACGCTACGGGTAAGGTACTGCGCACGGCGCGCATCCGAAAGGCACGCGCTAACAAACGCTTGACAATCTCCAAATCAATCGGTTTCGGGACAACATCAAACGCCCCGAGACGCATTGCTTCTATAGTCGTCAAAGCATCGACCCCGATAACAATGACAATCACATCTCGGTGGTCGCGCTGAATTTTCTCCAACGCTACCAAGGCACTCATTTCTGTCAATGCCGCTTCAAGCAAGACAACAGTCGGTTCCGCGTATGCAATACGGCGTAATCCATCCTCAACGCTGTTCGCAATCGTAGGCGTGTAGCCTTCATTTTCTAAAAATACCTTATACTCGCGACAATTCTTTTCATTGCTATCAATTATTAATATGTCTTTTACTAATGCATCTTTCATGGTTTTCAACCCCGTGTCGTTAAGCAATATTAACTAATAAATTTAGATTTTCGGATTTCGGAGAGGTGCCGAACCCCCGTAGGGGCGGGGTTTCCCCGCCCGCTATGGGTAATGTGCTTATTTAATGCTGAAACTTGCTTATAAATACTCGAAAAAATGAAATCTAAAAAATAGAATGTGTCGATAAGGGAACTGATTATTTCAAAAAACTATATTAGGTACTGAATAATCTATATTTATTCTTTTCCCATAAACTGGTATAACGTTACTACAAACGAGTGGAAAAAAAGTTGCACTTTATTTTTTCCGATGTGTAAGATGGATAACCCAGAACCTTAAAGGCAGACTACATCGCTATTTTATACTAAAGCCCGAAAATACGTGAACACTTTAGCAAACACAAAACTCTCTCCTCGCTGGCGGGGTTTGATGAAGATTATAGTGAATTCTAAAAATGAGTAGACATATTTGTAGCATAAACTTTTAGTTTGTGCCAGTCTGAATGACCTTAATGGGCATTCAGAATGAGTAGACATATTTGTAGCATAAACTTTTGCGGATGTTACACTACGGATCCATACAATGGATGGCAGTTTGGTCAGAACACTACTGTTAGGGCAGAAGCGGGTCGGTATGTATCACTCGCGTAGCCGCGACGCTCATTGGGACGGCAAAAACGAGGTAGGAGAACCCGTCGCAAGCGACCTATATTTTTCCACTTTAACCGCAGGCAATTTCACCGCCACCCGAAAAATGCTCATACGAAAGTAAAACGCGTACGCAGTTGTCACTCACTTTTGACCAGATATCTTATCATAGCAATCACAGAAATCACAAAAATCAAAGTTCAGATTGGTTTATTTCTCGGATCATGCTACTGTTACCGTATAAAATTATGAGTTCCTAAAAAAAAATGCAACTTTTTTTATCACCCATTTGTAGTAACATTGTAGTGTAGTAACATTGTAGACGGGAGGTTATGCATCATGCGAATGAGAAAATATTATATCTTTTTCCTTATTATATCAACAACCGTTGCGTTCATAATGCAGGGAATAGCACAGGACACCGCCGATAGACCAACGGAGACAGATTATTTCGAGCAGATTACGCTGTTTTCCGGAGGCAGAATCACGCGCTTTACACACATGCCGATTCGGGTGCATATCTCGCCGACGCTCAAAGCACTCCCCTATCTATCCGAGATACGCTACGCCATGCGCACTTGGGAAACCGCCACCGATGGACAAATCCGGTTCCAAGAGACGGAAACATCGGAGCAGGCAGATATCCGCGTGAACCCAACCTACAGCGGTCGCTTGGGATACTTAGATACACGACTCGGTAGCGCGAACTTAACACGGCTTTCGCAAGGAAAATCCACCGTTTCCAGCACCAATACCCAAGCACAAAGGCGTGATGCCACTCAACCCTCCAACCCCGTAGGTGGCGGTTCTCCCGCGCCGTCTCAACCCTCCAACCCCGTAGGTGGCGGGTCTCCCGCGCCGTCTCAACCTTCCAACCCCGTAGGGGGCGGGTCTCCCACCCCGTCGACTCAACCCTCCAACCCCGTAGGTGGCGGTTCTCCCGCGTCGTCTCAACCTTCCAACCCCGTAGGGGGCGGGTCTCCCGCGCCGTCTCAACCTTCCAACCCCGTAGGGGGCGGGTCTCCCGCCCCGTCCATTGATTTCACGGTAGAAGTTGTCCTCGTATTAGAAAGTGACGGTACTATCGGTGAACTGACACAAGAAGAGATGCGGACAGTGTGCCTACATGAATTTGGACACGCCATCGGGTTATGGGGGCACAGTCCAGATAATACCGATGTCTGTCATGCGACTGCGACTGCGCAGCATCCAACCGCGCGCGATGTCAAGACGCTGCTTAAACTCTACAACACACCGCTCCATACCTCGCAGCACGAAATCGCTATTGATCTCCTGAAAAAGGAGATCCAAACGAATCCGAGACTGCCGCGTCCGCACTATCTGCTCGGTGCAGTCTATTTCGACAAAGGCGATATGGCACCCGCGATTACCCATTTTCAGAACTGCCTCGGTGTGGATCCTAATTTCGCACCAGCGAGAGAGAAACTGATTCAAGCGTACCAAAAAACAGGTCAGTCGAGCCAAGCAGTCCGTCTCGTTGAACAAAGCGTGAAAAGCCAGCAGGGGCACCGTTCCCTCAGTGACAGTGCTGAATCCTATAACTACCTCGGCACGCTCTACTACCAGCAAGGAGATATGGACAAAGCGATACAGGCATTCGAGAACGCACTGAAACGCTCACCGCACCACAAAACCGCGAAACAGAACCTACACCAACTCTTCCGTCAAAAAGCGTTCAACGCCTTGAAACGCCGCGCTTTTGATGAAGCAACCACCTATTTTGAGAAAGCCATTCGTCTCGATCCGGAGAACGCTACCACCTATCGAGTCATGGGAGACGGATATGCACTTGTTTCTCGGTTCTCCAAAGCGATTCAATATTATCAAAAGGCATTGGAGCTTGCACCCGATGACGCAGAGGCGCGCAAGAACCTCGTAATCACTTATAACAACCACGGCGTGACGCTCAGGAATAAAGGCGAATGGGACGCAGCAATTCGCGCCTACCGTGACGCTTTGGCCTTACAACCGACCTATCAACTCACCAGAACAAATCTGATCGATGTCCTCTGGCAAAAAGCGAATGCCCATCGGCAATCGGGACGTTCTGCAGAGGCGATCGCGACATATCTCGAATTGCAGAAAATGCATCCGGACGATACGGATATCGCCAGCTTGCTTGGTGAATTATATCTTAAAGTTCGGGACTATCCTGCGGCGATTTCGGCGTTTCAACAGGTCCACACCGCACAACCGACCAACGAACAGGCACAACGGAACCTCCGTGCTGCGTATCAACAGTACGCGCAGACTTTGAGAAACCAGAGAGATTATAGTGCCTCAGCGACACAACTCGAGAAAGCAGTAGGGCTCTTTCCTACCGATATCAACCTCCGTCTGAGTCTATCACAAGCGTATCAACACGTCGGTAAATATGAACAAGCCACAAGCGAATTGGAACGGATTTTAGCACAGGAGCCAGATAACGCAAACGCGAAAACAGAACTCGTCAACCTCCAAATTCGGCGTGGAAACGCTTTGATGAACAGGAAGAAATACGCAGAAGCCATCACCGTTTTTGAAGCAATTCCGGCATCTGCAAAGACTATAGATATGCACAACATGATCGGCTATCTCTATCTTGTACAAGGTAAGCATCTCAAGGCGTTAGCGACTTTTGAGACTGTCCTTGCGAAACAGTCGAGGAATGCTGTTGCCTATCAAAATCTGCTCTCGCTTGAATCGCAACTCGATGTATCGCTGAGTAAAGCGAGAGCAGCAGCCTCGTCAGAACCCGGCACTGACGAGGCTGCTTCTACGCCTAATCCAGGACCAGACACCCCTGACCCGACTGCAGAGAAATTGTCGCGCGTGCAATGTGCGATCGCACGTTGTCTAATGATCCGCAAACAACCCAAGAATGCAATGGAGAAGTATCGACAAGCCTTAAAAGCGAAACCGTATACCCCAGAATTGCAAGCCGTGCTTATGGAAACCGGTAAACAGATCGCCGATCAGTTTCAGCAGCGAAACGATACTGAGAGCTATGAAACAATTACGCGATGGATAACAGAAGTGGACACCAATTAAAGGTAAACCCGTTCGTAGTAGAGAAACTATTCGTTGCCCGTCGTACCAAGAGCATTAGACGATTTCAACGCAACACGAAAAATCCTGATGCGCAAGTAAATGAGGACGCAATTGTTAATTAAGGCCCAAACTTCGCTAACAAAGAGGGAAACCGGATTGATAAATCCTGATAACTGATAACTACCCCTCTGACAACTGAGTCCTGATAACTGACAACTATTATCTAAGGAGATATATTGTGAATTTTTTCAAGACCACTCAAATAGGTTTGGTCATCTTGTTGCTTCTCCAAGTCTGGATGTTAACTGGCTGTGAGCAATATAGAGAACTCACCAATGACCCGCCTGAAATAACCAATTTCGTCGTTCCGAAAGAGGTGGAATACGGCAAAACCGTCGATTTTAAAGTCAGAGTTTTTGATCCAGAAAATGATCCTTTAAGTTATACATGGGACGTATCCGGCGGGACTTTGATTGGGGAAGCGGGGCCCGAAGTGCAATGGACAGCACCCGAATTGCCACCTGAGCCAATCGTCCCACCCACAGCGGTGACGGTTTATGTCTATGTGCGGGATGGCGGCGAAGAAGATGTCAACAAGATGGCAACAATTATCGTCTTTTCAAGAGCCTACAGAATCGCACAGGCACTCAGCGGGACCTATACACTCGTTTCTAAGCAGGTACAAGGCGACCCAGTTGAAGAGGCGGGACTCCTACGGCTCACAACGACCACATTTACAAGGGAAACCCAGAACGTGCTTGAAGGACAGATTCAGGAACCCACACAGTTTATCACAGGTACCTATTCGCTGATTGAACCCTTTGATGAAAGAAAGGGGACGATCCATTGGTTTGCTGCAGGGGATCCTACGCCTTCTATCAGTACGTATACTTGGGACGGTAAACTCCTTGTCATCTTTTACCCAGCCACCTCTACGAGTTACATATATGAGCGATAGAGATCCTCCTGATCAATTTAGGCGTGAAGCACGTTGGGTAGAACCAGTTTCATAAATATTAAGAACTTCATCGGGTAACGCCGATTTCCGGCCCTTTACGCTTCCATTTGAGTTTCAATTATGATATAATTTTTCCAACGACACTAAATTTTTCCACTGTCCCATTAAGGAGTTACACCATGAGAACATTACTTGGAATTTACGCTGTACTGATCGTCAGTTTAATCGCAGGCTACATCATCGGCTGTGGCGATACTACCACAGAACCGGAATCCAAAGATTCTGAAGCCGTTGATGGCATAGTCGTTACCGATGAAGATAAGACACCAGTCTCTACCAATGGAAGACCCATCACAGTAACCGATGAAACGCTTGACACCGTTGTGTCGGAGGCTGAATTACCGGTCGTCCTTGAACTTGGAGCAGAGTGGTGAGGCGTTTGCCAGTCGATGAAACCGACTGTTGATGCAGTTGCATCAGAACATAGCGACAGCCTTATTATCGCAAGATTGGATATCGATGAAAATCCTAAGACCGTTTCAGAATATGGTGTGCGTGCGATCCCAATGTACATTGTATTCCAAGATGGCGAAGTTGTTGCACAAATCGTAGGCGGAATGCCCAAAGCAACTCTTGTAGAACGAATCTTCGACGCACTGGAATAGCGGTCAGCCGTCAGCTCCGTAGGTTGGGTTGAACGGCATTGAAAAATTGGATGTTGATATGCCAGACACACCTGAAGATCAATATCCTGCGATATACCCTATAACATAGTGAAACCCAACTTTACACCTCAGCCTCGTCGCAACTCTAAATCAAAAGCGTTGGGTTTCACTCGTTCTCTGATGAATGTGGTGTATATGGAGAAAATTCCGTTTTTCTATGATTTTTTTCGGTTTTGATGAAATTCGTTCAACCCAACCTACGAATCCCTGACTGCCTCTCCAGAGCCATTCAATTCTCCATTTTTCAATCGAATTTTCACCCCCAGGCCCGGTAGGTTCGGTTTCCTAACCGAACCGGATCCTTAAAAAAAGACGTGAAATCCAATAATTTCTTAAAATTGAATGGTCCTGACTGCCTCTCACAAAAGTGTTGCCTTCTCCACAAAGATACTGTATAATAAAGCTATGGCACAACAAAGCGTAACACTCCAAAAACTTGATGAATACCGTTGGCGTATCCCGAAAAGTTACATGAAAGGGATGCGCGTGGATGGTATTGTCTATGCCAATGAAAAACTCCTTGAACATGCCAAAAGCGATGAAGCGTTGCAACAGGTAGCAAACGTTGCGCATCTCCCCGGCATCGTCAAACATTCTCTGGCAATGCCGGATTTGCACTGGGGCTACGGCTTCGTTATCGGCGGCGTTGCTGCAACGGATCCGAAGGCAGATGGCGTAGTTTCACCAGGGGGGATCGGGTACGACATCAATTGCGGGGTCCGTCTCATCCGGACAAACCTTGATGTCTCGCAGCTTGACGGAAAACGGAAAGCACTCGTCGGCAAATTGTTCGAGAATGTCCCCTGTGGTGTCGGGTCAAGCGGCACAATTCGGCTCACCGTCCAAGAAGAGCGGCGGATGTTGGAAAAAGGCGCACAGTGGGCGATTGATCGGGAATACGGACACCCCAACGACCTTAACTTTACTGAAGCGACCGGTTTCCTTGAACACGCAAACGCCGACGCCGCGAGCCAACGCGCTTTAGAACGTGGCAAAAATCAACTCGGCACGCTCGGTTCAGGCAACCATTTCCTTGAAGTACAAGCCGTTGACCGTATCTTTTACCGAGAAGCCGCCGATGCAATGGGGTTAAGCGAAGGCAATGTATGTGTCATGATTCATACCGGTTCGCGCGGGTTCGGCTACCAGATCTGCGATGAACACGTCAAAAGTTGGGTCAAGGTCGCTGAAAGATACAATATCAAACTCCCTGATCGACAACTCGCCTCCGCACCCATTAACTCACCTGAAGGACAAGACTATATCACAGCGATGGCGTGTAGCGCGAACTACGCCTGGAACAATCGGCAGTGTATTATGCACCTCGTCCGCCAGACGTTCATGCAGTTTTTTGACACAACCGAGGACGAACTCGGCTTAGAACTCGTATACGATGTCGCACACAACATCGGGAAATTTGAAAAACACACCGTTGACGGCAAGGAACGTGAACTGTTTATCCACCGAAAAGGCGCAACCCGTGCGTTTCCTGCAGGACATCCAGAAATCCCAGAAAAATACCAGAAAGTCGGGCAACCCGTACTAATCCCCGGCGATATGGGGACCGCCTCCTACGTGCTGGTCGGCAATCCGGGCGCGATGGCAGAGACATGGGGCACAACTTGCCACGGTGCCGGTAGAGTCCTCTCACGCCGAAAGGCGATCGCTTTGACGAAGGGGCGTTCGATCCAAAAAGATTTGGAGGCACAAGGTATCTATGTTCGGGCAGAAGGGCGGCGGACACTCCAAGAAGAGGTACCTGAGGCTTATAAAGATGTTGATGAAGTTGTCCGTGTGGTTGACAAAGCCGGGCTTTCGCAGCGGGTTGCACGCCTCCGTCCTATCGGGGTGGTAAAAGGCTAAACTTCTAAGCACTGACCACCGACAACCAATGGCTGACGGCTGATTAAAAAAGGGGAATCACGTGAAAAACTTAGCACTAATCATATTCGCCGTTGCAATCCTGATTGCAAGTCTGTCTTTTATCTTGACATCCTGCAATACCCCAATTGAAGCTCAAGATATTTTGGAACCTTCAACTGTCACTGTTGACGACTTGGCGGCTATCCTTGAAGGGATGCCGATTTCGGATGTTAAAGAGGCGATATTGAAAGTAAATCCTGATGTTCGGTTATTAATTGGTGTTCATGCTTTGAATAGCCTGCCCAATGAAGCCGCCTTGGATGCCGGCAAATTGCTAAAAGGTCAGGTCCGAGAGGGGGCCACCTCAGTATCCCTTGATGAGTTCTTCAAGGTATACTTGAATGAAGTATCAGAAGTGGACCCTGAGGTTCAAGCATTAATCGGGGTTCGGACGTTAAATTCTCTGAATGATGTGTCCGATGAACTCGCTTTTGATACAGGTAAATTATTAGATGGTGAGGTCCGAGATGGTGCTGCCTCAGCACTGCTCGATGAACTCGTCAACGCATGCTTGGTGGAAGTTCCGCATCTAATAACACCAGATATTACTGATGCGGAAATAGACGAATTCGTCAATAGTATGTGCTTTACAGATATGCGACGTAAATTCAAGAAATTGAATCCCTTGTACGCTATTCTGTTAGAGGAAGTTTTGGCTAAACAGTATACGCTGCCCCCACTGGATTAAAGATAACTGTATTTGCCGATAATGGATTAATATTTTTTCCAAGTTGTTAATGTTTTGTAACCTTTCTCAGTCTCCTGTCGTTAGTGGGAATAGTGTCTATTTTTTTCTCATAACATGTCCAAAAAATAGGCAATATACGCGCAAATATTGCCTAAAACATGCAATTTTCGATTGGCACGGAAATTGCAAGACTTTTACTAAACCTCCTTGGGTAAGCCGGAAAGCCATTATTTCTAAAAGGTATAGTTTGCAAGTTTATATTGCACGCGTTAGGTTAGAATCCCTGAACCCTAAAACCTATTGGGAATACGGCTTCCGGCTCCTTTTTTTCCATTTTTTAAAATTAAATAGCCTGAACCTCTACAAAATTCCCTTGCCTTCCTCCCCCAACCCCTATATAATGCAAAGTAGTAAGCACACTCCGTGTGCCGTCCGCGTATCTTCTTGTAGGAGCGAGTGTTTTTGCTTGGGGGTTTCTTGTCGCTCGCGATCTTTATACTGATAACTACTATTATGTCCGACCTCAACATCAAAACCACGCATAAACCCATTAAAACATACTACGCTGAACTCGAAAAATACGCGCAACTCGGCGAAGAGAACGAAGGCACCGTCCGCGCGGCGTTCCAAAATCTCCTCCAACACTACTGCGGACAATCCAACCTCACGCTCCTCTGCGAAAAGAGCCGATATACACCAGAGAAGCGACGAATAACACCGGATGGCGAAGTCGTCGATACCTTCGGCCTACCACACGGCTATTGGGAGGCAAAAGACACACAAGACGATCTCTACCTCGAAGCGGATAAGAAATTCGCCGCAGGCTACCCCTCAAAAAACATCGTCGTCCAATCGCCGACGCACGCATTGCTCTATCAACACGGGCAGCTCCAACTTGATCTCGACATTACCGAACCGAGAAACCTTATCCACGTCCTCAAAACCTTCTTCGCCTATCAGGAAGAGAACATCGTCGCATGGCATACCGCAGTCGCTGAATTCAAGGAGATTGTGCCAGAACTCGGCGAGAAGTTGGCGGCGTTGATTGAAACCGAACGCCAGAACAACACGCACTTCCAGAAGGTATTCACAGGTTTCCATGAGCAGTGCCAAGCCTCCATTAACCCAAACCTCTCCATCGCTGCCGTTGAGGAAATGCTCATCCAGCACCTGTTGACCGAACGGATCTTCGCAACCGTTTTCGATAACCGCGACTTCACACGCCGAAATATCATTGCCCGCGAAATCGAGAACGTCGTGGACGCACTCACCGAACGGACATTGAACCGCTCCGAATTCCTCCGTCCCTTAAACCCGTTTTACGCCGCGATTGAGCAGACCGCCAGCACCATCACCGACTTCTCACAAAAACAGGGATTCCTCAACACCGTCTATGAACAGTTCTTTCAAGGCTTCTCCATCAAGGTAGCAGACACGCACGGCATCGTCTATACACCCCAACCGATCGTCGATTTCATGGTCAAAAGCGTTGAGCATATCTTACAAACCGAGTTCAACCGTTCAATGTCCAATACCGGTGTGCATATCATCGATCCCTTCGTCGGCACGGGGAACTTTATCGTCCGCATCATGCAGGAACTCGATCCCATCGCGTTAGAGCGAAAATATACCACCGACCCGCCAGAACTCCAATGCAACGAAGTGATGCTCCTACCCTACTACATCGCCAGTATGAACATCGAACACGAGTTTTACACCGCAACAAACCGGTATCTGCCTTACGAGGGGATATGTCTCGTAGATACGTTTGAGATGGCAGAAGGGCAGCAGATGTCACTTTTCACCGCCGACAATACCGCACGCGTCGAAAAACAGAGAGAGACCGATATGTTTGTGGTGATTGGCAACCCGCCCTATAATATAGGACAGGTTAACGAGAACGATAACAATAAGAACAGAGAATATAAGACAATGGACGATCAGATTGCGACTACCTATGCAAAGGATTCTAAAGCGACGCTCAAAACTGCGCTCTACGATCCATACATAAAGGCGATCCGATGGGCATTGGACAGGATTGGAGACGAAGGCGTTGTCGCCTTTATAACGAATAACAGCTTTCTAAACGGTTTGGCATTTGACGGGATGCGGAAACATCTTGCAGAAGATTGTGATGCTATCTATGTTTTGGACTTAGGAGGCAATGCTCGGAAGGGGTTAAAAGTTTCTGACGCAAATGTGTTCGGAATTCGCGTCGGTGTGAGTATCAACCTATTTATAAAGAAAAGTGGAAACTCGTCAGAGTCGCCGCGTATCTTTTACCATCGCACTGATGACTTGTGGAACAAACAACAGAAGTTTGATTTTTTGAATGAATATCAACACATAGGTGGTGTTACATGGGAATCCATTCAACCGGATGCGCGGCATACATGGCTCACCGAGGGGCTACACGCTGAATTTGATAGTTTCATTCCAATCGGAAGTAAGGAAGCAAAGGCAGAAAAAGATGAAGCGATAGGTGTTATTTTTAAAACCTACAGCAACGGTGTGAAAACCAATCGGGACGCATGGACTTGCAACTTCAACCGAAATGTGCTCACTGAGAATATAAGCAAGATGATTGATAATTACAACATAGAAGTTGCCCGATGGGCACAACGGACAGATAGAGATGTCAACCTTGATGATTTCGTGATCTCTGATGACACGATGATAAAATGGAGTTCCACTTTAAAACAAAAGTTGCGGAGTGGTCAAACTGCTGCATTTTCAGAATCGAAAATCCGACAATCTCTCTATCGTCCATTTACAAGATTGACTCTCTACTTTGATCGAATAATGAATGATCGAGTGCTTGTGTTTCCTTCCATCTTCCCTACATCCGAAAGCGAAAGCGAAAATCGGACGATTTGTATTAGTGTTTATGGTCGAAAAGAATTTTCTATTTTGATGAGTGCATCCATTTCCGATGTGAACCTTTATTCTGATCCACAACAATGCTTCCCCTTTTACACCTACGACGAAGACGGCACAAACCGCCAAGAAAACATCACCGATTGGGCATTGACAGCATTCCAAACGCATTACGCAGCCAACACCATCACCAAATGGGACATCTTCCACTATAACTACGGACTCTTGCATCATCCTACGTATCGCGAAAAATACGAAGCGAACCTCAAACGCGACCTGCCACATATCCCGTTTGTCGAGGATTTCTGGAGATTTGCGAAAGCAGGCGCAGCGTTAGCGGATCTCCACGTCAACTACGAATCGCAACCCGAATACGACCTGAAGCTCGTCCAGACCCCAGATACGCCACTCGATTGGCGCGTCGAAAAAATGAAACTCTCAAAGGACAAGACACAGATTGTCTACAACAAATTCCTCACACTCGACGGCATACCCCCGAAAGCCTTCGACTACCGACTCGGCACCCGTTCCGCGCTGGAGTGGGTCATAGACCAATATCGCGTCAAAACAGACAAACGGAGCGGCATCATCAACGACCCAAACCGCACCGACGACCCGCAATACATCGTCAAGTTGCTCGGCAAAGTCATCACCGTCAGTTTAGAAACCGTAGATATTATTAACAACTTACCGGCATTAGAAGTCCGGTAGAACCTCCTTCCAAATCTTCCTCGCACAATCAACAGAGCGTCCTATTAATTCTAAACTTTACTATAATAACCCAAGTTGCCACTTTGTAGCATAGGCTGTTAGCCTGTGCCTCTTCGTGCCGAAAATGGTAGGAAATACGCCAAGTTTTTCGCAAAAATGACCGCTGTTCACTGGAAAACGGTGTTCGTGCATCTAAAATCACATAGGTAGCAAGTTAGGTTATAATAGGACTTACGCAGCCCCCCTTGCAGGCGGGGTTTGATGACGTTTAATAAAATATTTCGGTAATTCTATATTTTCCCCAGGCCCGGGAGGTGCGGTTTGGAACCGCACCGGGCTTCACCAAGAAATTACCGAATTAAAAAATTAATCTTCATCAACCGAACCGGATCCTACGCGGAAACCTTGAAGACTCCAAAAACCTCTTCAGTCCCGTAGGGTTTATTTGCTTGAGGTGTTTTTGCTTGGGGTGTTTTTGCTTGGGTATTTCTGCGTATTGATAGGGTGTTTCTGCGTATTTCTGCGTATTTCTTCAGAATGTTTATAGCAGCGTTTTCAAGCAAAAACCCAAGCCCCGTAGGGGCGACATGTTTATAGAAAAAACATCCACCACGAAACTAAGCCCCGTAGGGGCGACATGTTTATTCTGTAAAACTTGTCCAAACTTTACTATAACTGAGTACTGAAAGATTTTTCGCTGAAAGATTAAGAATTTAATCGGGTAATTCTGGAACATGCGATAACAAGTAGATCGGTTTGTAGTAGTGCGATTCATCGCACGTTGCACAGCCACAATTACCCAATTTATTTGTTAAACTTCATCAGAAAAATCGTACTGAAAACTGACAAATATTAAATCACAATAGATAAACAATAGAATCACAATATTTCAAGACATTTTCTATTTCTCTACACCAAAATACCATCGTATAATTAACACGTGACTTCTGCACGTCACATATTCCGCAAACAGGCGGATTCTCAACATCCTAAAAAAAAATCGTCAATTTTGCAGAAACGTGATATAATACCATTACCGAAAGTAAATATTGTATGCACAACTTCTCTGAAGACGCGGCACCCAAAATGTTACACTTTTCCACCAAATTATTTTTTTTTTCGCAACAGAGAGCAACAACAAAATTGTCTACGAACCCTTACAACGACTAAGTTTATCTCAATAACCCATCCATACCCAATGTTACACAAGTGTAACATTTTAAAGTGCCTCTACCGCCCTGATAAGGGGGGTTGGCGAACTGATAACTGATAACTCAAAATTTCATAGCAAATTTCATAGCAGCCATTTCTGAAACCCTCTTCAAAAACCGATCAGAACCCAGTCACAGCGTATAATTATAGCCTGTTTTAAAACGTATCGCCTGCCGCATTTTGCTATGAAAACTATGAAATTATCTTCATCTTTTTTAACAGAAAGCGGTGTTTCCTCCCCCGCTAAAGCAGGGGGTTTCCACACCGAAGATTTTGATAAAAGCGGAGGACAATAATGAGGGACGCGGACATATCAATTAAATTTTTCATATTTATAGTCGGTTTATTTTTCATGATGCAGTTCGTTCCGACAGGGTTTGCTGTGAAGGAGTGGCGCGAATCGGAACTCAATGGCGGTTGGCAAATCTGGGTCTCGGCAACAGATTTTGTAAAAATACAAGGTATAGAAACCAGCAAAACCGATGTCGAATTGGGTGATAAAGCGAAGAAACCGTGGCTATCGGAAGAGATACTCATTGCTAAGGTTTTAGGCGGTTTTGCAGATTTTGAGTTTGAGAGCCCCGTGGGTGGAGAGGCTTATATGTGGGGGCGTATTGCAGATTTCCGTGGCGGTGGACAGTCCTGGTTCATCGTTCTTAACAGCCTAAACCATGAAGGAGAAGGACTCATATTTGGGACCCCAGGTCTTGAATGGCAATGGGTTGGGAACAGAGACGTACCGAACTCACAGTCCCCTACGGATTTAAAAAAAGGGAAAAATACCGTTCGTATCGCGCCTCGTGAAGCCAGGGATGGTGTAGAACCGTTGTTTGATGTTTTCATGATCTCAACCAAACCCTTAGAACCCACCGATGCGGATTTCAATGGCGCGCGAAAGCGAGGGCTCGCTGTTAAACCCGCCGATAAACTGACGACGACATGGGCATCTATTAAGAACCGCTTCTAATGTATCAGGACTTACGCAAAATGACCACTGGACACCCTTGACTCGCGAAATTTTCATAGCAAATTTCATAGCAGCTTCATAGCAACCTTTGATTAAAAGTGCCTAAAACCCAATCCTGGTAAAGGTTTATGACCTTTCGAGAAACATATTGAATTCACAGTTTTGCTATGAAAACTGTGAAACGCGTCGGACCTAAAAACGCATCTATAATCCTGAAAATCCTCGAATCCTGATTCAGACAACTGAGTACTGACAACAATGCCGCTGATAATAATACTGGTATCAATTATGCTCACGCCGCAAGCAACTGCTAACCGGTTTGAAGACTTCAGTGTCAATCCAAACTGGGACGGCAAAGGCAACCGGACTGCTGAAAAACATGCCCGAACCGTTGTGCAAGACTTCGGCTACAGCCAAACGAATTATGCAGGCGGTGAGACACCCGGCGAGATCGGCGGACGTATCTCGCGTTCACTGACACCCGCGACTTACGCCACGGTTATCCGTACGAAAACGCTCAATGACCACTTCACAGCATCCGGTAAGTTCGCCGTCACACAAGCCGATGGTAGCAGTGGAATGCTGATTGGCTGGTTTAATGCCGATTCAAGAGGTTGGAGAACCCCCAATTCGCTGGCGTTCCGATTGGACGGCAACGGCGGGAAATACTGGGTGTTCTTTGAATACGGGACGCAAAATTATCTGACCGGAAGCGGGGCGACCTTTGAAGGCGAACGCTATCAAACAACGAAAACCCCACCAGAGCAGGCGGACGGCACAGTGCATACATGGTCGCTAACCTACGACCCAAACGGTGCCAACGGAGATGGTGAGATAACCTTTGTGATGGATGGCAATACTTATACGGCACCACTGGCACCCGGACATAAAGCCGATGGTGCTACCTTCAATCGCTTCGGTATGGTGAACATGCAGATTGCCGGGAAGGGGATGGAGGTCTATCTTGATGATCTGAGCATCGATGGCGCATCCGACGATTTTACCGATGACCCAGAGTGGAAAGAAAACGGCAACCGCATCACCTTTAACGACAACGAAATTCGACCATACCATAACTTCGGATGGAGCGAAACGAATCACGCCGGTGGAACACCCGGCGAAATTGGAGGTCTCATTTGGCGGGCAGATGAGAGAAAGCCTGAGCAGGCTGGATATTATGCCGATCGAATCGGGCACCTGACGATGGCGGATACGCTTGAGGCATCAGGAAAGGTGGCAATGCTTCGGGCGAGTGCCGATAGTGCTGTTCTCATCGGTTGGTTCAACGCCGAAACCCATATCGGCGCGCCGCCGACGAATTTTGTCGGTATCATGGTTGAGGGACCCAGTCGCATCGGACACTATTTCCGTCCCGTCTACGCCAACGCCGAAGGTCAGCACGAAATCATGGAAACGGGACCCGTGATTAAGCCTTCTCGCACACCGCATCAGTGGCAACTCGTCTATGCACCAGATGCCAACAATGGAGACGGACAGATGACTGTCACGTTCAATAATGAAACAATCTCGCTGAATCTCAAACCGGATGTTCGCACCCAGGGTGCCGTTTTTGATCGGTTCGGGATGCTTTCATTCCACCGCGGTGGACATTTTGTGGATATTTATTTTGATGATATTTCCTATACCGTCCAACAAAAATGATACACTGTTATTTTTTTTCAAATTATGCACCCTTTCGGCTCAAAAATTGTGTCTTTAAGTAACAGGGAAAAAATCTTAAATGTTTTATCGTGTTTGGTAGGTCTGCTTTGCGGGAGAACAAAAGATGAGAGAAAGTGATGTTCAACTGATTCACAGAACTTTGTCGGGTGACGATGCGGCATTCACGACTTTAGTCGAAAAGTATCGAAAAAGTGTCCACGCACTCGCTTGGCGGAAGGTCGGGGATTTCCATTTCGCTGAAGAAATCACGCAAGATGTCTTCCTTCAGGTATACAAAAAACTCATAACGCTCAGGAATCCGAACCAGTTTGCTGGATGGCTTTATGTCATCACAAATCGACTTTGTCATAATTGGCACCGAAAAAATAAAACCACCGTGACGCAATCGTTGGAGGCTACACACCGTTCAGAGGTAGATGGATTCTCCTATAAGTGTTATGAGTCGGAGCAACGCGAAATAGAATCTGCCGAACGCCGCCGTGAGACCGTCAAAAAACTGCTACAAAAGCTGCCAGAGAGTGAGCGCACAGTTGTGACGCTCTACTATCTCGGTGAGATGACAGCGAAGGAGATTGGCAAATTCTTAGGCGTATCCGTAAATACGATCAAGAGTCGGCTCCAGCGGGCGCGTAAACGTTTACAGGTACACAATGAAGAACTCTTGGTGCAAGAAACACTCGGCAGCGTTCAATTACCCGCCAACCTAACCGAGAACATCATGCGGCAAGTTGCCGATCTGAAACCGATCTCGCCGCCGGTCGCGAAACCGTTCCTACCCTGGGCGGTTATTGGGGCAACGACGCTTTTAGTCATGATGTTAGTCGGTATAAGTAATCAATACCTCGCTCAGTTCCAGCAGCCATATAGCTTTGAAGCACAGGCTGAACCTACCATTGAGATTATTGACGCACTGATTACGCTTGACCTGGCATCTAAACCGGCTATCCGAAATCAGATTGGACAGGCTGCTACCCCCGGTAAAAACAACCGCACCGGTTTACAGGTTGCTGAAGCAGCTGCAACATCCCCTGTAGAGGCGGATCTTCCTGCTAAATTTTCCACTGCGCAATGGATACAGATGAATGGACCTCAAGGCAGTCAGGCATTCGACATCTTTGTAACAGCTGACGGATCGCTCTATACCCATTCGCCAATAAGCGTCTACAAATTAGCAGCCAGCGCGACTGTATGGACACCTGTAAATATCAATATCCCGCTCGGAAAGTTCCGGGTACCTATAGCGGAGCACGCCGGCACCCTCTATATTATTTCTGGTGATGAATTGTTCACTTCAACCGATAACGGCGAGACATGGAATGTACTGGGGACCATACCAGAGGGCAGTATTTCCGATTTGATTGTGATAGATGCGGCAGAAGGAGACAACTCACACCCGCGCCCTGCAATATATCTCGCTATATGGGAGAAAGGCATTTTCCGATCTACGGATGCCGGTAAACACTGGACACTCCTCAACAATGGATTCGCAGACAGAAAAAATTACAAACTGACGGCTGTCGGAAACACGGTATTTGCAGGGACGGACAAAGGTCTCTACCGCCTCAACTCAGATGCCTGGGAGCAATTATCTGTGGATACAACCAGATCCGTTCTCGCCTTGGAAGTCTCTGGAGATGACCTCTATATCGGAACCGGTCGCGAAGTTGAGATGCGTATGCACTTTGATGATTCACGGAGAGGTAAGATTTTCAGATCCACCGATCTCGGCGAGTCGTGGACTGAGATAACACCCAGAGACGAACGAGGGCGTTTCATGGCACTAACAGGTATAAGTATATCGGTTACCGGTGAAACAATATTAGTACGAGGGGTCAAACTATTCTCTTCAACAGATGGCGGACGGATTTGGATGGACCTTGGTCATGAAATCAATTACACCACATTTGTCGCACGCGACGAAAATACTTTTTATAAAACCGGAATATACGGTATGCATCGCACCATTGATGGCGGTCAATCGTGGCATCCATTTATGGAAGGGATGGTTGGAACGAATATCCTCGATCTGGTAACACTCAACGATAGACTCTATGTACACACAGGCAAAGGGATTGTTGAATCTGTAGACAATGGCGAATCCTGGGCAACCGTTCCGATTGAAACCAGCGCGTACATAGCCAGCCTGTTAGCGAAGGGGCTACCTAATGGAAATTTCTATAGGCATTCAAAATTAGTGACTGCTGGCGACGTGCTTTATGGGATTGCGGCTGATGACGATAATCTGCGGATTACCCATTTACCTGTTAATGATAATACGCTTGTCCCTGTTGAAGGTGTTCCCGCTTTTGATGCCGAAAAACTATCCCCCGCCGTGTTAAGAGAGATCGGCGAAGCGGAGGGTATCTACGCGTCTGATGGTCGGGAAAAAGAGGAAGGATCGGCACGTGAAGTGCGTATCACTGAAAACGATACGAGAGCCGGCGCGTTCGCAATCAGCGGCGATATATTCTATGTGGAATATAGACGTAAACTTTTTAAATGGCAACCGGGGAACCCAGAATGGATCAATACCGGATTAATAGATACCGGTAAGCGATCCGATGACGGTTCAAAGGATGGATTTAAATTGGCAGTCTCAGCGGAAACCGTCTACGTCGGTAAACGGGATGGCAAACTCTTTCAGTCCTTCGATGGCGGCAACAGTTGGCGGGACATTACGTCAAGCCTTCCACTTCACTTTACCCAATTCAAGGAGATCGTCTTCGCGGGTTCAACGGTCTACGTCGCAACGGACAGAGGCGTTTTAGTTTCGGAAACGGGCGCGCACTGGCGTGTCCTCACCGATGACGCGGGTGAGCGTATTGTTATAGAAAGATTTGCTGTGGATGACACCGACGTTTATGCGGCTGGCAATACCGGGGTCTATCGTTTGAAGACCCATGGACAATCGGAACAAATTTCGCCAAACGTGCCGGATAAAGTTCTCTCCCTGGTTGCTAATAACGATAGGCTTTACATTGCCACCAAACACCACGGGATGTTCTATATCCCGCTTGAAAAAGAAGGGTAGCGTTTAGTTGGTAGATAAATATTCGCATAGAACTGAGACGACAATACGAATGAAATTTATAATCATTGCAACAATCCTATTTTTATTCCCCTTATCTGTTTCAGCAGGCACATTTCTGGATACCTTTGAAGACGGAAATGTAGACGGATGGCGGGAAGTTGTTCCGTGGGATAGGGTACCAGGGTCTTGGGAGGTTGTTGAGGGCGGACTTCAGGGGGCAGGTCAGGATATATCTCTACGTCTATTCACAACAGGGAATGATACATGGAAGGATTACACAGTCGAATTTGATGTCAGGCTCCTTAAAAGACACGGTTCCCCACGTATCTCGATCGCGGCGCGGGTTCAAGAGAAATGGATCGTACAGTGCATGATGATGGAGCCAGTAATCGTGTTGCCTGGGGGTGCCAACGCGCCAGAAAAAGGATGGGTGCATTGTTACGCCGGCAGTTTAAACGGTGGACTAATTAAGGGACTTCTCTTGGAGCCGCACCCACGTTTAAAATTATTCAGATGGACACATCTAAAGTTAAGGGCTGAAGGCAATATCTTCACCTTCTGGATTAATGGTGAACAGGTGATGGCACCTACAGAACTCCATATTCGCAGAGACCGTGAAGGCTTTGCTGATTTCCCAGACTTTCAGACCGGAGGGGTCGGTATCGGTCTCGCAAATTGTATCGCGCGCTTTGATAACGTCACTGTCACCGGCGATAGCATTCCCAACAGCGGCGCATTCGTCGTAACGTTCCAAGGGAAACTTGCGACAACCTGGGGAAGCTTGAAAAGATTTTAGCGTCAGCAACGAAGGAAACTATTATGAAATCTGCGTCTATTACAGCACTCCTTTTCCTCCTGCCCCTTTCTGTGTGGGCAGGCACTTTTTTGGAGACTTTTGATGGCAAAGATTTGGACGGATGGCAGCAAATTTGGGCGATTAAGGGACCCGCTGTCTGGGAGATTGATGATGGTGAACTGCACGCAGAAAGTCGTGAGGCGTATATTCATTTGCTAACGACTGCGGATACCACGTGGGAAGACTACACTATGGAACTCGATGTCAAGCCGTTGAAAAAACACGGTATCGGCGGCATCACCATCGCTGTGCGGGTTAAGGGAACTTGGTTAGTCTACTGCAGTATTTCTGATCCCGTGATTATAAGGGGTGATGATCCCCCGGTTCAAGAGAGACGCATAGGTTGTTACGCTGGCGGTTTGCACGTGCCACCACGTGCCATCCTTTTCACTGAACAGCATCCACTTTTAAGATTAAACAGATGGGCGCATCTGAAACTAAGCGTTGAAGGTGATATGTTTGCCTTCTGGCTTAATGGTGAGCAGATTATGGCACCGACGCAACTTCAAATCTTCAGACAAATTGAAGTCTTTGCGGATTTCCCAGATTTTCAGACCGGGGGTGTCGGTTTCGGGCTCTGGAACTATACGGCAGTCTTTGATAACATCACTGTTACGGGAGATAGTGTTCCAAACAGCGGTGATTTCGACGTAACATCCCAAGGAAAACTCGCGACAACCTGGGGAAACTTGAAGCAATATTGAGGAGTGGTGTAAAAATGAAACATATCCATAGAGCCTTCGGAATAACACTCCTGCTGAGTCTATCTCTTTTCAGCGTGAATGTTTGGGCAGCTCCGTATATCTCCTTTAGTTCCAACCGAGCAGGGAACTATGACATCTATGTCATGGATATAAATGGAGAAAATCTACGCAACTTAACCAACCATCCTTCATGGGACTCCGATCCAACGTGGGCACCCAATGGACGCGCCTTCGCTTTTGTATCGAACCGGGATGGGGATTCCGAGATTTATATTATGAGACGCAATGGAACAGAACCGCAACGATTGACATACCGTCCAGGACCAGACATCAATCCAGCGTGGTCGCCTGATGGCAAGTGGATCGCTTTTTCTTCCGGTATCCCGGAAAAACAGAGTTATGACATCTACAAAATAGATACCAACGGTCAAAATCTACAACAACTCACTGACAATGGAAAATACAATCTTGTTCCTTCATGGTCACCGAATGGAGAACAGATTGCCTTCTATTCCAGACCAAATGACCCCGGGAGTATCTATGTGATGGATGCCGATGGCAAACGTATCAGACGCGTGATGCGTCCGCAAGATAGAGGAACGGCTCCGAGCTGGTCGCCTGATGGGAAGCAGCTTGCCTATTATGTCGGTATTATGGGCAGTGGTATCTACATCGTCGGTGTAGATGGACGCAACCCGCGCCGCGTGACAGCAAATAATATTTGGAGCTACAATCCGACATGGTCACCAGATGGAGAACAGATTGCCTACGACGCAGAGATTGACAATCCTTGGGGGAACCCGAATGTGGATCGAAACATTTATACGATCTCTGTAAAAGGCGGCAAACCTCGCCAAATCACGAAACATGCAGCAAAAGATCGTAATCCTGCGTGGGTACCCGAGGGCTTCCTCTCAGTATCCCCGAGTGTTGAGAAGCAAACAACCCTTTGGAGCAGACTCAAGCAAGCAAAAAACGCTACCAAGTAGCCACTGTATTATACCTTAAGTAGCTGCTTGTAGCATATCCTGTTAGGTTGTCAGAGACATTCAATTGTCTATTTTTCGATTGAATTTTCACCCCCAGGCCCGGTAGGTTCGGTTTCCCAACCGAACCGGATCCTTGAAAAATCAGAGACATTAAATTGTCCATTTTTAGATTGAATTTTCACCCCCAGGCCCGGTAGGTTCGGGTTCCC
>JAJEGI010000128.1 GCA_022819945.1 Candidatus Poribacteria bacterium
CACTCGGTTTGATGGTAGAGACCGCCCCAAGCGGAGCGGGTGACATTCTCTACCAAGTGATGTTCTGAATATTATACAATTTTTTGTATTTTTTGTCAATTTTTAAAATTTCTACAAGTCATAAACGACTAATTCCGAAAAATAATAAATAAGTGCTGCGGATCAATTACGGAAGGAAAGGATTGAACTTTTTAATTAGACCTCGCCTTCATCAGCCTCTGCTGACGGTTTTGATGACAATTGCGGCGGAAAAACAAGTGTATCGGTTGGCGACAATTGTTTATGCATTTTCAAGACCGCTTTTAGCTGCTCGTAGAATTGTTCGCACTCTTCTTTCGTACCCAGCAACTCTATACTCGGCGAGTTCGACAGATTAATATGCAGTTCATACTGACGATGCCTGCCTCTGATGATCTTAATCTGATGGACGTACTCAATATTTACTACCCCTCGGTATGAGGATTTATACCCCTCATCCGGATTGATAATCTCAATAAACACTATATGAATCTCCTTTAGGGTTTTTTATAATATAAATAACGTGAGTCCAGTATAAGAACCGGGGCACTTTGAAATAAAAGATAATCTGTATGATATAACGTGAGTTTGATAAATACTTAGGACTTACACATTTCCGCTTAAAGTCCCCTGACAAAGGGGTTTAGGGGGTTAAAGATACCGAAATTACTGCTTGCGTAAGTCCTGATGAAGTTAAGACCTGAAGGCATATCTACTGCAATTTCGTCTTTAATTCGGCGAGATCTTTATCAAGCGATGCTTCTTCAGCATAACCGGCAAATTCACGTTCTAATTTCGCATCCTGATACGCGACATCTACTTCAGCAGCCGCTTTCGCCAAAGTTGCCGCCTCCGTCGCTTCCTCTTCCATCTCTACGAGTGTCGCAAACGCCTTGCTGTCCTTTATCTCTTGCAGCATCTCACGGAGATGGGTTTCGGCATCAACGTTTCTGTGTTTCGCGACGACAACCGCTTTTTTCCCTTGTGCCTCCGTCATCTTTTGCTGGAGATGTTCAAGGAGGTCGCTGAGTGCTCGGACGATCTGTTTCTGTTCTTCCCATTGTGTTTTGTATTCGTCTGCCAATCGCCGATATTCGTTACGTCTTTCCAAGTCTTCACGTGCCAAATCCTCACGTCCGGCTTTCAGGGAAATAACAGCGCGGTCTTGCCACCGCTCAGCTTGCGTAACTGCCCCTTCATAAGCATCTTGAAACTGTTTTTCAACCCCGATAGAAGCATTGACCTTCTCTCGCGCTTCTGACAGTCGGCTTTCCATTTCAACGATGGCATTCTCTAAAACGCTTTCCGGGTCTTCGGTTTCAGTTTCAGTCTGTTCGAGTTCAGGCTCTAATTTTACAACAACCGTCTCCGCGAACTTGTCACCGAGTCGTTGTCGTTTTTTACCGAGTGACCAGAGCAGATCAAGCGGTAGAAAGATACCTGCCGCGAGTCGGCGCACGAAAGCATCTTTGAAGGTACACGGCTGACCATCTTTCAACCGGAGTACTTGTAGCGACAACTGTTTTTTGCCGAGTCCTTGTCCGTTATTGAATCCATCCATAAATAATAAACCGACGATCCACAACGCACTACCCATCGGAACTACAGTGTAAAGATTATGATACCATTGTATCAGTTGTAGGTATCGCCATGGTCCGAAAAAAGCGACTAAGAGCAACTGGGCACTAACCAACACACTTTTGGGTAGTTTGGTTTTGGGGCCGAATATCCAGAGTAAGGTGCTGAATGCTGCGAGATGAATAAACGGTGCGTTCACTATTTGTAGAAAAACGAACGCAATTAGTAAAGCACCTGCTAAGAGGACACCGTCTATAAAAAATGCATACAGTCGCTCGAATCGGGATGCCAATTTGAATTTTTTTCCCACAACTTCAATAAACTTCATCTTTGAATCCTAAAAATCTTTTGTGTTTGTGCGATGCCCGCCGGATAAACTTTTGTTCTTATAATTTGGCTTTCAATTCAGTGAGGTCTTTGTCAAGTGATGCTTCTTCAGCATAACTCGCAAACTCACGCTCTGATTTCATATTCTGATATGAAACATCTAATTCAGCAGCGGCTTTCGCCAAAGTGGATGCCTCTGTCGCGTCCTGCTCCATCTTTGCAAGTGTCTCAAACGCCTTACTGTCTTGAAGTTCTTTCAGCATCTCACGAATATGGCTTTCGGCATCAACGTTTCTGTGTTGTGCGACGACAACTGCCTTTTTCCCTTCAGTTTCTGTCATCTTCTGTTGAAGGTGTTCAAGAAGGTTGCTGAGTGCGTGAACGACCTGTTTTTGCTCTTCCCATTGTGTTTTGTATTTATCTGCTAATCGTCTGTATTCGTTTCGTTTTTCGAGGTCTTCACGCGCCAAGTCTTCACGCCCTGCCTTGAGGTTAATCACAGCGCGCTCCTGCCATCCGCTCGCTTGGGCAATAGCACCTTCATAAGCATTCTGAAATAGTTTTTCGACACCTACAGAGGCATCAACTTTCTGGCGTGCATCTGAAAGCCGGTTTGTCATCTCAACGACGGTTTCCTCTAAAATTTTCTCCGGATCTTCGGTTTCCAACGCTTCTAATTCGGGGGCAAGTTTTACTACAACAGTCTCTGCTAACTTATCTCCCATTCGCTGCCGTTGTTTTCCAAATGTCCAGAACGAATCCAGTGGTTGAAAGATACTTGTAAGACGACGAACAAAAGAATCTTTAACGGTACAGGGTTTACCATCTCTTGATCGAAGCACTTGTAGGGACAGCAGCTTTTTGCCGGCACTTTGTCCGTCGCCAAAGCCGTCCATAAAAAATAGAATGGCTGCCCCTATCGCTGTACCTCCCCATAGTAAAGTATCTAAACCATAGTTCAGCCACGGTCCGAAAAGACCAATTATAGACATTTGCGCGAGCGCGAACGCGCCTTCATCATATATTTTAGTTTTAGGACCCAGTGTCCACAGCAAGGCACTGAGCAATCCAATCCGAATAAGACTCGGACCAATACCGGAGCCCATTGCATCAAATAGAAAAACCAAAATTGATAGCACACCTGCTACGAGCAGTCCATCTATAAGAAACGCGAACAATCGCGCAAATCGGGATGCCAATTTGAATTTTTTGCCCGCAACCTCAATAAACTTCATTCTATAGAACCTCTGTTATACGTATAATATATATGTAGAGTCAGCAAAAGCGGAAAAGGATAGCGAAATAGCGTTCAAAGGAAAGTGCGAAGCATAGCGACCTCGCACTATTATAATACTGCGTTCACTATAGGGTCGGCACTGTCACCGCGACTTCGCGTCCGTCTGCATTCGAGGAATCGATAACCCCTTGGATGATAACGTTCGTAAGCATAACGCCGTACGGGTCGATCGGCGACGGTTTACCCTCACGGACAGCGTCAATAAACGCCGAATCTTCTTCGTGGAACACACTCACCGATTCAAACTTGGTGAACTCTTGATCAAAAATCTCACCGTCTTTGTCACCATAGACGCGTACGCCTTCCTCTGGTCCACGAACTTCACCGATACCGAGCCGTAATCCCGCTTTTTTGCCGAGGAAAATCGTCCCGCCGAGTGAATCCATATTCATACACCAGCACGTCTTGAAGACCATGCGTGCGCCGTTCTCGAAGACGACCCAACCGACACCAAAATCTTCCACTTCGGTCTCTTTAAGTGCAGGATTCCACGTGTTGTGAAGGCTCAGATAGTTGGAGGTGATACCGGAAACTGCGACAGGCTTCGGATGTCCCATTAAATAGAGGGCAGTGTCGAGTGCGTAAACGCCGATGTCCGCAGACGCACCTAAACCCGCTGTCGCCTTTCGGATAAAACTTCCGCCAGGATTTCCGCGCCGCCGATCCGCAACGGTCTCAACATAGTAAATGTCGCCAAGCGTGCCAGCGTCAACAATCTCTTTCGCCTTAATGACTTGTGGCGAATACCGGAGTTTCAGACCGATCATCAGGATTTTATCGTTTTCTTTTCCGGCACGCCACATTGAAGCAGCAGCATCCAACGTCGCTTCCATCGGCTTCTCACAGAAAACATGTTTGCCAGCATTCAGCGCAGCGACGGTAGGTGCCGCGTGTACACCTGTAGGCGTACAGACATACACCGCCTCAATCTCGTCCATTTTCAGCATTTCGTTGTAATCGGTGAACGTGCGTTTGATGCCCCACTGTTCCTTCGCACGTTCCAGGTTTGCAGGGACAAGGTCGGCAGCAGCGATAAGCTCGGCACCTTCAATGTCAGCCAGCGTTCGACAGTGTGCCCCTGAGATGCCACCTGCCCCAATCAAACCTAATTTAACTGTTCTCATTTTCGTCTCCTCATTCGTATTATGTTCTTTTCATTTTACTTCGTTTCTTGCTTAGAAGTCAAGCGAATTTTCTGATTTTCCAAACACCGTGCTTTGAATCAACAATTGACACAATTCCCAACCTATGTTATATTTCAAGCAGACTACTAACTCTTGAGGAGATTACAGTGAAAGCGGCACAATTTTACGGCGGAAAAGACATAAGGGTCGAAACGGTACCAGACCCAACGCCTGAAGCAGGTCAAATCCTCGTCCAAGTCGAAGCAGCAGGGATCTGCGGCAGTGATCTGCACGGGTATCATCATCAACCAGAGAAACCCCAATCTCCGCGCATCGGCGGACATGAATTGGCGGGACTCGTTATTGATACGGGTAGTGGTGTTATAGGATATGAAAAGGGCGCGCGTGTGGCGGTTGAACCGATTAGTCCGTGTAACGATTGCCCCGAATGTTATAACGGCTACTACAATATCTGCGGAAATTTACGACACGGTGGTGGCGGTTTTGCGGAGTTTATGGTCGCACGGAACGCGAACGTGTACGCATTGCCGGAAAGCGTTACCCCTGAGGGAGGCGCATTGGCAGAGGTCTACGCTGTGGCTGTCCATGCTGTCAACAGAGCGATGGTATCGCCAGGGGATCGGGTCGCCATTATCGGGAGCGGTCCCGTCGGATTGACGATCGCACAGGTGGCAGACATCGCTGGGGCAACCTCTATCGCTATGTTAGGAAAACCGGACGGACCCATACAGATTGCCCACGAAGCGGTGGGGGCTGTGCCTATCAATGTAGATAAAACAGAGGCTGTGGAAGCGATCATGGACTGGAGCGACGGACGCGGGGCGGATGTCGTCTTTGAAGCCGTCGGCGGTACCGCTAACACGTTGGAGCAGGCGACAGAAATCGCAGCGAAACGCGGGCGTGTCTGCATGGTCGGGGGGCATCGGACACCGCTCACCTTTTCAGAACGGTTCGCACGAAGCCGAGAACTGACAGTCATCTGGTCCTTCTGTTACGGGAGACGTGGCGGAAAAACCGAGTTCCAAGTCGCTATAGACCTGCTCGCCGCAGGTAAACTGGATCCGAACCCGCTCGTCACGCACCGATTCGGCTTAGACGATATTAGCGAAGCATTCGCTGTCGCCGCGGGACGCAATGAACACGGATCTGTCAAGGTACTCGTGATGCCCAACGATTAACGGAGGTAAAATGGAAACACTTAAATTGCTTATATTTGTCGGCACAGAAGGTATCTACCACGACCACGCAGGGAACGGACAATTCTTGACTGCGATGCTCAATGATGCCGACACCATAGAAGCCGATTTCTCGCAAGACTACGATGTGCTGGCAGACGGACTTGAAGGATACGACACGGTGCTTTTCTATACGGATGTTGGGGAACTTACGGAGGCACAAGAATCGGGCTTACTCAACTATATTCGGACTGGCGGTGGATTCTTCGGGTTACACACCGCAGCCGCTTCATTCAGGGAATCCGAAGGCTACCACGGTATGCTCAACGGGTTCTTCAACGGACACAGTCCGTATATGGACTTCACCGTTAATGTCAGCGATCCGAACCATCCGATTACCGAAGGTTTATCCGATTTTGGGGCAACAGATGAACTCTATTATCTGAAGCACAACCCTGACGCATCGCACCATCTGATGCACGCGTACGACCATACGAAAGATGAGACCCACGTCATGGCGTTTCACCATACCTACGGCGATGGCAGGGTCTTCTACTTCGCACTCGGGCACGATATGGCGGTACTTGAGAATCCAAACTTTCAGACGGTCATCCGCCGCGGCGCACTATGGGCAGGCAATCGGCTTTAGGTCCTTTGGACTGTGGTGAATGGCATGAATGTATAAAGATTCTCGGTAGAATCTGATATTTTTCAACCCGTATAACATTGACAAATCCCTAAAAAAGGATTAAAATTGTTTAAAATCGGTTCTATCTATACAGATGAGAAAGAAAACAGTAGCCTATGAATGAAGGAAAATCGGGTAGAAACTGGCGCGAGATTGTAACGCCTGAATGGTCGCTTGCCATTTTAATCCATGTAATTGTCTTGGAGATACTGTATGTATTTCTCCTACTCAGACCTAACGGAGAAACCCTAAATACTATCATATTAAATACAAGCGCGGCCTTACCGATTTTTACATTTATCGCCGTGATTCTCATGGAAATATGGGAAATTGCTTGGGAGGTTATCATGTTAGTGAAAAGACTTTTTGAAAAGCTTGAGTATCGGAGGCTCGAAAAAGCGCGTTTAAAAGGTTTAGCTGAAGGCTTATCCGAAGCACAGAAAAAACATGCAGAATGGGTGGAATGGGCTAAAAACGGTCAGGATAAACCGCAACCCAAACCCCCGAAAGCCCCAGAGACGGACTAATAGTGCCTTGTTAACCTTCAAGGGTGGATGCAGAATCCACCCTTACATTGGTGCTACACCATTTCACGCGCAGGATAGTGCTTGTCACCCGGTGATACATCCGTCGGATCGTTGAGCACAGCCGTTTCCGGTGGCACCATAATCTGGTGCTCGCTTACCGGATCGTCAGTCTCTGCGCGCCACTGTTCTAACCGGTTTCGCATCTCTGCCAAGACATCCGCATAATTGGGATCCGCAGCGAGGTTATGCGCCTCCGAGGCATCAAACACGACATCATACAACCGCTCCGATTCAACCGGAGCATCACCCCAACCGTGCGCCATCATAAAGGTTTTGCTGATGCTATCGTCGCAATTCGGCAGTGCCCACTTCTCAGCATCGTCATAGCGTCGGATATATTTCCACCGCTGCGTCCGGACGGCGCGCTGCGGTTCATAACAGCAGTGATAGTTGACTTCAGCGAAAATGGCATCGCGAACATCGTCTGCCTCGCCGCGAACCAACGGTAAAAGCGAAGTACCTTGTAACCATGCTGGCGCGTCAATACCTGCTAACTCACAGATAGTCGGGAATAGGTCTATTTGGCTAACTAACCCGTCCACGACTTGTCCACCACCAAAACCACAAGGACCGCGGACAATCAGCATTACACCGATACCGTGGTCACTCAGATGGCATTTCATGCGTGGGAAGGCGAGTCCGTGATCGGTTGTACAGATCACAAGCGTATTTTCAGCGATTCCGTTTTCCTCGAGTGCGTCAAAAACCACACCCATCTTCCTATCCAGTGTTCGTGCTGCGTCTATGTATTCCGCCATATCTTGTCGGGTGACAGGCGTATCGGGGAAGGGCACTGGCGGTTTTACATAGCGCGGATCCGTCTTCGGTTCGCCATCCGGTGGTGGATCGAACCCTTTCGCTCGGCGATGCGTCTCGCCAAACCCGACATCTAAAAAAAAAGGCGCATCACGGTTCTCAGCGATGAAGTCGCGTGCGCGCTCTTCCGCACCTGCGGATCTGTTATTTTCCGCTAAAATCCGCTGGTATCCCGTCTCTTTGATGTCTCGCACGACGTGCTGAAACCCTGCCAAAGCAGTGACATATCCGACTCGGTTCAGTGTATACGGTATGAGATGCTCCGGCACGGGGAGACTCCAACCACGATTTGCCAATCCACCCATACCACAGCTATGTGCCCACTGTCCAGTGAGGAGTGCGGCGCGTGACGGTGAACAGGTCGGATTCGCACAGAAAGCGTTTCGGAACACCACACCTTTCTCCGCCAATTTTTGTATGTTCGGGGTCGGTATCGCGTGTCCGTAGGGTTGCACATACCGGCCCGTATCGTGTGAATGAATATAGATTATATTTGGTTTGTTCATGTTTTTATATATTGAGTAGATGGAAAGCGGATTAAGACGACTTGTCCGGGTCTAAATGCTGTAGGTGGGCCCATGCGGCATCTTCCTCTGGACGCAGCCAATGTTCAGCGAGTGCAGCTTCACTTAGCAAAGCAGTTTCAGGGACATTGAGCTCTTCATTGAAAATCGTTACGAATGCGCGTGCGGGTTTTGGCAACTGGATCGGTTTGACTAATTTCACATTGCCTTGTTCATCAATTGTAGCTTCAACGGTTTTTAACATGGCTCACCTCATTTTCAATGTGTTTAAAGCATGTCAAACAATAATGGTGAATGTGGCGGACAAAGACAACTAACATTATCCAATCAATAGATTGAGTATACAATACAACTTTAAAAATGTCAATAACTTTTTTAACTCCTGTTTGGAGATTTGTGAGTTTCCAATTAAACTTTTACATCCACCGGAATCTCTATCAAGTCAATGAAGAAGGTGTTAGGTTTTTGGGCAGAATACTACTAACGCCGTGGTATAGGCGGGTTTGCATTGTAAATCTCCGTTAGCAGATTCATGGCGTGTAACGACTCTTCTTTATTATATTGCGGACACTGATGTAATCCTACAGCGAGACAGCGGTGAATCGCTTCGGCTTGGTACAGAAAACCGTGCTGGTTTGGAGAAGCATGTCGCATGCTCACCGTCCTCGGTAACGGATACTCGAAGGCGTGTAACGGGGCAGGCGCGTTCCCTGTTCTATACTGAGAGGGTACACCGTTTGGTGGCGGGATTCGGATAGAGAGACGCGTCGGGCAGTGCGCCGGACGCTCAAGGGTAATCCGTCCTTTTGTGCCGACGAGTTCTGTCACTTCTGGCAACTCGGAATTACGGGGTGGAAATGTCAGCACCGCGCACTTATTTTCACCGAATTCCACAACCGCACCACGCGCATATCTACCCGTCGCGACGATTGATGTCGGCACTGCATCCGCGCCAAAGCCTAGTGGAACAACCTGAATTGTATAGATCGGATCGAAGAAATCAGACTGCACAAGAACGACTTCACCGATAGTACCATTCTCAATCTCAGTGCGAGCATGTTCCACCGCAGGAAAGAAGCGGGTCCAGACCCCATCCTGCAGCATCACACCTTTCGCTTCAGCGGCAGCATACATTTCCCGCGCTTCAGAGATATTCTCCGCAAACGGTTTTTCACACAAAACGTGCTTGCCAGCTGCAATCGCGAGAAGCGTGTGCTCTTTGTGCAGTCTGTTAATCGTTCCAATGTATACAATATCCACATCGTCCGCTGCGACCATCTCTTTGTAGGTACCGTAGGCGGTAGCAACCCCATATTGTCTTGCGAATTCTTTCGCTCGATCAAGTTCGCGTGCTGCTACAGCCGTTACAGTCGCGCCTTCGCAGGCATGTAAAGCTTCTACCCACATCCCTGAAATTCTACCAGCACCGAGGATACCCCAACGTAACGGAAAAGCGACATCTGCCGCGTTTGTAAGACCGCGGCGAATATCCAGTGGTGTTGAGAGCGGCATATTGTCTATCATAGAATTCATAGCGATTCCCTTTCATCAAAGCAGCACAGGTTAATTTTGTAGTACTTCCTATTTCTACGGTTCAAGAACAACTTTTCCGCAGTCATGTGTACACTGCAACGCCCATGCCTCCTGAATCTGGCGCATAGGAAAGGTGTGCGTGATGAACATATCCAGCTGCGGCTTCACTTGTGTAATCATTCGCATCATAGCGGGTGTACTGGGGAGGTCATAATGCCGCGTGCCGTGTAATGTCAAACCTTTATTGATAATCTCACCACCCTGAATTGTCACTTCACCAATGCCACCAATCAATGAGATATGTCCTTTCGGGCGTGTTACATCAATCAATAATCGGACTGCTGCGGAAGCGGCTGAACATTCGATCCCTTTATCAATGCCTCTGCCACCGGTCAAATCCCGAATCTGATCGGCGACATCTGCGTCTTCGGGATTAACGACTTCCGCTGCACCGAGTTTTTTCGCGAGAGCTGCGCGATACGGGTGGCTTTCAACAGCGATGACCCGCGCGCCTCTATACACAGCATTAATCACACCGCCAAGCCCAATAGGTCCCATCCCAGTGATTAAGACGGTATCAAGCGCGTTGACATTCAGTAACCGCATGGCATTAAATGTTGATCCAAGCCCACAACATGCCATTCCCGCGTGATGATAAGAGATATCTTCTGGAATGGGTACCAGCTGCCAGTCCTTTTTAAGGATATACTGCGCAAAAGTTGATGTCACACCCGTCTGTTCGGGAATGTTTGGGGCTCTATGATCGTTCTGACAGTGCGCATATTCGCCTGTCAAGCAGATGTAGCACTTTCCACACGGGTAGTGTGGCATCACGACAACGCGGTCCCCTACCTTGACAGTACCTTCCTGTGCGATTTCTACCACTTCACCAGCGGCTTCGTGTCCAAAACTGTCGCTTGTCCCTTCATTTTTGAAGCCTTTGTATTCCGTACACATAGGGGCTGAATGAATTTTGACGACAACGAACTCACCTTTAGCAACCGGGTCTGGTTTGTCAATTAAGCCCGCGCTTTCGAGACCGAATTTTGCAACAACTTTCATGCGAATCTCCCTTGCTTGAGAAGTATAGGGCATTATACCGTGTTTCCTGGTTTGCATCAAGTCTAACAAAATGTTCACGCATGACCAGATATACACATTTACTACGGGGCAATTGCCGGAGTTCGTCCATATCCAGTGCGGATGGGGGCTTGAGCTTTGGCGAGTACCCGCGCGAAATCATCGAAACTCCAATACGGACCCGCGACTCCTGGCGTCGGAATTAAGAAATTAAGAATGGATGGGGTTGTGTAGGATATAAACAATCAATGGCGAGACTACCTGTGACGCTACGCTAAATAGTCATGCACGACCGGTATTTTAATTACATGATAAACCATATACCGATCCGCGCCGTGACAATACCGAGAATCGCACCTGCAAGAACATCTGTCGGGTAGTGGACACCGAGATATACGCGGGCGATGCCAACCGTAGCCGCCCAAAGAAACACGGGGATCCGTAAAATTGGAAAGAAACTCGCCAAAAGCGTCATCATCAGAAAAGCGGAGGCAGTGTGACCTGAGGGGAAACTGAATTGATCCGCTGGACGCACTCGAAATTCGACATCCACAATCCGTTCACACGGACGGTCACGTTTCATCGACTGCTTAATCAGGTGATATAACAGTCTTTCAAGCAGAAACGCGATTGCCGCTGACAAAAGAAATGGCTTGCTAATGGTGGGATTAAATGTTAGGTATACGTAGAGTCCCAAGAATGGATAGAACCAACCGTTAGCACTCCACGAAATTAAACGAAATAAACGATCAAGGATGATGCGTTCGTTACCCCAACCAAAAATGCGATCAAACAGCAACCTATCCCATCGAGTTAGACTATTTGTGAATTGTCTTAGCATAGTTTATAAGATAAGCAGGCAGAGGTATAAAACCGACCCACTCTATTTCCTTCTTTTCTCTTTGACTTACGCCGTCCACTAAAGGAGGGAGCAGCGACGGGCTTCCTCTACCAGCAACGCAATAGATATTATACCACACATACAAACAAAGGTCAAATCTTTTTTCCTTCTATTACGATTCGGTTCTATACACGATAGCAGTGCTTCACATTGCCAACATCGTAAGTCCTCATGAAGCCTTTGGATCCACATAATCAACAAGGTCCGCGAGTGCGATGACACTATAACCGTTTTCAGCAAGGTGTGCCATATACACTTCAAATTGCGCCGGTTCCGTATGAACCCATGGATGTTCAACATCTGGCACCCCATGAAAGGTCAGAACAGCAATATTTCCGTCCTTTGCTTGGTCGAGTGCCCAGATGAAATCCTCAAAATTCCAATGCGGACCGGAAGCACCTGTTGTGGGTATCAAAAGTGGAGGGTGTTGGGTAGGATTATAAGCAGGGCCGCGCCCACCTTCGCCGTCGTATGGGAATTCTGGAGCAACACCGCGTCTCGCAAAATCGAAACCGTGTTCAGCGAGCACTTCAACTGCCGCTTCGCCGTGGCTATAACCGGGGTAACAGAACGTCGTCGGCCGCGGAATCCCGTAAACCTCACACTGGGCATCAATATGTTCAAGATCCGCGTGCAATGCCGCCGCAGATTGCCGCGTGACATCTCGGTGGTGCCGCGTATGATTGCCAATCTCGAAACCCGCATCGTGTAACCCACGTACTTCTTCCCATGTCATATAGGCTTCTTTATTTGTCAGAAAGTTCAACCCTTCCGTAATGTAGAAGGTCGCTCCAAATCCATAAGATTTAAGGAGCGGACCGACAAAAGTCGCCTGTGATTTACAACCGTCATCAAAGGTAAGCACAACGAGTTGATCGGGAATATTCTTGTGTAAAACGTTTTCCATATACTTCAATTTGTGTTGTGTTTATCTAAAAAGTTCAAGGTTATACCACATTGCCAGATTATTATAGCGACAAACCCGTGTTTAAATCAAGGAAAAATTAGATCAACGTCCGCTTCCTGTAGGAGTGATCTCCCGGTCGCGACACGTACTGATGGCTGATCACTGACGGCTAAATAGAAAATGCTTGACAAAAATTTCAAAACTATTTAAAATACTCACAGGAAAATAACGGAGGTAAAAATCATGATTGATCGACGTGCTTTTCTAAAATCGATGGCAGGTTTAACGACCGGCATTCTTTTATCTTCAGCCTGCGCAGAAGGCGATGAAGAAAATAGCCCCAGGGACCGCCTTGGCACCCTTCTACCGACACGAAAATTCGGACGCACAGGAGAGGCCGTAACAATGCTCGCCGTCGGTGGATGGCATATCGGAGATATGGACGAAAAAGAGGCTCAGAAAACAATCGAAACCGCCCTCGAAGGCGGCGTCCGTTTCTTTGATACCGCAGAATCTTACCAAAATGGCGGTAGCGAAAGTCGCCTCGGAAAACTGCTCGTGCCAAAATATCGTGACGATGTGTTTCTTATGACAAAAACCACAGCGCGAGACGCAAATGACGCATGGAAGCATCTCGAAGGTTCGCTCGCACGCCTAAATACAGATAGGCTTGACCTCTGGCAAGTGCACGCAGTACGGAATCCCGCAGATGTAGATGAACGCATTAATAACGGCATTTTTGAGGTGATGCTCGAGGCAAAGGAAACCGGAAAAACACGATATATCGGATTCACAGGACATTCAAGTCCCGATGCACATCAACGCGTCCTTGAAAAATCCGATATTTTCGATGCTTGCCAATTATCAATGAACCTTGTGGATGTAAGTTACGAGAGTTTTATTGAAAGAATTGTGCCAACCCTCGTAGAACGCAATATCGGTGTGATTGGAATGAAGGCGTTGGCGAATGGTGGGTTCTTCGGCGGTTCACAACACGGACGGCACGGCTCGAATCCAAAAGTCGTCCCGAATCGCGTCAGCGTCTCCGAAGCAATCCGGTTCGTCTGGTCACTACCGGTCAGCACACTTGTTACCGGGCCAGACAATGCCGAGCAGATGCAAGAGAAAATTGACATCGCAAAGGACTTCACCGGCATGGATGACGACGAACGGCAGAGATTGATAGAAAAGGTTGAGGATATGGCTGGAACAACAGTCGAATTCTACAAAGCCTAATTTTTAAAAGTCCTGATTGAGAACACACAACATGCGGACTTTCGCTTTTTTGTTCGCTATTTTTTGTCTATGTATGCCTACGGAAGCAGACATAAAATTTACAGATGTCACTGACGCATCTGGTATTGACTTTCGGCACTTTACTGGGGCAACAGGCAAACGTTATATGCCTGAAACAATGGGCGCAGGTTGTGCTTTTCTCGATTACGATGCCGACGGTAAGTTGGACATCCTACTCGCAAATGGAACAAATTTAACGCTTGTAGATGCAAGGCATACCCCACGACTCTATCGAAACGTTGGTAACAACAAGTTTGTTGATGTTACGGAAGCAGCAGCACTAAATGTCCCAATGTACGGGATGGGTATAGCTATCGCTGATTACGATAACGACGCTGACCTTGATATCTACTTCACCAATGTCGGTGAAAACCGACTCTTTGAAAATAACGGCGACCGGACTTTCACTGATGTTACCGAATTCGCACGCGTCGGCGACCCAAGATGGTCAACAAGTGCCACCTTCTTTGACGCTGACAACGACGGTTGGTTAGATCTCTTTGTTTGCAACTACGTCGAATGGACACCTGAAACAGATATTCCGTGTGTGGTGAATATCCCAGGCGAAATACCGCCACCCCGCACCTATTGCACACCGAATGTCTATACCGGGCAATCCTGTCGATTCTACCGCAACCGCGGGGATGGCACATTTACCGACAGGACAGCAGAAGCCGGACTGTATAACCCGATAGGTAAGTCGCTGGGTGTTACACTCTTAGATTACAACGATGATGGGTGGCTTGATCTCGCCGTCGCGAACGATACCGAACCGAATTTCCTCTACCGGAATAACGGGAACGGCACTTTTACCGATGAAGCCGTTGTTATGGGCATCGCCTTCAGTGAAACAGGAAAGGCACGCGGAAGCATGGGGATCGACGCAGCGGATGTCTATAACAACGGCGGCATTACAATCGCTATCGGCAATTTTAGCAACGAAAAAACAGCACTCTTCTACGCAAAACCTAACGATCTCTACTTCGCCGATGCAGCCGATAGTGCGAACATTGGTACCACAAGTTTCCGGTCTTTGACTTTCGGACTCCTATTTTTCGATTGCGATTTAAATGGCGCACTGGATCTGTTTTGTGTCAATGGGCATATTGAACCGGAGGTGTCGCGCTATCAGCAGCATACCCCGTACGCACAATCGCCTTCACTGTTCCGAAATCGTGGCGATGGCACATTTCAAGACATCGCTAAGCATGTTGGACTCACACACGCAGGTGTTGGACGCGGATGCGCTTATGGCGATTACGATAATGACGGCGATCTTGATCTACTTGTAAGTCATAACGGCGTTATTGAAGATTATAGCAAAGTCCAGCTTCTGCGTAACGATAGTACACCTGCACATAACTATCTCCGAGTGAGAGCCATTGGCACCCGCAGCAATCGCGACGGCATTGGGGCAAAGGTGCAAGTTACAGTCGGCGACAGCCTCCAGCAACAGATGGTTCGCACCGGCAGCAGCTACTGTTCCCAAAGCGAAATGGTGTTAACTTTCGGGCTGAAGAAAAGTCAGACGGTTGCACAACTTGAAATCCTGTGGACCTCCGGTGAAATAGACCGATATATACAACTCAAAGCGAATCAACTTATAGAGGTGACCGAAGGAGCATCCCCAAAATGAAACTACAAATATATGGATGCCTCTTTTTAATCGTTTTAGCAGGCATTAGCGGATGCCAAAATAACGGAAACATACGAGAAAAAAAAACGACTCCCTCTACAACAGCAACAAAAGCAACAGTTCCACCCTCCGCACAGGACTACAACAACAGAGGAACGGCTTACCAACAAGTTGGTAGACTCCACGAGGCAGCATCGGCTTATCAACAGGCTATTGAGCTGAAACCGACGTTGATCGAAGCACACCATAACTTAGGCACGGTGTATGTCATGCAGGGGAAACTTGCTGAAGCGATTGTTGCCTATAAACGCGTTATTCAACTACGGCCTGACTTAGCAGAGGCTTATGTTGATTTAGGTAGAGTCTATGGGCTTGCAGGACGGCTCGATGAGGCAATCGCCGAGTATCAGAAAGCACTGACGCGTGATGCTAAACTCGTCTACGCACATTATGGGATCGGTCTCGCTTACAGGCATAAAGGTATGTTTTCGGAAGCCATTGCCGCACTCAAACAGGCGATCCTACTGCAACCTAACTTCCCTGATGCACTGATGCAGCTCGGCTACATCTATCGGAAAACAGAACAATTCACTGAAGCAGTGGAAGCCTTCACTATAATTACGCAAATCTATCCTGAAAATTCGGAGGCGTATCATGAACTCGGTGTGTGCCATACAAAGCAAGGCGCATATCCAGAAGCCATCAAGGCTTTTGAAAGAGCTTTACAACTAAACCCTGAAGCAGTGGGGACACAGAACCTACTGCAAGTGGCTCAAGCACGCGCATCGCGTCAAAAGTAGCCCGACTGACAGTTTTGTAACGAAACCCGTCTATCTTGTTTCGTGTGTACATTTTGAATCCAGTTTCAAGACTTCCTATTAAAACTTGAACTCGTGCCTTAACCAATCTGTCTAATTTTAACAATTAAGTGTGCTAATTCACTGGCACAAGTTGCACGGCTGCTACCGCGGCTTACCGTGCCACAATTTCCCGTATCCCCGTTTGAAAATCGTTTTCAATAATAGTGGGACAAAGGGTATTTACGGAATTTCTATAAATTCCAAAGGAGGAAAAAATGCGTCAGGTTATGTTTGCCACAGTATTGATAACGGGGTTCGTCATGGTGACCGCCCTCGCGAATGCTGCCGATATTGAGGATGGACTTTGGATGTATCTGCCCCTGAATGAAGGCGCAGGGAATGCGGTCAAAGACCACGGCCCCAACAGTTTCGACACAGAGCTCAGTAAAACTGCTCCGAAATGGGTGGATGCAAAACACGATGACATCGGAAAAGCAATGGAATTTGATGGGAAGTCAACCTACGTCAAAATTGACATGGCAACCCAGAAGAAGGACATTGATTCGCATTTTGACCCTAAAAAGGGGATTACGATTTGCGCATGGGTGAAACCGATAAAAACTGGCACAGATGCACACGGACAGACCCGGCAGCCCATCGTCATGAAAGGAAATGCCAATCAATGGGAATTCGCTCTCTACGTCTATGATAACTTCGGCGCAGGCATGTCGGTTTGGACATGTCCCGGTTCAGGGGTCTCAGAACCAAGTACTGCCGGCACCGCACCCCAAGGCCAATGGGTCCACCAATGCGGCACCTTTAAGTTAAAAGAGGGCGTACGCGTCTATGTGGATGGGAAAAAAGACCCCGTCGCGCAAGCCGGTGATAACGGCAACGGACCCTGTGAAGAAGGCAACCGGCCTGTCTTTATCGCACACCGCGAGGACGGACAGTGGCTGAATGCTGTCATCGCTGAGGTCTATATGTGGGACCGCGTCATTGATATTAATGAAATGAATCTCGCTATGAAAACAATTGGCGGACTATCGGTTCAACCGGGAGGGAAACTCGCAACCACCTGGGGCAACATGAAACGTCGCTGATCGTAGCCTTAACCAAAATAGGTGCGGTTGGAGACCGCACCAGAACACAAATCCCCCCTGCAGGCGAGGATTGTATCCTCGCCGAATTACAAGAATTTCCCGATTATGTTGGGCGAGGTCTCTGCACCTCGCCCTAATTGTTCGTGAGACGACCCTTATTTCCCAAAATTCGCCGCTACCAATGTTAAGTCTAAGATGTTCACTACACCGTCCCCGTTAACATCGGCTTCTATATCCCCCGTCTGCCCAAAATTCCCCGCTACCAAGGTCAAATCCAGAATATTGATAACACCGTCTTTATTAACATCCCACGGCGGTGTCGGCGGTTCAACGATCTCACCATCTTCGGTCACCACAGGAAATTCTATGCCCGTACTGCTCGAAAGGATAACCTCGCTTAACGAAAGCGGCGATGCCTTTACGGCGACTACTTCAAACGTTATTGTCAATAGGGTGCCTTGTGCGGCATCTGATGCTCCACTTGCTGTCGATGCAAAAGTAATCTCGCCTGTTCCAATAATCGCAGGGACAGTAAAAATGTCGCCGAGAAGATAAGTGCCCTGTTCCCACGAGACATATTGAAGTGCCTCCGAATCAAATTGAAGTGATACTTGATAGCCTGCTACATTTTGGGCGTTAGCAATATCAATAGTAATACTAAACTGTTCACCAACATCGGGGGACTCAAGCGAGGCAGGCATTACGCTGACAACAATTAACGGCGGTTCGACACTCAGCAGTTTCGCAAGCGCATCAATCTCAACGGGGTTCTGAAGCAATGTATGAACGTCCGGATCATTAACGAACACCTTAACGTCTGAGTCTTCCTTGAGGAGCATTATGAATCTATCTTCGATCTCTGGAACAATTGTTTTGAGTAAGTCTGGATCCTCTGCTACCAGTTTGATCGTAGCAGGTTGCAAAAGTGCCTGCGTTTCTGGGGCTTTAAGGATTATGAGAACATCAGGCAGCAATTCCCGAATATCCTCGCGTTGAAAAAGCGTTTGATACCTCTCAAAAATCAGTGGCGCAAGTACGGGTGACCCTACTTCAAGTAGACTCTCAAATTCATCAATCGCCTCAGGATCTTGAAGCAGCATTTGAACATCCGGATCGTTGAGCAACGTTTGGATATCAGCATCCTCCTTCAAGAACGTTATAAATTCGTCACTAACGTCCGGTATGAGCGTCTTGAGGAGGTCCGGATCAGCCAGCACCGCGTTTATCGTCGCGGGCGTTATGAGGCGTTGATTTTCCGGTTTCTTGAGTTCAATCAGAACGTCCGGCAATACCTCTTGGATATCTTCGCGTTCCCACACCTCTTGGTACTTCTGAAACACCCGTTCAGCGAGCGAAAACTCTTGCCCCGAAACTTTGGTCGCATAAACCAAACACCCACCTAATATAAAAAGAGCAAATAGACGTTTTAATAAAATACAAACCATAATATTTCCGCTGGCGAGGTTTGATGAAGATTAATTTACTAATTTGGTAATTCCAGATTCGGCACAAGGTGGGTGGTCCCCCTGCAGGCGAGGATTGTATCCTCGCCTAATTACCGATTTATTTTCTTAATCTTCATGTAACCTCGCCATAATTTTTAACACTCAGGTTATAACCCTACCCGTTCTAAGCCATGACCTCCCCAGATGTCGGGTTCACTTTAAATCCACCTGCCATAATATTGTTATAAGGCTCTTCTGCCGCACGTCCGACAGGACGCATCTCTGGTGTGTGATACCCGAATCGAACCGCTTTCCGCCACTGCTCTGTCCTATTAACCTCCGACCAGTGGATGAGGCAGTAACTGAAGAAAATAACATCCCCTGCTTTGGCTGGAATCGGGATTGAGTCAATGAAATCCGGGTGAAACTTATCAGTCGGCAAATGCGGGGCAGTGCCCTCACCCGTAATATGTTCCCGCGGCCCCTCCTTATGGCTGCCCGGAACGACCCGCAAAGCACCGCTTTCAAACGGAGCATCGTCAAGATGAACGAGACAGTCAACAAAATCGAGACCATCGTGCGGATAGAACGGATAGTCCTGATGCATCGGGAACGGCGTGCCTTTTTCCGGTGGCTTCGCATGTAGCACTGTATGATGCCACTGGATCGTATCACCGATAAGTGATTGCACAGCACCCGTTAGGCGTTCATGGAAAATCACCCTACCCCATGTCGCTGAATAAAAGTGTGGATTGTGCATAAAGACCGCCTTCGTCGTCTGCTGATCCTCTTCTTCAAGGTAGCGTGTACGCCAAGGGCCCGGCCAACCGATTGTCTCCTGTCCCCAGTTGTTAATAATCTGCACCATTTCTGATGCCAATTCTTTCGTTTCCGCTGGAGTAAAAAGCTGGTCAACCTTGAGATAGCCATTCTCATTGTAAAAGTCAACCTGTTCTTGCGTTAGCATGTCGATCTCCTTATTTCTATTGAATCTACTCGCGTAAGTGCCAGAAAATGTTGGTTACCCTAAATTCTACTTCATAACCGCATATTTTGTCAACTCTCTTTATCTAAATATGCGAATGCCGAGACATTCAGTGCTTCCGTAGGAGGAATCTCCGAATCCGGATCCACCAAAATCCGTAAAATTCATGATTCACAGAAATTAATGGTTATTTTAACTGCTCGGCGCTATGCTCACCGGATCTAACCCCTCTGACAAAATTACTTAGGTTAGCGACCCAAGACATCTAATTCAGCACGAAACCGTTTTTCACTCGCAGCAAGCAAATCTTCAATCACCTTCTCGGTACTCCCAGATTCCGCGACAAGCGATTCCATCTGCTCTACTGCAAAAGATCGAACATGGCTAAAACAGTTCTTAGAAGACTTGTCAAGGTGATTCCCAACATTTAAACTCAGCACTAACAAAAGCGCGCGTTCCAATCTTTCGATGCGTTCATCACGCGCTTTAAGTTCTTCCAACATATCCATTTGGTTTTCCAGACCAGTCCTTTATCCCCCTACGAAGAGGTGGGAACGCGGCAGACATACGCGCACGGTGCTTTGCAGTGCCACCCAAACCGGTGTCATAGAGTATACCAAAACATCAAAAAATTACCAATTAAAGTCCCCTGATATGCCAGGGCTATTTAGTTTTCCACTGTTTTGTCTAATTTTGACCCCCCAGGCCCCGCAGGAGCGGTTTGGAACCGCACCCATAGGTGTCAATTTTAGAAAAAACGCATCATAGCATCGTAGGTTGGGTTGAGCGGAAGT
>JAJEGI010000005.1 GCA_022819945.1 Candidatus Poribacteria bacterium
AGCACTCAATTCTGCAGAGGAGATGTATGGTACCGAACGCCTGAAGTCTGTGATTGCCGAAGCACCACAAGATCTGAGTGCGGAAGAGTTGATTGCGTATATCTTCAAGGATATTCAGGAGTTTGTGCAGACGGCTGAGCAATACGATGATATTACAATCGTTGTCGTCAGACACCAACCAATAACGCAATAGAAATTAAATTGATAGGAGACAGGCACGCCTTATAGGAAATACCTAATGATAAACGTCGCTGTTTGCAATCCGTTGCTAAGAACCCCGCTCTCCCTTATCGTTGACGATTCGTGTCCAGTCATCAATCTCACCTACTACTGGATACACCAACGACACGCATGGAAAACACAACATCAGCCAGGCGTGCCACCTGACCGTTGGGAAGGGAACGCCTCGCAACTCAAAAAGATACCACCAACGATCCCCGCAGATTTCGCAGCAGAATGGGCGGAATGGTGTTGGGAGAACGGTGTGAAAGGTAAATTCAGTCTTATTCCCTATCCTGCAGGAATCGGACGCGTTGATGAAGGGTTTCCCGCCGAAGTTGGAGGGAAAAGTTTGACACTGGAGTATCAGGCATGGATGCGAGTTTACCGCGAACTTATCTGGCCCAGTTTCGATTTGACACCGGAGATGCTCACGCATACGGCTGTCGTTGATCTTGACACATTCACGCTCACCGAGGAATGGGAGCAGGTTGAGTGGGTGGATCCGCCTGTTGATGATAGACTCACGGACTACATCATCACAGCAATGGAAATGCTCAATAATGTCGGTATCCCGTGTGAAGGCGTGACCAGTCCAGGTGCCTTTGGAAAACGCCAAGAGGCAGCGTATGCGAAAGCCGTGCTAACCGCCTCTCAGCATGTCAATAACGATCCGCGTCCCTTCTACTTCCTTTGGCTCAAACACGATGAACTCCCGGATGTACCGATCTGGTATGCTGAAAAGGAGAACGGAATCGCAATTGCCAGTATTGTCGCTTGTGCGGGTGACTGGTTCGGTGGATGGACAGGCTACGATTTAGGAGATGCTGACCGCTTTATCACAGCGGATTTACAAGGTGGTCGCTTGCCACCGATTCTTGAAAAGGAGCTCCCGTGTGTCCTCGTCGGACATTGGCCCGGGTTCTATTTCAACGGCGAAAAATTGGGGTTTGATGTGTTGAAAACCGTCAAGTCGCGCCTTAACAATTATGATCCAGATGGCACCAAAACACTCTGGATGAAGACCTCGGAAATTGGACACTACTGGATGGCACGCGAGCTCACAAATATCTCAGTTTCGGAACGAGATGCTTCTTGCCCGCCTGAGAAGGGCGATAGGGGGGTTGTGCAAAAGATTACCCTGTCTACCCAGTTCCCGACAGCAAACTTTACACTCGTCATTGATGCCCCGGTCCGCCATGTTCAGGTCAACGGATGGGACCTCCGCGAAGTGTATTCCCGACGCGATTTTCAGAGCAATACATTTCTTGTTGAAGGGAAACAGACTTTCATTGCGTTCGATTTAGAAGTTGGGGACACAATTCTTGAATTGGTTACATAAATATAGTAGAATCCGAAAATATGTTTCCACTTCGTGGTAGATCCCGACATTATACCTTCGTAGGGGGTTTTTGCTTGGGTGCTTCTTATAGGGTTGCCCAGTCCGTACGATCCTGCCCGCGTGTGCAAATAATTATGGGATTTACTATAAGATCAAAAGAATAACTGTAAGTCTTCCACCCTTCCAGTCTTCCGTATTTCCCACCTCTTCTTCCACACTTTCCGCGTTTACGGTATGAGAATACGTCCGCCACTGGCAATAACAGTTGACCCCGTCATATAACTCGATTCCTCGCTTAAGAGGAAGGCTATCACATCTGCCATCTCTTCAGGTTCACCGAACCTACCGAGCGGTGTCGTTGAACGCAGCTGCGCTGCCATCTCTGTTGAAACTTCACCCAACATATCTGTGGCAATCGCACCGGGCGCGACGGAGTTGATACGAATGTTGTGTGCCGCAAGCGGGCCACAACACGATTTCGTCAGCGAGATAACCCCGGCTTTCGCCGCCGCATAAGGCAGCTGATTCGGGCGGACTGCCAACGCAGCAATCGACGATACATTAACAATACGTCCGAATTGCCTTTCAATCATCCCTTGCTTAACTGCCCACAACACATTGAAAGGACCCGTCAGGTTAACCGCGACGATCCGATCCCAATGTTCGGGGGTCAGTTCTTCAAACGTCATATCACCGACATCACCAGCATTGTTCACCAACAATTCTATTGGACCCAGTGCTTCCGTCACCGTCGCCACCATTCTGTTCACGGCATCTCTATCGGCAATATCGGCTTGCACAGGTATCGCTTTCTGTCCCATATTATGAATCTGTTCACAGACCGCTTCCGCTTTATCAATCGCTCGGGAATAATGTACAGCGACGGCCGCGCCTTCACCCGCAAGTTTGAGCGCAGTTGCCTTTCCGATACCACGGCTCCCACCAGTTACCAATGCAATCCTTCCCTGAAATTTCATTAAGCTTCCCTCTACAAAAATTCTTTTAGTTGTTCCCACACATCATCAGGGACAGGTGTCGTAGCAGCAGCGAAATTCTGCGCTACCTCTTCTGCATTCTTAGAACCCGTCAGACTCATTGCAATCCTCGGTTGACGAAAACAGAATTGAATCGCAAGGTTCAGTAGATTCAGATTATTATCGTTTGCCCACTGCCAGAGTTGATACGCCTTTTCGCCTTCAGAATTGCTTATGTGGTCACTTTTCGCTGACACATCCGGCTCAACACCAGAGAGCAGCCCCATCGCAATAGGACTCCCGTTAATAATCCCGATGTCATTTTCAACAGCAAGCGGTATCAACCACTCGTTTGCGGTTTGGCTCAGGAGCGTGTAATCCAAGTACGTTAGGATCACATCAACGACACCGGTTTCGATGGCAATTTTATGGAATTCGTGTTGCCGGACCCCAAGTCCGATAAACTTAATCAGGCCTTCCTCGCGCATCCGCTGCAGTTCATCCAACGCGCCACCTTTTGCGACGACAGGGTCCATGCTATCCGGATCATGCACTAAGCAGACATCGAGGTAATCTGTACCCAACAGTCTCAGACTGTTTTCGACACTTCGGCGCGTGCCTGCCGCACTAAAATCGCCGCGCCATTCAGGATGCGTGCCTGTTTTTGTGGCGAGATAAATCTTCTCACGCCACCCATCGGCGAGCGCGAGACCTACCCGTCTTTCGCTCTCACCGTAGAGGGGTGCGGTGTCCAGATAATTGATTCCCAAATCAATCGCTCGGTGCACCGCCTCAATGGCTTCATCGTCAGTAACATCGCCTCTACCGAGCCCCGCGCCTCCCATACCGAGACACGTAACCTCTAATTCTGTGCGTCCTAACCGCCGCCGAGGCAACGGATTCGTTTGTGTTGACATAATCTCGCCTTCCTTAAGCGTAGGCTATAAAATTACTCGCTTTTCTCGTTGAGAATCTGTTGGATTTCTGTCTTCAAAATCGGAATATTTGATTGCACCACACCCCAGACAATCTCAAGATTGACATCAAAATATTTGTGAATGAGGATGTCTCTCAACCCGGCAATCTTCCGCCATTCAACACTTGGATACTTTTCTCGAACGAAATCAGGCACCTGTTTAACGGCTTCACCAATGACTTCAAGATTTCGGATGACCGCGTCAATCCGCATCCGATCCGCTTCAAAGGTCTCGCGTGTGACATCCTGTACGTACGCTTGAATCCTATCTATTGCCTCTAATATATCCTCAAGATAGATGTCAAAGTCCTGCGACATACTCAACTTCCTTTTCGATACGCGGCCGCAAGCGTGATTTGAGCGAATCAGCGATGACGAGGTCGATCTTCTTCTGAAATAGATCCTCGAGAAAAATACGGAGCTCCATATACCGGTCAAATGACACTTCCTCAAGTTCTACAAGTAGATCGATGTCGCTCTCGCTATGAGCGGTGTCTCTAACATAGGATCCGAAAAGCCCAAGGCGTTTCACACCGTAGGTTCTCAGCGCGTTCTGGTGGTTGAGAAGGGTCTGTTTAATCTCGCTTTTGGTAAAAATTGCTGTGTTCATGTTGTGCATTCCGTGTTACGGTACAATGAGAGATGCCTACAACTTCATACCGATGCGAATTCTCGGTGCAAATGCCCGCGGCGGGCATCAGAGGGTATCATGCTCACCCATTGCACCCCTTTAACAACATCATCAGGGGTGTGTCCATGCTCAACACCTTTCGGCGTGACAACTAAATCCCCAGGACCGATACGATAAGATTCGGATTGACCATCCGCCGTGCGCAATGTCACGGTTGTCGTGCCTTCCGTGAAATACCAATACTCATCGAAATCGTGGTAGTGAAGTTCGGTCGGGTTTTCTTTGGAAACAGCGAAGGCACCGATCGTCGTCATATCTGGGGTATCCAAAGCTTCTCCGAGCACGTCACCGATGCGTTCCCCTTCACTCAGTCGAATAACGCAAAGATTCGTATCCATTAGATAACTCCAATATCTTTCAGGTGTTGCAGCGAATCTGCCACGCGTGCCTGAACACCTGCTTCGTCAAGGGTTTCACCTTCGATACCCTCTAATTCCATAGTGAACGGACCGTAGAAACCGGCATCATTCAACGTCTGGAAAACCGCTTTGAAATCAACCACGCCTTCACCGAGTGCCGGGAAATGCCACGTCCGATAGCCACCATTTGTATCCTTGAGGTGAACCGCACCAACGTGTGGAATAACTTTCTGAACCTCGCCAACAGCCGTCACATTATGGTTATAATAATAGACGTTACCCGTGTCGAAATTGACACAGATGTTCGGGTGATTCACGGCTTGCATCGTCTCAAGTGCGATGTCGCCGTTGTGTATCAAATCCGGGTGTGTTTCCAAGCACACCTTAATACCAGATGGCGCGGCATTCTCTCCGATAGCACGGAGCCTGTCGTAGACGGCGTTCCTGTCCGTGTCACCGGCATGAACACTTGCAAAGATGATCTTCACACCCATTTGATCGGCAATCTCCAGCGTCGATTGGAAGTCTGAGACAACCGTTTCGGACTGAATATCACAACGCCCTAAAAGGCTCGTGGCGGTGAGTCCGTATGCGTTCAAATTTGACTGAACTTCGTTGACAGATTCCGCCGAAGGTACACCGATTTCTACGTTCGTCAATCCGATTTCTGCTAAATGCGTATAAGCACCGGCACCAAACTGTCGATAACTGCCTAAGTTACATGCAATAATATTTTTCATCATTATCTTCGGCAAGGGGACACCATTGCTTTAGCATGGTGGGGAATTGCCGTCCTTATATCTAAAGTTAAGTTTGCGTAAAACACGATATGTGCCTTGTTTCGCATTTCTAACAACACGTTTGGCACTGCCTAACTCACTTAGATTGAGTCCCGATTTATCAAATCCCGTCACTCTAAGGAGACCATGTTTTACGTGTTTGACTAATGTATTCTTAGGGATGCCCAAGCACACTGTGCCACCATATCTCGGTCTTTTCCCACCTTTCTGTGGGTTCTGTCTATGGAGTTCACGCCGGCGTATCGGGATAGGGGCTACGCAGAAAATATCTGTGTTATCGGGTATACTTTGACCCCCAACCGTGTGATAAGCGAGACACCAAGAATCTACACAATGTGCGTCAAAAGTCTCCGATAGTTTCTTTGACGACTTCTTTAGTCCGAGTCTATCACGTATCTCTTTTGTTTCCCACCCTTGAAGGGTGAACAACTCCCATCGCTTTGAAACTTCAGAATAGAACCATTGCTTACCGACTTCAAGTGGACTAAAAGACTGATTCCATTTCTTAGCACGCTGTATCGTCCTCGCTTTAATATCCTCTACACATACATAGTTGATTGGATAGAGTTTAGACAACCAATCAAGTATTCTTAGTTTCCAATCCCACCTTGCACGCGTGCCTGCGGGAATCCGTTCTCTATTCGCGAGGCGATTAGTGCGGTTTTTGCGGTTCGGACACTTCCTGGACCTTCTGCCTCGCCGCAACTCACGACGCTTTTCAACTTTCTTACCGATTGTGTTGTGTGCGTCCGCCTGAATATTGAGATAAGTATGTGCTTTAGACTTGACGGTAAATCCTTCTTTTTTGCTACCAGGGTCTACACCGACTACAATCTCTTGCTTGTAGCGACCCGATGCCTCCCGATTAAGTCTAATGCAGAAGATACCGTTGTCCCAATAAGGTGTTGCATCTCTACATTTTATCATCATGCCCGCCCGCGTGGGTGTGGTTGGCATGAGTTTCTCACCCTCTTTGCTTTTGACAGGAACGAAGTTCATCGTAAATTCCCTTTCGGGTTATATGTTGCCCCTTCCAGATCACAGTCGCAGAGTGGAATCAGACGAGGGGAGTATCCGAAACATCGTGTGAGCTGCCACGCTCAGGGACCGCGATATATTACTGTAGTCACTGGTTTAACTTGTAGAGTGAACGCTTGGCATGCGCTTCGCACAAGCCCCGTCCTTTAAGGCGGGGTCACTGACTCTACGGAATTTTTCGTAGTACTGTGTTACTCAATAGAATCTCAATCCCTAACAGTAGCACTGCAGGTATTAAGAAATATCCCATCAACTCTTTCCGAACGATAGCGTTAATTACCTCGAACTGCGTTTTTTCAAAACGATCAATTTCTGCATAGATCTGTTTTAGTGATTGTCCATCTGTCGCGCGAAAATAGCGTCCTCCTGTCGTCTGGGCGATCTGCTTTAGGGTGTCCTCGTCAAGATAGGTGAGCACCTCTCGGTATCGTTTGCCGAACGTTATATCTGCATAAGGAATACGCGCCCCACCCTCTCTTCCCATGCCAATGGTATAAACCTTAATTCCGTGGGAGTGTGCCAGAGATGCTGCTGCGCCTGGACTGATACTGCCAGCGTTGTTTTCACCATCGGTCAGCAGGATAACAACCTTCGATTTTGATTCCGAGGCGCGTAAGCGTTGCGTAGCAGTCGTAAGCGCGTCACCGATGGCTGTGCCGTCTTCCAACTGCCCAATCTCTACGTCGCCGAGCAATTCTGCTAACACCGAATAATCCAATGTCAAAGGGCAGAGCGTAAAACTTTCACCTGCAAAGACAACTAAACCGATACGATCATTTTCGCGATCCATCAGGAAATCCTTGACAACCGATTTAGCGGTTTGGATACGATTTGTCCCCTCGAAATCCTCTGCCCGCATACTCTCCGAGATATCAAGGACTAAGAGGATATCAATCCCCTTCGCTGATTGATGTTCACGACTTTGCGAGAGTTGGGGACGGGCGAGGGTGACAACGAGAAGGGCAAGGACAACGAATCTCAGGACTTTCAGTATAGGCAATGCTCTAATCGAGAGCGTTTCTCGCATCTGCTGAACGCTTCCTGCAAAACCGTGGTTAAAATCAGAAAAACGCACAACCGGTGTGATTGTCCTTTTGTGCAGCCAACGAGAAGCAATTATCAGCAGCGGTACTGCGATCAGTAGAATCAAGAAAAGCGGAGATGCCAGTTGCATACGCACTACACCCTTTCTGATCGAGATCCCCATTCCTGATTCGGGAACGGAGTGCTGTTTCGACGCATCTCTTGGGATCTCATCAGGTTGATGCCGCTTAGCAAACAGATCCCAATGCCGATAGTATTGATAATCAGAAATGTTATCCAATCAATATATGGCAATGCCGTCGCCATAAAGTATAGAAGATAACCAAAAATTACCGCGAGAGGTTTCAATCGACCTGAAAAGAGGGTACTACCGAGCGTCAGAAAAATCGCAGCTTTACCGCAGATTGCTAACGGCAGTAAGGCAGATAGCCCTAACAACATAAACGGAACACCGACAATTGAAAAGATCAACAGCGCAAGAATCAACGGTATTACAACTAACATCAGAATGCTAAAGAGTATGCTTCCAATGGGTCGATTCGTCAATAGCGCACTTACCGCATTTACCGGTCTCGGAAATATGGTTACCACCAGTAAATACATAATCACGAAAAGCCCAAACTTGATGAGCGTCAATTGCCAGCTTGTCTCTCTATAGGTTCCCCAGAAAGCGTGCGGATGCATTACGAGTTTCACTGCAGCAGGCACCATCTGCCAGCGATTGCTCACTTGAAGGGCTGCTATACCCTCCATACTCCCTGTAACCTCTCCACCAATTAGATGAAGGGTTCCGTTCACCCGCGCACCTGGTACAAGTTCGACATTTCCACCAATTACCAATACGTTCCCAGTGACGCTTCCTTGCAACCTCGCACTACCCGCAATCAGAACAAGGGTTGTTAATACTTCGTCTGATGCCAGTTCATAATCGTTAATAACCTTGAAAATTCGCCGCGTTTTTTCCCACGCCGCATGCACTTCTCTTATAGTTCCATCTTCCTCTGAATCGACAGTTTGAACCTCCTCCGTTGGCGCGTTAGAGGCATTTGGCAACGTCTGTTCTACGCCTTCGTCACGCTTCACGGAATTATTTTCTTCCCATGCGCTTTCGGGTTCGGTTTCCGGCTGCGATTCTACAGCAGGGCTTGTCTCCTGCTCGGTTAAACCTTGTGCAAGAAGCGCATCGTTTGCAAATTTTCTATGTTTGGAGTTGGATGATGGTTGCTGCTCTCCTATACCCGAAGGCAGCCCAAACAAAGGCAGCACACCAAACCCGAATAATAAAAGAATGAGTCCTATTCCCTTCATGTTGCCCACACTTTAATGTATTAAAATAAAATAGATGTTATACGGACATTATAGGCGAAGGTTTCTTTGATGTCAATGCTTTTTTACTATTGCCTCTCGGAAAATTTCTTTTTTCTTCTTGACATGTACCGCTGAATCTGATATGATAAATATATGTGTGTTTTATTTCGATAATTTCGATACAGGTAATGGTGCTTGAATGTAATATTAAACAGGAGGTAAAAATGAATTTTAGTTCTGTTTTTTCTCGCAAGTTTTGGCTTTTAACCACGGTTTTTACATGTTTGCTTAGCATGCCCTTCATCACCACCGCCTCAGCCGAAATCGATCCCGATACCCTTGTCGGAATGTGGCTTTTTGATGAAGGCAAAGGGAAAGTCGCAACCGATGCCTCCGAAAATGGGTTAGATGGCGAATTTGAAGGCAACCCGAAATGGATTGAAGGTAAATTTGGGATGGCACTTGAATTCGATGGTAAATCGGCTTACGTTCAGATTCCAGCACATGAGAATCCGACCGAGGCAATCACAGTATCAGCTTGGACGAAAAGTGGTACCGATCTTTGGAACCAACCCGGCTGGATCGTTGAAAAACGTCCCGCCTATATCATCCATCCTAACAGTGGGACAAAAAATGTTTCCTGGCCCATTTGTAACGGCGGCTGCTGGAATAAACCCGGTGGATGGCGCGACGGTGAAGTCGGTCCCGACGATATTACCGAATGGCACATGTACACGACCACCTATGATAGCAAAACAGGGGAGTGGTACATCTACATTGATGCCGAAGAAGCGAGCGCATTAGATTTAACGAAAAATCCGATTGACCTTGATAATGGCCCCGTCAATATCGGATTTGATGACTGTTGCGGCGGCGCACGCTTCGGTTTAGGAGCTGTCGACGAAGTGGCGATTTTCAGTGTCGCTTTGGAAGAAGCCGACATTCAGCAATTATATAAGCAGGGCCTTGAGTTTGCTGTCTTAGCAGTTGAGCCTGCTGATAAAATGACGACGACTTGGGCAAATGTGAAAGTCAAGTATTAGAGACAATGAGAAGGAATGTAGAGGGTGGACCCCCGGGTCCACCCTCCCGCGTGACGAGTAAAGTACATATCAGATACAGCAACAATTGGCAAATATGCCACAATGCAAAACAAAAAATGGAGAAACAAATGACGCTTAGCTATGACGAAACAGATGACTTTGATGAAATGGATGACTTCGACGAAACAGACGACTTTGATGAGGAATCACAGGAGGAATTTCTGGAAGAGGAGGAGGATGATAGTCCTGATACTGCGCTTTCTCAGGCGTTCCGTGAAGCTGCAGGGAGTACAATTGAGGACTACGACGATGAAGATGATGAGGAAGATGAAGGTGATGAGGAAGATGCGGAGGCGGAGGAAGAAGATGATGGGGATGCTGCGGACGCCGAAGCCAACGCACAACGACTTGTAGAACCGGTGGACCCGCTGCCTGACGAAGAAGATTTAGCGGATTTAGCGGATTTAGACATAGAACTGCCACCCCTAAAACTACCCGCGCCAGATGTTGAACCGCTCCGACCTCAAGAACAGAGCAACTCCGCTTATGCGGAGGCAGTGACTGCCTTCTATGAAGAGAAAAATTATCAAAAAGCCATCGAAAAATTTAACGAGGCTATCGAAAATGAAGTCCGACACACCGAAAACAAAATGGACGATACCAACGAAATTGTCGCGAAATCAAAGTATTGGCAGGCAGAAGCATACATCAAATTGCATGACCTTTCTCAAGCCATAGGGACGCTTGAAGACCTGGTCGAAACTTGCCGAGGACACTACCTTGTATTAGCCGCACAACGCAGGGCAGATGCGTTAAACGCGAAGGGCTTTTAAACAGTGGCGTTTCGTACCGATTGCGACGCTATATTGCTAATGACAACCTATACGTAAAAAAGATTTTTAAAAGATTTTTAATTTATCGCACCCTGGCTGCGCTCCATTCCATTACGCGCAGATTTTTGGGAACTTGTAGCATAATCTGTTAAATTATGCAGTGTTATCCGTAATTGTAGCCTGCATTCTCACTGCGAAGCAGGCGCAGGGTTTTGCTTGGGTGTTTCTTCTATATATACGGAATGGAACTATATACAGAACGGAACTTTCAAACCCAAACCCACTTGACCGAACCGCAAGGAAATATAAAAAAGTGGAAACCGTAAAAAACGTTCTTAAACAAAAGGCGACTAACTTACGAATTCATTCTATTCTCTCTACATCGGAAGCAGGTTCTGGGCATCCAACCACATGCCTCTCTGCTGCGGATATCGTCTCAGCACTCTTTTTTCACGCCATGCGTTATGACTGCAGCGATCCACAGCACCCTAACAACGATAGATTCATCTTGTCAAAGGGACATGCAGCACCGCTACTTTATGCTGCTTATGCGGAGGTCGGTATCATCCCAACCGATAAACTCCGAACCCTCCGGCAGATTGACAGCATCTTGGAGGGACATCCGACACCTCGATTCGCATGGACAGAGGTCGCCACTGGATCACTTGGACAAGGTTTATCGCTCGGACTCGGCATGGCACTCAACGGCAAATATTTAGATGCATCCGATTACCGCGTCTACGTGCTTCTCGGCGATGGTGAAACTGCCGAAGGCGGGGTCTGGGAAGCAGCCGCTTTGGCATCACACTACAAACTTAATAATCTAATCGGAATTGTCGATGTCAACGCACTTGGGCAGAGTCAGCGCACGATGTACGCCTTTGATGTTGATACCTATTGCCAGCGTTTTGAAGCCTTCGGATGGCAAACCGTCGGTATTGATGGACACGATTTTGATGAGATTTTACCCGCACTCGCGCAAGCCAAAGCCTCAACTGATAAACCTACGATGATAGTCGCCAAGACTTTCAAAGGGAAGGGCGTTTCATTCCTCGAAGACGCAGATAACTGGCACGGAAAGGCACTGGCTAAAGGTGAGGAACTTGACAAAGCGTTAGATGAACTCGGACCGCTACATGTAGATGTCCCTGTTCAGATTGAGCCACCTGCGCCTGTGAGCGTGAATGTCAATCCTGATACCGAATGTGAACCGCCTAACTATCCACCGGACGAAGAAGTCGCAACGCGTGGTGGCTACGGCATAGGACTTGCTAAGCTCGGCAGTGCGAACCCTAATGTTGTTGCCTTAGATGGAGATACGAAAAACTCTACCTATGCTGAACAGTTCATGGAACTTCATCCGAACCGCTATTTTGAAATGTTCATCGCAGAACAGAACTTGGTAGGCGCAGGCATCGGTTTAGCGAAACGCGGGAAGATTCCGTTCGTTTCTACGTTCGCTGCATTTTTATCGCGCGCCTATGATCAGATTCGGATGTCCGCAATTTCGCAAGCGAATATTAAATATGCCGGTTCACATTGCGGCGTTTCTATCGGCGAAGACGGACCTTCACAGATGGGCTTGGAGGATATAGCAATGTTCCGGGCGATCCCGGAGTCAGTCGTGCTGTATCCAAGCGATGCGGTCAGTGCTGAACGGCTTGTCGCCGAAGCCGCCGCACACCAAGGGATCGTTTACCTCCGCACCTCACGTCCTAAAACCGAGATTCTCTATGATGCCGACGCGCGTTTTCCTATCGGTGGTTGTAAGGTTATCCAGCAAAGCAGTGAAGATAAAGTGACCCTTGTTGCCGCAGGTGTTACCCTTCATGAAGCGTTAAAAGCACACGAGACACTCGCAGCGGAAGGCATTGCTATCCGCATCATTGACTTATACTCTATCAAACCCGTTGATACGGAAGCATTAATAGCCGCAGCAGCCGAGACAAACAATACTTTGATCACCGTTGAAGACCATTATCCTGAAGGCGGTTTGGGAGATGCTGTCCTCGATGCCGTTGCGACTGAAGATGTTCGTGTCCACAAACTCGCCGTTACAGGGATACCGCGCTCTGGAAAACCCGAAGAACTCTTAGAACACCATGGGATCAGCGCAAATGCTATTGTGCAGAAGGTAAAGGACGTTATCGCTTGATAGCTGGAATCTCTGAAACTTCTTAGTAGGCGCGCTTTGCAAGCGCACCGATGGACAGCAGCTTGTTGATCGTGAAGTCTACTGAAAAAAACGAATATAAACATGCAAAAGGCAATTGTCTGGGGGACTGTCTTAGGCATTATCATCTTGGTAGGAATTGGGATGATCTACGCCTTGCGCGCACCGCGCACAGCACCTAAAAACTATCCGGCGGATAAGGGACCTAACGTTATTGATGTTACTGCCTATCCCGCGAAAATGCAGGAAACTTACGAACGCTTTAGGAATAAATGCAGTCGATGCCATACCGTTGCACGTCCCATTAATTCCACCTTCACCCCAGAAGAGTGGCGAAAGTATGTCTATAAAATGATGCGGAAACCCGGATCAGGACTTAATCCAAAAACCGCTGAACAGATAATTGAGTTCCTAATTTACGACACGCAGCACAGGGAGAGAAAAACAAAATGATTATTGTAAGAATATCGACTCGCATGTTTCACATGATCGTGAGATTACTAATGTTGGCGATATTGTTCTCTCTAATAAACGGGCAGGTAGGATTTACTAAAGAGGATGGTATGAAGAAAGAGGATTTTCAGGTTTCAGTAGATGGGCGATCTGTTACATTTACCACACCCCCTATTTTCAAAAATGGGGTATGGTTAGTGCCTTTGGAACCCTTTGCTGAGCAACTCGGATTGAAGGTGGAATATCCAGAAGGATCGGAAATGGTCGTTCTCTGCGGTGGTGTAGAAGCGGAATTATGTGTGCCACTCCAATTCCAAAATAGCAGAGAAAGTGCTATGAAAATTGATGATGTAACTTATGTGCCACCGACGCACATCGCCGAAACTTTCGGCTTTGAAATTTACAAGGCGTCAGCGAACCACTTGGAAGTTATCCATCCGCTACACCTTGCCCCTGAATTGACGCTCCCTGACCTACAGGATACGCCAAGAAGTTTGCGGGATTTCCGGGGGAAAAAGACCTTTCTCTATGTTTGGGGGTCTTGGTGAGGCTGCCGCGGACAACTGCCGGGCTGGCAGAAATTTTACGCAAAACACCGGGAGAAACTCAACCTCGTTTCTATTGCTATTGATGCACAAGGCGCATCTGTAGTGCGTCCTTGGCACGCTGCTGCGGATGCCGATTTCGTTACACTCGTTGATTCACAGAATATATTCGGCACTCGCTATAACCTCAAAGCCATCCCTTACGGGGTCATGATTGATGAAGCCGGACGACTGGTAAAACTACCTTTTAACGTTAATGTCAAGGATCAAAAAACCCTTGAAATGCTTGAGAAGTGGTTATCGGACCCCGACTACAACGCGCTGCTGCTTAACGGTATTAAACCATCAAACAAGCCACCTGCAAAGACGAACGCTGAAGCCGCTGCCCGCTTTCAACTCGGTCTCGTCTTATTGGAGGACGGTAAGAAAGCGGAAGCGATGGCGGAATGGCGGAAGGCGTTGGCATTAGATCCAAAAAACTGGATTATCCATAAGCAAATTTGGGCAGTAGAACACCCAGACAAATTTTATGAAAATGGCGTTGATTACGGTTGGCAAAAAGCACAATTGGAGGCAGAAAAAAGTAAACAGTAACAACATGTTCCTGAGAGTTATGCTTCTATAGGCGAAATCTGAAATCCTGATTTCTCTCATATAACTCACAAAAAACAAGACTCAATGCTTTTTAACTGCTGGCGAGAAAACTTGGCTGTCTTGTAAGAAATTTTCTATACTATCGTATTTTAAAGAACTTCTTGGGCAACATATTGTCTAATCTACGAGGTTGGAACGATGAAAGAGAGTTTACAAAACATTGGAGAGCTCATCGCTGAACCAAGTGGCACCTTCACACGTCTTAAGTCCCAACCGAGGTCGGGGATCGCCTTTCTTATTTTCTATGGGGTTTCGGTTTTCATGGTTTGGGCTATTCTTCCGTACTCTGAAGCATTGATGACCACACAATTCACGCAGAACGATTTGCAACCGGAACAAATTGAAGCCGCGAAAAATACGGCACGGATTATGATGAACGTTATGGTCTTCATCCTACCTGTTTTTGCGATTCTATTTTTTATCGTCGGTAGTGCCCTCCTGAAGCTAGCAGCTCGATGGATCGGAAAAAAGGATACCTTAAGATTTAGACATATCTATGCCGCTTGATTAATCCGTTCCTATTTTTTATTTAGAGTCGGCATTGGTGTTGTATTCCAAGTTTCATCTGTCTCTTAAGAACATATAAGTCAAAAAGCGTCGGTAGTAGAATCTTATGGATAATGTAAGCGGAGGAAAAAAATGAATACAAGAGAAAGTTACGCAGAATTACAAACAAAAATTTTAGATGCACGACGCGTCTGGAAACGGAGTATCTTCTGGGCAGGATTCGCTGTCGTCCTGTCAGGTATAATTGCTGTATTCGTGGGTGAGGCTATTATTGATTGGCTAATGCCCCTGCCAAGCCTTGTGCGAATCGCGCTTTTAACAGTGGGGGTCGCGGTAGTCGGTTATCTACTTTACAAGTATCTCATTCAGCCCCTCCGAGCCGCACTCACGCTCCGAGATATTGCGCTTAACGTTGAACGCAGTCATCCGAACCTTGAAGATAGGCTTGTGAGTGCGATCCAATTCGGAAATCGGGAATCAACGGATCCGATTGAAGCACACATGCTCCAACGCTTACTTGACGATACCATCCAGCGGGTAAAAGATATTGATTTCAAAGCAACGATTGATCACAGCCTCACTCGCAAGCGTGTCGGTATCGCAGCACTATTTATTGCAGGGTGTTGTGTACTCGCGCTCCTATTTCCGAAGGAACTCCATACGAGTCTCCTCCGTGTGCTGGTGCCTTGGGAAAAAACCGAACCCGTTTTAACGACAAAGTTAACCGTTGAACCGGGAAATGCGCGTATTCTCCGCGGCAAAAGTCTGCCCATTCACGTCACTGTTACCGGAAAATCTGCTGAAAAGGTCGTTTTAACCTATGAAAATATTCAACAGCAGGAAACCGCGACCTCCGAAAACAAGGCACCCCAACAAAACATCAACATGTTACAAAATCCAGACGATAAACGTGGATTTGCGTACGAAATTTTTAATATTGATGCCGATCTCGAATACTATGTTGTAGCAAACGAAACGACTTCGGAACGCTACACCGTCGAAGTCTTTGAGATGCCGAAGGTGACGGAAATTTCTGTCGCTTACACGTATCCAGACTATACACGCCTCAAGCCGGTCGTGCAAACCGGTACCGGTGATATTCAGGCTGTCGTCGGGACGCAGGCAGAAATCAGGATCACGACGAATAAAGCCATCCAAGCCACAACATTCTCCCAGAGGGATGATGTTAAACAGGAGGCTTCGGAATTTGTTTCAACTGAGATGGTTATTTCCGATGGAAATACACTCACGACGACTGTAGATGTCGTCGCAGACGGGACGTATACCGTTGAACTCCTCTGCATCGACGGTTTCAGCAACGAGATACCGATTGAATACGCCATAAAAGCGATTCCAGACGCTGTGCCGGAGGTTGTGGTCAAAGAACCCGGTCGCGATATAAAAACGACGAAGTTGGGTGAGGTGGAAATCGTTGCTGAGGCGACAGACGATTACGGTATCGCAACATTGAAACTCATGTATCGCGTCGGGTCTGATGAACTACAAGAACTCGTTATGGAATCTTCCGATCCGCTCGTAGAATCAGGAGTGGTTGATACGCGCCAACGTCGCGTTGCTGCAGGGCGTTATACCTTCTATATTGAGGAATTTGACGTTGAACCTGGAGATATTATCTCCTACTACGCACACGCCACTGATAATAACACACTCACCGGTCCCGGTGAAGCCAGTAGCGATATTTACTTCATTGAAATTCGTCCCTTTAATGAAAATTTCCAAGAAGCAGAGGCAGAACCAGGACCACCAATGCCGAATCCCCTCCTAAAGATAATCGGCACCCAGAAGCAGATTATCCGAGAAACGTCGAATCATATTAACACGAAACCGTCGTCAGTTACCGAGGAATATCGAAGTGCCGTTAAACAAACCGCCGACAAGCAGACCAAATTGAGGGATGAGACGCAAAAACTTGCAGATGAGTTTAGCACGGCAATGCAAGGCGAATCCCCGGTCACGCCCGAAATTTTGATGAACTTAGAGGATGCAATCGCTGAAATGCGTGACGCAGCCGATAGCCTGAATGCTATCCAGCCTACTGAAGCCATTCCCTCGGAACAAGAAGCTCTTGAACTCTTGATGAAAGTTAACCTCGAGCTCCCCAAAATATTGATGCAGATGCGAAATAGTAATCCGCAACTTGCTGAGAATCTTGAACTCGAGATGGAGGAGTTACAGAGTGAACTTGAGAATCAGCAGAACGAACTGGATACGGAGATGCAAGAGCAGACGGAGGAGATGTTGGATCAAGCGCGTCAGATGTTGGGAGAGCAGCAGCAGCTGAATCAACAGAGCCAGCAGCTCGGACGTGAAAATGAACCCTCTCCAAGCGAAATGCAACAGAATAGCCAGCAACAAGGGCAGTTGTCGCAACAAGCACAGCAGATGGCACAGCAGCTCGGCAACATGCAACAGAACGCACAGGGGAGCCAAGGGCAACGCTTGGATCAAGCCGGTCAAGCGATGCAACAGGCGGGTGAACAGATGCAGCAAGCCTCGCAAGGCATGCAACAGCAGGAACCTCAACTCAGTGCCGCCAAAGGTCAAAAAGCCGAGGAAAGGCTTGAGGAAGCCATCGAACAGCTTGAGCAGGTTGCCTCGGAATTTACCGATGCTGCGCTTGAACGAGCCGCACAACAGACCCAACAATTGATAGAAGCACAATCTGATGTCCAGCAGGAGACACAAGAACTCAGAAACCGTTCTCAGCAGTCAGAAATGCGTCCGGAAGATTTCCGAAAAGCATCTGAACTTGCCAACGAACAACGCGAACTTCAACGCGATCTCGAATCACTTGAAAGCACGCTCGAAAACTTGCCAGAACAACTCGGTGAGGAGAATCCAGAAGCAGCCCGAAATGTGACGGAGGCTATGAGACGACTCACTGAAGAACAGACCGCTGGCGATATGTCTACCGCACAACGCGCCCTACAGTGGCGCAGTTTCCGCGCCGCTGACCAGAATCAACAAGAGGTCGTAGAGACGCTCAGGCAGGTACAGGGCGATCTCCAACAGGCGCAAGCGAATATGGCGAACACCGAAGAGGAGCAGCTCGAAGCCGCACTCCAACAACTTCAACAAGCCCGAGAACAGATGGAAGATATCCAACGCGAGCTTGAAACGATGGAAGGACAAGAGCAGACGGACGAACAACGCCGTCAGCAGCAGCTCGCTGAACAGCAACAACAAATTCAGGAACGGATGCAACAGGCACAACAAGCCATGGAAAACCAACAGGACGGGCAACAACCCGGACAGGACGGGCAACAGCCCGGACAAGATGGGCAACAAGCTGAAGGTGAAAACCAAGAGGCACGCACTGGCGGTCGAGAATCCGGACGCGAGATTGAAGAACTCTGGCTCGATCTGCTGGATACCATGGATTATCGTCCACCGAATCGATCAAACCCGTTTCCCAACTACGAACTTGTTGTTCGGGACTTGGCGAAGTTGGAAGCCGCACTTGAAGAACGACTCAACACACTTCAGGAGAAAAAACGGCTCACACAGGTCGCCAAAGAGGATGTTCCCCCTGAATACAGACAACTTGTTGATAACTACTACGAGTCTTTATCGCAATAGAAATTGCGTAAATCCTAAGTTTAAAAATGGAATTTTTTATGAAAAATATTGTCACGCCCGGCGACCTCATCAGCTTGAACGATTACCCGCCCGAATATACCGGAACTTACGAGAAAAAGGGTCAAACCAAGCGCAGACTGAAAAAACTACATAAGCAGCTCTTGGAACTTCAGGGGCTGCTTTACGCAGAAAGCCAACACGCCCTTCTCATCATCCTGCAAGGTATGGATACATGCGGTAAGGATGGCACTATTCGGAAAGTAATGGGCGGAATCAACGTCCAAGGATGCGATGTCTTTAATTTCAAAGTCCCGACTGCCGATGAACTTTCCCGCGATTTCTTATGGCGCGCCCACAAAGCCGTTCCATCCAAGGGAAAAATCGGTATCTTCAACCGTTCACATTACGAAGATGTTCTCGTCGTTCGGGTACATAACCTTGTACCAGAGCAGGTCTGGTCGCAGCGCTACCAACAGATCAACGATTTTGAAAAGATGCTCGTTGAAAATGGAACGGTCGTCATGAAGTTTTACCTGCACATCTCAAAAGATGAACAGAAGGAACGTCTTGAATCTCGGATTAATGACCCAACAAAACATTGGAAAGTCGAGGCATCCGATATTCGAGAACGTGGCTATTGGGATGATTATATGCAGGCGTACGAAGTTATGCTCCAAAAGTGTAGCACCGAATGGGCACCTTGGTATATAATTCCCGCCAATAAGAAGTGGTATCGCAATCTCGTTATCACAGAGTGTATCGTGGAGAGGCTGAAAAAACTCGACATGAAGTATCCTGAACCGTCTATTGATGTTACCCAACTCACGATTGAAGATTGAACATGTTGACACTATTGGAAGAAGTACCAGTGCACCCTTACTGATTAATGATTACCCATAAGTAAGATATGCACAAAATTAATCGAAAACCGATTTTGGACAACGGACAAAATCGAGCGAAAACCTAATAGATGAAAATATGCTTTCAAAGCAACAGTTAGCACAATTTGAAGAAGAAGGTTACCTACTCCTTTCCGGTTTGATTCCACAAGAGACTGTCACGAAAGCAGAAGCAGCAATGTGGCAAATGATGGGCATGGATGTGGATGATCCGAATTCATGGGGACATTTCAAACGTCCAGGGCTTGCTGGATTTTACATGGAGCAGCTGTCCAACGGGAACCGCATCGAACTTTACGGCGTTACCAATCCTGATGTCTTGGCGTGTTGTACCCCTGATTACCTCACTGTCCTCAACCAACTCATATCTCAATACCCGGAAATTCCACATTGTAAAGATCACTGCCCTGATGGCATCTGGGCACTCAACCAATTCCCCGTTTCGGCTGAATGGAAAAGTCCGTCGCCGCATTTAGATGGCGATTTTCGGGACTTTCGGTTAGACCCTGGGACATTCCGAGCAACCAGCTTAACCTACCTCACCGATGCAAATTCACACGGCGGAACAACAGTGATATGGCCCGAAGGTCCACGCCGTATCCGTAAATTCCGCAAAAAGAATCCCGAATTCTCAAACCATGTCCGCGATGTCCGCGCACTCTTTCCAGAAATGGATTTAGGCGAACCCATGGAAGTCGTCGCTAAACAGGGAGATGTGCTGTTTTTTCATCACCTTCTACCACATTCTGGCACAATGAATGTCGGTGCCTCTCCACGTTTCGCGATTCGGTATATGTGCTTATGCCTTGCATGCCGCAAGTGGGAGAAAAAAGGGGAATGGAACATCTGGATGCCGTAAGAAAGATTGAATGGAGGCGTTAAATAATGAATAAAAATAGATATGTTGGCTTCAGCCCCTGTTTTCTACTACCTTTTATTCTCCTTTTGAACCTTGTTATCGTAAAAACCGCTATTTCCCAAGAAGTCTTCGTACGGACCGGATTTGAGGAATTCGCTACCGGTAACCCACCCAAAGATTGGGAGGTAATCGGCGGTGACTTTGAAGTTTCTGGCGACACCGTCAAAACCGATAAAAAAGCACTTGCGATCTTAGGCGGCGGAGACGGAGACGGACTCGGTGTTCCCATAGAAACTGAAAATCCCATTATTTCAGTCGAATTTTGGGTTTATATTGAAGGTGGGGGCAGGTGTTTCAATCTCAAAGTCGCTTCTGCCGACAATATTGGGGAAAACAATGGCTGCACCTACATCAACTGGGATGCTGGTGTTGTCCGACTTTACGACGGCGGTGCGTGGCAACTTATTGGAGATTTTGAAACCGATACATGGAAATACGTCCGCGTCGTCGCGGATGTCGGCAAAAGCGAATTTGATTTTTACGTAGGTGATGACAGGGACGATGCATTGGGTGCCAAGCCAGAAAAAGGTCTACCCTTTCGGAACGCTGCGCTCGGTCCCACCGCCAAATGGTTCGCTTTCTATACGTGGGGAATAACTGTCCCCGGTTATGTAGATGATCTATTGGTCTATGAAGGCGAGGACGCGCTTGATCTCGCCGTTGATCCAAACGGAAAACTCACCACCTTCTGGGGACATATCAAAAAACAGTCCGAACTCCAATAGAAACGGTTTAGAGTCTGCAATATAAAGTGTGATGTGGATATATTTTCTTAGTCCCATAGGGACGGCATCTGTGTAGAAACATGTATCAACCAAAGACCAAGCCCCGTAGGGGCGGCATTTGTAGGGACTTATTTTTTGAAGTGTGGAAATATTTAAACTATGAAATTGATGAGAGATCTGAGAGCGCGCGTTCACACTGCCGGTACATGGTCACGAGATCTGTTAAGTACCTTTCGAGAGTTAAGAGATGCTATCCGCTCTATAGACAGAGAGCGGATACCGGATCCTAACAATGCTATTCGAGCGTTAAAGAGATCCGTTCGTTTTGTAGTTAGGGCGGGATTAAATGAATTGAAAAAGTTGAACGGGGCTATTCAGGATCTGCAAGATGCTATTGACTCTATAAAAACTAAAGCAGAAACACGGATGCCAGATCTGCCTATGGCTGAGTGGTGGTGGAATTTGAAAAATGTCCTTGATAAGTTAAAGAAGGTGGTTCCTTCTATAAGCGAGGTACGAGTGCCAAGTACAGATAACCTACCTTTAGACAAGATATCGGAAGTCATTGCCGGATTGGGAGTTCCTGGCCTTGTGTTGGTTATGTTAATGACAGTTTCACCTTGGGTCGGTGCGGCAGCGATAACATCATCCCTTGCTGCCTTGGGACCATTTGGGATGCTTGGTGGAATCGCTACGTTGGGAATCTTAGCGTTTATCTCGCGAGCATTAGCGGAATTTGGTTTTGAGAGAGTATCCCGAGCGGTGCTTGTCAAGTTAAGAGAAAATGGTAGAACTTGTCAAGAAATCATAGAAGAAATTGAGAGTTATCCCATTTCGAGAGAACTGAGAAAAAGACTTAGAGAGTTTATAGAAAATTCTTGTGAAGGAGAGAACGATGAATAATGATACCGTTTGCCTGACACCAGCACAACGGCTCCATTTCGACATATACGGTTTTGTCCTGTTAGAGAACCTCCTAAACAGCGATGAAATTCAACGTATGAAAAACGCACTCTATAAAATAAAAGCCGACGAAGGTCGGGATGCCAAGCGCGTTTATGCCCGTCCAGGCGGAGAACACCACGTACTTTTCGGAAACCTTGTTGAATATGATCCGGCATTATTGGAATATGCCGCGCATCCAAAGCTCGTACCATTGGTTGAAGAGGTAGTCGGAGGTGCAGTACGCCTTGAGGAGACCGAAGCAATCATTAATAGCCGTAATCCAGAGACAGAATTGGACGAACTCCACAAACGCCGCTATAATCCAACCGGTTTCCATCGAGGGACGCAACACGGGTGGGGCACCTATATCGAACAGAACAAGTACCACTGCATCTTTGTCAAGACCCTTGCTTACCTCACCGATGTCGGTCCAGATGACGGTGGGACATGTGTTATACCGGGAAGCCATCGCCTAACGTGGAATCAAAGCGAAATGATTGAAGCCGCATTGTCTGATGATAAACTCATCTACCAAGTCGAAGCGTCGGCGGGTTCCGTGCTGCTTTTTGCCGAAGCATTGATTCACAGCACCACTGCCATCCGTAGCGACAAGGAGCGTGTCATCCTTATCTCTGGTTATACACCGCCAATGGTACGCGAATGGCCCGGCAACGAAGTCAGTCCCGAATTTATTGAGACGTTACCCGAAGACATCCGTCCCCTCATTTCAGGAAGCGACAGTTGGCACTGGAAACGGCGGTATTGAATTGCAAACTCGGTGGATGCGGTTCATGTTTTCCATCGACTCAGTAGGCGCGGTTTGCAACCGCGCCGGGCTTCGCCAAGAGATTACCGAATTAATCTTTTAACCTTCACGAAACACACTTTCCTTCTTTGTAGGAGGGATTTGTAACCCCGATACCTGTTATGCTCCCGAAGTCCGTGGCATCCGCAACGGCTCTTTCCCCATCTCCGCGAACAATAACTTCATGACCAAATCCGCCTTCAAAGCCGCGTGTTCAACAGAACCCCACAGGTTATTGATTTCTCCAGGATCCTCTTTCAGATCAAACAACTCGCCGTAGTCTCGGTTGTAATAGACTGTCAGTTTATAACGATCGTTAACGTATGTTTTGACGTGTACTGTTGTCGGCTCATGACGATTTTCAACGATGATATGGTCGCGTGCCTGTTCCGTTTCTCCCGACCAGACCGGCATCTGATCTACACCCGTCATCGGACGTGGAATATCAATACCCGTGGCACTCAAGAACGAGGGGGCTAAGTCTACCAACGTCTGTAATGCTTCCGACTGGTTCCCCGCAGGTACAACACCCGGATACCGCACAATGAACGGCACTCGGATAACATCCTCGTAGTGGAACGCACCTTTCGCAATGAGACCGTGCTGTCCGTAAAAATGTCCGTGGTCGGACGTGAACACGACCAACGTATTATCTGCAAGTCCGAGTTCATCGAGTTTCGCCAGGATTTTCCCGATGTACTTGTCCATCAGCGTCACCATACCGTAATACACAGCGATGTCTTTGGCGAGTTCATCCCGATCGCGTAAATGCGAACTAAACCCGTGTACGCCTTTGCCACTTTCGCGCCAAGCAGAGAAGTCAGGTTTTTGTTGTTGTGTTAATTGGAAATGTGGCGGATTGTTGTCGTGTTCCCCTTCCGTCACGGACGGCACCGTCAATTCTGCTGGGTCGTACATCGTATCCCACGGTTCAGGAACAAGATATTTCGGGTGCGGGTCAAAGAAACTTGCCCACAGAAAGAAGTTCTCACCATTCTGTTGGTATGCCTCCATGAGCGCGTTCGTACGTTCCGCGATCCATGTATCGTAATGGTATTCCTCTGGAATCGGCCACTTTCGGCGTTGACCACGGGCGTTCCCTGTCGGTGGCGCGAAGTAATCCCGCCAATTAGTACATCCGTTTTCTTCCATCCAGATAGCATAGTGCTGTCCAACGTGTGCTTCATCAGCGTGGTTGCGTGCGAGTTCAACGTGTTCAAACCCATAGAACGGTTCGTTAAAACTCCGCCAGAAATCCAAATCTTGAAGGATCGGATAGGATTCGAGAGACGGAAATTCCTCAGTCCCGTGTAGCGGTTGAAAATGCGCTTTTCCCACGAGGGCAGTCCGATAGCCTGCATCCGTGAAATTTTCGCCGACAGTGTGTTCATCTTCAGAAAGTTTTGTACCGAGGGACCAGGCACCGTGCTGGCTCGGATACTTCCCTGTGATAATAGATGCGCGCGTCGGTGTGCAAGTAGGATTCGGGCAGTAGGCTCTATTGAAAAGTGTACCTTGCTGTGCCAAAGTATCTAAATGAGGGGTCTGAATTTCTGGGTTAAGGCAGCCCAAGGTGTTCCAATGCTGCTGATCGCTGGTGATAAGTAAGATATTAGGTCTGGTTTCAGCCATGCTTTTCGCGTAGCTTGCAAGCAAAAACTTGCGCTACAGAAGTCCTTTGCGTTGTATTTGTTGGTGCAATCAGCATAGCACTTTACACGGAATAATTCAAGAAGAATACATATATCGGGCCGAGTCACTCAATAACTTTGAACACCCACATATATCAGCGAATGCCTACTTACAAATATACCTCTGATAAATTTGATTTTTTAGGTTAAATATGTTATCATATATATTGTAGTAACGCCTCTTCGGAGAAATGCGAAGTGAGCAGAATTACCTTCAGAATTAACATAAAGTTAACAAAATGTGACAAAGAAAAATTACATTTTATGAACAACTTGAAAATGATCCAAAGTTATCAAGTACCGTGATCTCTCGTATCCATTAGGTTTATCGTACCTTAAAGCAGAGGTCGCTGAAAAAAATATTGCCCAATTGTTCATGAAAAAATCAGAAAATCAGAATTTTAGAGTCCTACAAACCTATGTAACCAGTGGCATAAAAGCCTTTCACATTCGCCTATAAGGATCATGAACAATTTCATGAACAATTATGAACATCGTGAGCAAAGAAACATCACAAGGGTGACAAATTACCGAAACAAATACAGAGCATACGGTGCTTCAAGGGCTATCGTTTCGCAAATACGAAAAATAAACATGTCACGATTGTTCACGGTTTTTCAGGGTATGTTCATGAAATGTTCATAAAATCGCCAGATTTCCAGCCCGAAAATCAAGGCTATTGGACGGATAAATAAAGTTAACTTATAGTTAATTTATTAAGGTTGGTTCATTTTAAAAAATATGTATAACCCTGAAAATTCTGAGGCCGACTATCGATAATTGAAAACCTCTGAACCGATGGCAGAGCCATTCAATTGTTCATTTTTCGATCGAATTTTCACCCCCGGGTCCCGCAGGTTCGGTTTGTAACCGCACCGGATCCTTGAAAAAAAGACGTGAAACCCAATAATTTCTTAAAATTGAATGACACTGGAACCGATAGAAAGAGGTCTTGACAGCACAGCGGAGTTGTGTTAAAATTTATACTTGTAAACCCGATATGCACAAAGGACGCAAAAGGAGACGAACGCGACATGGAGAACCATCCTTACGCCCCGGCGGAGATAGAACCCTATTGGCAAGCCGAGTGGCAAAAAAAAGAAGCATTCAAAGTTCCAAACGATATTGAAACACTGAAAACCAAGCCGAAATTCTACGTGCTTGGCATGTTCCCCTATACCTCAGGTGCCGGACTTCACATGGGGCACGCCAAAAACTACGTACCCACCGATGTACTCGCCAATTTCCGACGGATGCAAGGGTATCACGTGATGCACCCGATGGGATGGGATGCCTTCGGACTCCCAACTGAGCGGTACGCCGTACGTGAAAACGAACATCCAGCGCATGTTACAAAACGGAACACAGAAACCTTTCAGCAGCAGATCCAACGCATCGGGCTCTCTTACGATTGGTCTCGCAAAATTGACACCTCTTTACCTGAATACTACAGATGGACACAATGGATTTTCCTCCGTCTCTACGAAAAAGACTTAGCATATCTCGCCGATGTCCCGGTCAACTGGTGTCCAGCATTAGGCACCGTCCTGTCAAACGAAGAGGTAAAAGACGGTAAATACGTTGAAACCGAAGATCCCGTTGAACGCCGCCTCATGCACCAGTGGATGCTCAAAATTACCGCTTACGCTGAACGCTTGTTGGAAGACTTGGATTTGTTGGATTGGCCCGAGGGGCTCAAAGAGATGCAACGCCACTGGATCGGCAAGTCGGAAGGGGCGGATATTACTTTTAATATCAAGGATAACGATAACACTTTCACTGTTTTCACGACGCGCCCAGACACGCTTTTCGGGGCGACCTATTGCGTATTGGCACCTGAACATCCGCTCGTCTCCGAGATAACACACCCTGATGCCGCAGCTGCTGTTGATGCCTATGTAAAGGAAGCCACCAACAAATCTGATCTCCAACGCACAGACCTCGCCACAGAGAAGTCGGGGGTCTTCACAGGTGCCTATGCCATCAACCCTTGCAACGACACGCCTATCCCGATCTGGGTCGCGGACTATGTTCTGATGACGTACGGCACAGGTGCCATCATGGCAGTGCCCGGACATGACGAACGCGATCACGAATTCGCATCAACTTTCCGTATTCCGATCCTCGAAGTTATCAAAGGCGGTGAAAAGCCGATTGAAGAGGCACCTTTTGAAGGAGACGGGGTCTGCGTCAATTCCGGTTTCCTCAACGGTCTGCAGGTTGCTGAGGCGAAAGAGAAGATGATCGCTTGGCTTGAAAGTCAGGAAAAAGGGGAGCGTCAGGTGCAATACCGTCTAAGGGACTGGCTCTTCTCGCGGCAACGGTATTGGGGTGAACCCTTCCCGCTGGCACACCTTGCGGATGGAACTATTGTACAACTGCCAGACGAAGCACTACCCGTTGAACTGCCACCGATCGATGCCTATAAACCCACAGAAGACGGTAAACCGCCACTCGCCCGCGCCGATGAAAAGTGGTTAAAAGTGACACTACCTGACGGCAGAATCGCCACGCGGGAGACGAACATTATGCCACAGTGGGCAGGCTCCTGCTGGTATTATCTCCGCTTCCTCGACGCACACAATACCGAGGCACCCTTTGATACCGCGCTTGAACAGTACTGGATGCCCGTAGACCTCTACATGGGCGGTGCCGAGCACGCCGTCTTGCACCTGCTCTATGCCCGTTTCTGGCATAAAGTTCTATACGATTCCGGGTTGGTTTCGACGCAGGAACCCTTCCAAGGCTTGGTGAATCAAGGAACAATCCTCGCAGAGTCGTACCAGGACGATGCTGGCAAATACTACTATCCGCACGAAGTTGAGCAGGACGATGGGAAAGCGGTTGCCAAAGTCTCTGGCGTACCGCTCCAAACGCAGATGGAGAAGATGTCTAAATCCCGCTTTAACGTCATCAACCCGAGCGACGTTATTGACAATTACGGCGCGGATGCACTCCGTCTCTATCTACTGTTTATCGGGCCGGTCACAGCGAGTACACCGTGGCAGGACGCAGGTGTAGAGGGTGTCTATCGGTTCCTTCAACGCATCTGGCGACTTGTGATTGATGAAGAGAGTGGCGAACTCAGCGAGAAGTTGACAGATACTGCCGGCACAACAGAACCGGAACTCTGGCGCGAACTCCATAAGACCATCAAACAGGTAACCGAAGATACCGAATCCATTGACAAGATGAACACGGCAATTAGCCAGATGATGATCTTTGTTAACACCGCCACGCAGAAGAAAACGCTACCGAAGGAGAGCTTGAGAATCTTCCTACATCTGCTCGCACCTTACGCACCGCACCTCGCGCAGGAATTGTGGCATCGTCTCGGTGAAACAAGCTTCATCGCACACGAGCAGTGGCCCACACACGACGAAGCCGTACTTGAAAGTGCTACCGTAACCATCATCGCACAAGTCAATGGGAAACTTCGCAATAGACTCCAACTGCCTGCCGATGCGACTGATAAAGAGATTGAAGCAGCCGCACTCGCAGATGAACGGGTTCAGCGATTTATTGAAGGAAAATCGGTTCGCAAAGTCATCGTCGTCCCGAATCGACTCATCAATATCGTTGTTTAATAGTTCAGGACTTACGCATGCCGCTCTTTTGTACCACAAACTTTCCAGTTTTGCGGCGTACTCGCCCAGATGCGAAGTGCATCGTGCTACCAGAACGCTGTGTTTTCAGACAAATTTCATCTAACAGAACCACTTACAGTCAAAATTGCGTAAGTCCTGTAGTTGTTAGTTATCAGTTAAGAGCCGCGTTCTAACAACTCACTTCCGTTGGCGTCCGCCAACAGGATTCACGCACAGCGGCGATAAAGGGTTTCCTCACTATCAACGGATGAACCTCGCAAAGACAGGTGGAACACCATAACAAAAACATCCAAAGAGGTAGACGTATGCATATCATACGCGTGATGAGCGTATTTATATTAGTTACCACGGTAGGTAGCGTTGTGTGTGCAGAGGATAGTGCAGGGAAACTCGTCTTTGCCATCCGTGAGCCGTTTATGAATGAAGACGGTTTCCGAGCAACAACACAGGCATTAGAGAGAGGTAGAGATACAGAAAAGTGGTGGGAATTCTATCAGTATAACATCTGTACGATGAACCCGGACGGTACGGGTTTCCACCGACTGACTGACGATGCGGTTTCGCGCAGTCCAAGATGGTCCCCCGATGGCGAACGGATTGCTTACCTATCTGGGATGGATGAAGCAAAATCGTTATATGTGATGTGGGCGGATGGTACCAAGAAAAAGCGACTCATCAAAAGACAGTATGGCATTCATGATTTCTGGTGGTCTCCGTTAAGTCACGCCCTTCTGGTTGTCGTTGAGATTGACCGTCCGAAAGATCGACTGGAAAATTGGGAAGTAACACTTGATGGAAAAATAAAGCGGTGGCGGAGCGAGCAGTGGGCAAAAGGATGGCTACATTGGGACGCGAAAGGCGAAAAGGTTAAAGAACCGAAACGGAGAGTACTTGAAGTGTTGCCAAAGGGAACAAACTGGCCCGAGTGGTCACCAGACCGCAAATGGATCGCGTTTAATACCGACGGACACCTCGCACTTGCAGAACCGGAGGTCGTCAGTATGAGTAGGAAATGGTTTCTCCAACGCGACGAGCCGCCGTGTAGACGCATTGAAGAGTGGTCGCCAGATGGCAAACAACTTCTGTTTTATGTGTCAGGCGATATCTGCATTGCCACTGTAGAGCAGGGACGCTTTAAAAAGTATCAGAACCTGAGTCTCTATCCAGGACGCGACGCAACATGGAGCCCGGACGGAAAACAGGTTGCGTTTATCGGTGCCAATTTGGACAGACGACGCACCAGTGAAATCTTCATCTTAGATATTGAAACCAGCAAAATGCAGCAGATAACCTCAACGACTTACGATTATTTTGACTTACATTGGCGATAACTACTTTATGACAAATTCTACACTTGCTAACGGAAACGTTTCGATCATTCCATTGGGAGGCTTAGGTGAATTTGGGCTTAACATGATGGTGTACGAAACCGAGAATGACCTGATCGTCATCGATACCGGTTTCATGCTCCCAAATGCAGATATGCCCGGCGTTGATCTGATATTCCCAGATATCCACTATCTAATTGAACGAAAAGAGAAGATCCGAGGGATCCTCCTAACCCATGGACACGAAGACCACATCGGTGCTTTAGCTTATGTTTTACGGCAGTTAGATGTACCCGTTTACGGTACGCAGCTGACGCTCGCAATTGCAAGCGGTCGATTGCGTGAATATGGTGTCCTCGGCAAAGCACAACTCAATACGATTGTTCCGAGTGATACAGTCGAATTGGGTGATTTCTCCGCCGAATTCATCCACGTTACACACAGTATCCCGGATTCCGTAGCAATCGCGCTTCGCACACCGATCGGCGTTATCGTCCATACCGGTGATTTCAAGTTTGACATGACACCTGTCGATGGCAAACTCAGTGACGTTCAGACGCTGGCGCGTTTAGGGGCGGAAGGTGTGCTAATGCTCATCTCCGACAGCACAAATGCAGAACGTCCCGGGCAGACCCCCTCCGAACGGAGTATCTATGATACGATAGACCACATTTTTCAGAGGACCGAACAGAAGTTATTTCTTTGCACTTTTTCTTCAAGTCTTCACCGTATCCAACAATTCATCGATCTGGCAAATAGACATCGGCGGCTTGTTGCTGTCAGTGGACGCTCGCTCCTGAACAATGTGCGCACCGCTTCCGAACTCGGTTACCTTCACGTAAACTCGGACTATCTCATTGATGCTCGCGACGCAGCTATGTTCAAACCGCACGAGGTCATGGTTTTAAGCACCGGCAGCCAAGGCGAACCGCGCTCCGCCATGGCACTGATGGCACTTGATAACCACCCGTTTTTGAAGGTAGAACAAGGGGATACCGTCGTCATCTCTGCCCGAATTATTCCGGGCAACGAAAAGGCTATCGGGAATGTCGTGAACCATCTGCTCAGACGTGGCGCGAGGATATACCACGAACGGAATGCGGATGTCCACGTTTCAGGACACGGGTCCAGTGAAGACCTGAAATTGATGCTTAATCTCCTGCAGCCTAAGTTTTTTATGCCGATGCACGGTGAATATCAAAACCTTGTGCGACACGCCGAACTCGCCGAATCTGTCGGCATTCCGAGTCAAAACATCACAGTCGCCGAAGATGGGGAACTGATTCACTTGACACCTGAGACGTGTGAAGTTTTTGGACGCGAGGGACGTTCTGGACGCGTGCTTGTTGATGGCAAACCCGAAATTGAACTTGAAGATATTGTCCTCCGCGACCGCATCCAACTTTCGGAAGACGGCATCGTCATCCCTGTTATTGTCCTACACAGCGATACAGGTGATGGCAGTCAGCAAAAGGACATTGGGGCGGACGAAACATCAGCAACTGCCGACACTCCGACAGCCGATACCGACGCTAAAACAGGACTCAACGCCGGAGAGATAGAGATTATCTCACGTGGGTTTGTCTACATGGACAAATCGGAAGAACTCATAGAAGAAGCGAAAGAGATTACGCGGCGGGTCATCGAAAATCTGAGCGATGAACAGAAACACGAAACGGAGGTCGTCCAAGATGAAGTCCGAGGCGCGCTCCGCCGGTTTTTCTCGAAACAGATGCAACGGACACCCATCATCTTCCCCGTCGTTATGCGGGTTTGATAATAGTTATTAGTTATCAGTTGTCGGTTTGCCTCGCAGTGAGAGTTAAAGAGGACTCTGTAACAATTCACCATTTCCTGGAGTACTCCGAGTTTAGGAAGATTGTTACAAAAGTATTTCTTAACCGAAAATTGGTAACTGACGACTGACAACTACTTAAAGAAAGGAATAAATTAAATTGAAATCATTCACATTTATCGTGGCGATTGCCACCTTGATAGTAGGGTTCTCTGCCTGTGAGCGGATTCCCGATATTACGCAGCCTACCACACCTGAAACAGAAGATAAAAGCGGCGAGATTTCCATCGGCGTTGTTTTGCCCCTGACAGGACACTTGGCTTCTACGGGTGAACGCATGAAGCAAGGTATGGAATTCGCGCTTGATGAAATTAACAACACACAACTCAACGGGACAAAACTCAAGTTTATCATTGAGGACGATACGAGTACCCCAGAAGGTGCGGTTGCTGCTTTCAATAAACTGATTCACGAAGATGACGTATCTGTTATTATCGGTCCCGCGTCGTCAAGTGCGACACAGGCGGCATTTCCAGTCGCACAAGAAAATCAGGTCGTGGCAATTAGTCCCACATCGGGTGCCCGGGGTCTTAGCGCGATCGGTGATTTCGTCTTCCGTGTCCCGCTTGCGACAAATATCGTGGCACTTCAAGGTGTTGAGGTAACACACGCGAAACTCGGTTATCAACAGGTCGCTACAATGTATAACGAAACCGACCTCTTCTCCACGGATCGGGACGCAGCATTGCAGGAAGCCTTCACTACGATTGATGTTGAAGTACTAACCACGGAAGTTTTCCAGAACGGTGATACCGATTTCTCGGCGCAATTGACTCAGATAAAGGCGTTGGAACCCGATGCTATCTTTGTCTCTGCGTTGCCACCCGAAAAACCAGGAATACTGATTCAAGCCAGCGAACTCGGTATAACGGCTCCTATTATTATGAGTTCATTAACCAGTGTTGATGTCCAAGCCGCCGGTGCCGCCGCTGAAGGGGCAATCACTTTTATCGGTTGGCTTAGCACCGATGACACACCCGGAAATCAGACGTTTGTGCAAAATTACAATATGACCTACGGCATGATACCAGATGTCTTTGCCGTAGCATCGTATACCTCCGTCTATATTTTAGCAGAGGCGATTAAGAATGCACAAGCAACCGATGCGATTTCAATCCGAGATGCACTGGCAAATATCAGCAACCTTGACACAGTTTTTGGCAAGTTCTCTTTCAATGCCGACGGGGACGCTATCTATGAAGAAAAGGCATTGATCGTAAAAGGCGGCATGTTGCAACCGTTTGAGTAATCTTACCAGGTCCGGTAGGGTTTTTGCTGGGGTGTTTCTTCGCGGTTTTGCGGCGTACTCGCCCAAACGTGATCTGCTTTCCAACGGCACTATGAGTATCAATTTTAAAAAAAATAACTGTCGCGGTCCTCAGGTCCGGTAGGTGCGGTTTTGCGGTGTACTCACCCAAATGCGATCTGCATTCCTAACCGCACCGGATTTTACCCAGAAAATGTGAATATCGCAAAATTCTCCTGGGTCGCGTAGCGACGGCATTTCTGTAGAAACGCGTATCAAGGAAACGACTAACCCCGTAGGGGTGGCATCTATGGAGATCAACGGGAAAAAAGCTGCGAAACTCGGTAACCTCTTAAAACTGAATGCCACATAAATGATTGTCGGTATAAATCAGTATCTTCCGTAAAAATACCTCTAACCAACGGAAATATCACTATGATAACAAAAAATAACCTTAAAGACTTACTCAAAACCTTAGACTTCACGGAGGAAGGGAACACCTTCCAAAAATCGATTGGTGAAGCCGATTTAAAAGTTGACTTTGAGAAAAAAGAAATAATTTACCCTGAAGATAAAGGGCTAAAGGTCAACGAACGACAAACCTGTAATCTCTCACAGAACGAGAATTTTGTTGTGTTTGAGTGTGTCCATCGGTTATTGGAAAAAGGTTATAAGCCTGAACATTTAGAACTTGAACGACCCTACAGAATTGGACATAGTGCAAGCGGCGGACGTGCCGATATATTGGTTAAAGATCAAGAAAATAATCCGTTGCTAATTATTGAGTGCAAAACAGCAGGAGATGAATTTGATAAGGCATGGGACGACACTCGTCAAGATGGAGGGCAGTTGTTTAGTTATGTCCACCAAGAGTCCCAAACCCAATACCTCTGCCTTTATGCTTCCAGTTTCTTTAAAAATGAACTAAATTTTGAATACAAACTAATTCCGCACCTTGACAATCCGCAAATTTTATCAGAAGATACAACACAACTCTCCTTTGAAAAGGCAAGCAAAGCCGAACACCGCTTCGCCGCTTGGCGTGATACTTACAAATTGGAATTCACAGAAGTCGGTATTTTTGAAGGAAATATTCAAGCCTATCAGATCGGTAAGAACAACTATACCCTCGCTGAGGACACCAAACCCATCGGCATTATTGAAAAAGATAGTAAATACCACGACTTCCGAACCATTTTAAGAAAGCACAATATTGCCAGACGTGAAAACGCCTTTGAGGTACTGGTCAACCTATTTCTATGCAAATTAGTTGACGAAGAAGAAAACAAAGATAACCTCAAATTTTATTGGAACGGGCCCGCTTCCGACAACTATTTCGATTTTGTTGATAGATTGCAAAACCTCTACCAAAGAGGGATGCATAAATTCCTGAACGAAGAAATTAGTTACATCAGCCGTGAACAAATTGACGAGGCATTTTGGCCCGTTAAAAATGACCTCAACGACACTCAGAAACAAATTCAAGAATATTTTACGGAGCTTAAATTTTTCTCTAACTCTGCGTTTTCCTTTTTGGACACCCACAACAAGGATTTATTTGAAAGAAACACTGCAGTCTTGTCAGAAGTAGTGCAAATGTGGCAAGGGTTACGACTCAAAACGGATGAACAAAACCAATTTTTGGGCGATATGTTTGAGTTCTTTCTTGACAACGGTATCAAGCAATCCGAAGGTCAGTTTTTTACACCCCTGCCGATCTGCAAATTTATTGTTGCCTCCTTGCCGCTTGCTGAAAAAATTAGAGAGAACTCCGAACCAATTAAGGCAATTGATTACGCCTGCGGCTCTGGACATTTTTTGAATGAATATGCCTATCAAATAAAACCTTTGGTTGAAACACGGAACAGAACCTTAAGCAACTACTACACCCAAATTACTGGGGTAGAAAAAGAAGATCGCTTAGCAAAAGTCGCTAAAGTTGCTGCCTATATGCACGGACAAGAGCAGATTAAGATATTAGATGCTGACGCGCTCGCTTCTCACCCCGAAATTCAGCGGGAAAGTTTTGATGTCTTGGTAGCGAATCCGCCCTTTGCAGTGGAAGGCTTTTTGCAAACCTTGAGCGACACAGACAAAAATGAGTATAAACTCATTGAAGCCACAGGTGAAAATAGCAATACCAACAACATCGAATGCTTCTTTTTAGAAAGGATTCGTCACTTAATGGCACCGGACGGTCTGGTTGGCGTAATTGTTCCCCGCAGCATTTTGTCCAATACGGAAGCGGTTCACAACCGGACGCGTGAGATTCTGTTACAATTTTTTGATATAGTGAGTATTGCCGAACTGGGAAGTGGCACCTTTGGCAAAACCGGGACCAATACAGTTGTGCTTTTTTTAAGACGGAAAAAGCGAAAACCAGAAGCCGCCGATCATTATCGCAATCGAGTAGAAGTCTTTTTTGCAGGTGATGATGAGAGTGAAAAATATTATCAAGATCACCACCTGATAAAAGCCTATTGCGATCATATTGATGTCTCTTATGAAGAATACATTAAGCTCTTTGGCCAAACCAGTCTTGAGTCAATTACCGAACTATTAGAATACGATATTTTCAATGATTATAAGCAAACCTTTAGTCAAAGTACAGAGATAAAAAATCTGAAAAAATCCAATGTTTTCAAGAAAAAAACGCCAACGGGACAATCGGCAGAATTAGAGCACTGTTTCATCGCTTACCTACACACTTTAGAAAAAGAAAAACTTTACTACTTTATCCTTGCACACGAGCAAGAAAACGATGTGCTAATTGTCAATGCACCAGATGCCAATAAAGAACGAAAGCAATTTTTAGGCTACGAATGGAGTGGACGTAAAGGTGATGAGGGCATTAAATACAATGGTGGCGATACTGTCAACGACATTATCACCCCTCTGTTTGATCCAAAGGATCTAAACAATCATGGAAAAATAAACACAGCAATCAAACAAAACTTTAACGATGGAATCGTCAATCCACTACCCGAATACTGTCAGTATGCCAAGCTCACTGATATGTTGAATTTTAGCCGCGTAGACTTTGATAAAATCATTCACTTAAACCCTCAACAGATCATTAATATTGAAACGCAATGGCCATTGGTAAAGTTGGGAGAAGTTGTAGAAACTCAATATGGATACACGGCAAAAGCAGAAGATGAAGGAGATGTAAGGTATCTAAGAATCACTGACATTACAGAAGATGGAGAATTAAAAGATACAGACAAAAAATATATCAATCCATCAGAGCAAATTATTCAAGATTATACCTTGAACCGGAATGACATCGTTATTGCTCGAAGTGGTAGCACAGGTAGGATGTTGTTATATAAAGGTATTGACGAACATTTAATATTTGCTTCTTATCTGGTTAGACTAAAAGTGTCAAAGAAAATATTACCCGAATATATTTTCGCTTTTCATAAAACGACTGCTTATTGGCAACAAGTGGACGCATTGACAACGACATTAGCACAACCTAATTTAAACGCCGAGAAAATGAAACAAATAAAAATTCCCCTTCCACCACTTGAAGTGCAACAGCAGATTGTTAAAAAATGTGAGGCAGTAGATCAGGAAACAGATCAAGCCCGTCAAGCCATCACCATAGATAGACAAGAAATTGAGGAATTAGTCAGTTCCGTTGAAAAAGCATCAATGCTAAACCAAGTAGTTGACAAAATTTCTGACATTGTTGATCCACAGGAAGAAAAGGGCATCGTTTGCTATATTGGATTAGAAAATATTGAAAGCCAAACTGGCGTGTTGTTAGGAAACATCCAAACTGATTATTCCACCATAAAAAGTAATAAAAATGTATTTCGTATAGGCGACATTTTATATGGCAAACTCAGACCGAACTTAAATAAAGTATTTTTGGCGAATATAGACGGAATCTGTTCGACTGACATATTAGTGCTTAGACCTAAAAACCCAAACTTGGCTACATTTTACAAACATTATTTTTTGTCTGAAGTGTTTAATTCTGAGGTGTTAACGACAGTCAGCGGTCAACAATTACCCAGAACATCTTGGGAAAAAATAAATAGAATTTCTGTTCCCGAGCCTAATATTCAACAGCAGTTAGTGACAAAAATTGAGCAATTAGAAGCAAAAATCACTGAAGCACAAGTCGTGATTGATAACGCCACAGAGCGTAAAAATGTCATTCTCAAAAAATATTTATAAAGCGAGATGGCTTGATAACATTATCACTTATAATGCTATCCAGGGTCATTCAATTGTAAGTTTTTTCATTTTATGAGGTTAACTGTGAGTTTAGGTTTCGCTGCGAAATACTGGAGTGCGTCAGTGATTGCAGAAACCGAGCAGCATCGACGTGCGATCATATACTTAGCGTCGCTGGTATATCATCGACGTTCTCCTGAAGAACGCGAGGTCTTGATAAAGGTTGTAGATGCGCATTCGCGCGGAATGGAGGTAGAAACCATGTTTCAATCAATGGCAGAAGTCACATTTCAACAAGGGATAGAGCAAGGGGAAACCCGCGCGAAACAGATGGCACTCCTGAAACTCCTACACCACCGGTTTCAGAGCGTTCCTGAAGCAATAATAACCCAGATCCGAGCCCTCCATAACCCTTCCCATCTTGATACGCTCTTTGAGAAGGCATTGAACGTGGAGAACCTTGAAGATATTGACTGGCAAACTTCTGACGCATAACAACCGTTCTCTGCCAAAAGCCAGTTACAGATTGAAGGTTTGCAGGAACGCGTCTGAAGCGGATGGAACGTTTTTATTTTTCACAAGGACAACTATGAAACAAACAATGTATGAAAAAATATGGGAGGCGCATTTGGTGCGTGCTTCCGCGGATGAGGTGCCGATTCTCTATATTGACACGCACCTCGTTCATGAAGTCACATCCCCACAAGCATTTGAGGGATTAAGACTCAATAATCGAAAGGTACGCCGTCCAGATCTGACGTTCGCGACGATGGACCACAACGTACCGACGACGGACAGATCGCTACCGATTACCGATTTGATCGCAGCGAAACAGATGGAGACCCTGGCACAAAACTGTGCTGAGTTTGACATCCCGCTCTACGACATTGATAGTCCTGAACAAGGTATCGTGCATGTCATCGGCCCCGAACTCGGTATTACGCAGCCCGGCACAACCATTGTCTGCGGTGATAGCCATACCTCAACGCACGGCGCGCTCGGTGCACTCGCGTTTGGCATCGGTACAAGCGAGATTGAGCATGTCCTCGCGACGCAATGCCTCTTGCAACAGAAATCAGAAACCTTTGAGATTCGGATTGACGGCACGCTCCCTTACGGTGTAACAGCGAAAGACATTATCCTCTCTATTATCGGACATATCGGCATTGACGGCGGTAACGGTGCCGTGGTCGAATATACAGGCACTGCCATCCGCGCCCTCAACATTGAGGAACGGATGACTGTCTGTAATATGTCGATTGAGGCAGGTGCCCGCGCCGGTATGATTGCCCCTGACGACGCTACATACCAATACATCGCTGGCAGACGTTTCGCACCGAAAGATGAAGATTTTGATGCGGCGATTGAACGCTGGAAGCAACTCCCAACCGACGACGGTGCAACCTATGACCGAACACTACAACTCGACGCAGCGGACATCGCACCGCAGGTGACATGGGGCACAAACCCCGGTATGGTGACCGACGTGACAAGTCGCGTGCCGGATCCGGCAGATATGACGACAACCGATGAGAAGCGCGCCACTGAACACGCTTTGGAATACATGGACCTCCAACCCGGCACTCCGATAACAGATATTCCCGTAGATAGGGTTTTCATCGGTAGCTGCACGAACTCTCGTATTAGTGATTTACGGGCTGCTGCGGAAGTTGCCAAAGGCAGGAAAGTCGCAGAAAACGTCAGTGCAATGGTCGTTCCGGGTTCACAGGCGGTCAAACGCCAAGCGGAAGCGGAAGGACTTGACAAGGTTTTCCGTGAAGCAGGTTTTGAATGGCGTGAAGCGGGTTGTAGCATGTGCCTCGGTATGAATCCCGATACTTTGATGCCCGGTCAACGCTGTGCCAGCACATCGAACCGGAATTTTGAAGGTAGACAGGGCAAAGGCGGACGCACACACCTCGTCAGTCCACAGATGGCGGCTGCGACGGCGGTTACGGGGCATTTTGTAGACATTAGAAAATTTCAGTGAGTTGCTGATAAATGTGAACGACGCAGACTACTTTTCAATCCTTTGGAAGGAGACAGAAGCGGTCCGCACTCACAATGTGGTACCGAACGCATCAGAAACCAGATTGACCTGTAAGGTCAATCTGCGCGGAGGCAAATATTTAAAAATATGGAAGCATTTAAAGAACATGTTGGACTTGTTGTCCCACTCGACCGGATTAATGTTGATACCGATCAGATTATCCCGAAGCAATTTTTGAAACGGATTGAACGGACAGGCTTCGGTGAATTTCTCTTTAACGACTGGCGTTACCTTGAGAATGGCGATCCGAACCCAGAATTCGTGCTGAATCATCCACGCTATGCAGGTGCGAGTATTCTTATCGCTGGCGTGAATTTTGGCTGTGGTAGTTCGCGCGAACACGCCCCGTGGGCACTTCAGCAGTACGGATTCAAAGCGATCCTCGCACCCTCGTTTGCAGACATCTTCCGTAACAACTGCTATAAGAACGGCATCCTCCCGATAGCCCTGCCTGCGGACGTTATCGCCTCGCTCAGCCAAGCAGCGCACGACACCGAAGGCTACCAGTTGATGATAGACCTGGAGGCGCAATCGGTCATTTGTTCTGACGGTACCGCACACACTTTTGACATCGGCGATTTTGAGAAGTACTGCTTACTGAACGGACTCGATGAAATCGGTTGGACCTTGCAGTATGAAGCGGACATTGCTGCATTTGAAAACCGGTAGTCTTGGCATTTGAAAGAAGATGTGTTCAATAATGTTTTATATAGTGCTCGTCCGCTTAATATCAAATTGATAGGGATTTTGAAATATGCTATATTTTAACAGTAAGCAACTTCAATTGTTACCGCAAACTTGTCTTTGAAATATTTTGGCATTCAAGGTACTTTGGCCCCCTTTACCTACACATGAAAAAAGAAAAAATAGACAATACCCAAAAACAACCATTCCAAATAACGGATGCTATTTGGAATCGAGTCCAGCCTTTTCTCGCTGATTGCCCGAAGGTCCACGTTGGAAATCCAGAAAAATGTCGTTTATTCCTCTCGGCTGTCTTGTGGATAGCAGGGGAGGGGACCACGTGGAGTACTTTACCCGATAGGTATGGCAATTGGAAGTCTATATCCCAGCGTTTTAGGCACTGGTGTAATGCCGGTGTTTTTGAATCACTACAAGCATACTTCCAGGCAGATATTGAAATATCAAATATTCTTGATGCCTTATATACTAGTACCTTATATGCAAAAACTCTTAAAACACGTATTAAAAAATCGCTTAAGAGTCAAGGGTTTAAAGTAAAAGGTAATCAAATCAGTTTGCCCAATAACCTTGATAAGCCGAAAATTAGGGATTTACATGCTCAGGCGGTTCACCGCAAAATTGAAGAGCGAAAAAAAGGGCTTGTCAAACATGAACCTTTCCTGCTAAAGCAATTTGCTTTCGGAGAAGAAGTTGTTCCCGATAAAGTTAATCCTAAACTTGTTGAAGTACATTCAGGTTCAAAAGAAGAACTCCTATTTCGATACGCAAGTTTGCATTGGAGTATCCCTGTATCTTCGGGGTATGGCCGCAGACTCAGATTTCTTGTAGTGGATCAGCACACAAATAAACTAATGGGATTATTCGGCTTAGGAGATCCTGTTTTTAGCTTGGGACATCGGGATCAATGGGTAGGTTGGAATAAAGAAGATCGCAATGAAAGGCTTCACCATGTTGTTGATGCTTTTGTATTGGGAGCAGTTCCACCGTATTCATTTTTGATAGGCGGCAAGCTCATAGCATTATTGACCACTAGCAATGAAGTCCGTGAAATATTCAAAAACAAATATAAAGGAAGAATATCTGTAATTCGCGAACGGGAAAATGCCGGTGAGATTGCCTTGATTACAACTACTTCTGCACTTGAAAGGTCGTCGCTATATAACCGTCTCAAATGTGCAGAACCAAATCTATCAGCGCAGCCGAGTGTTCCAATGGAACGTCTTGAGAAACGACTCGTTTTTGAACGCGTAGGACACACACAAGGATTCGGTGAATTTCACTTTTCCAATGGGATTTACGGTGCTCTAACAAATTATGCGAAATCAAATGCTGAAGCCACGGCCAGCCATGAATCTTGGGGAACAGGATTCAGAAACAGGCAAGAAGTAGTCCAAAAAGCACTTGCCAATTTAGAGTTACCTAAGAGTTGGCTTAATCATGGAATTAAGCGAGAAATATATGTAGCACCGTTGGCAGAAAATACTTGTGCTTTCCTATGTGGTAATGACTCAGAATTAAACTATTACGATCAACCTGCAAGTGAATTATTTAAGTGGTATCGCGAAAGATGGTTGCTTGATCGTAGTAAACGAGACGAACGGTACAAAGAATGGAAACCCGAAAAATGGAAGTTGTGGTAGGAAGGAAAAAGTAATGAACGAATCAGTTGATTTTAGCGAACTACCAAAATCACTCGTTGATGATGTCCTTAAACGAACTGAAGGAATAGGACAAGAGTTATTACGATCTTTTGAAGAGTTAAAAAATAAAAGGGAAGTATGGCGCAAGCAACTTATTGACTCTGGTATGGTGATACATGATTCCAGTTTGCCGGTAATGCACAGCCCAACCACTTGTGGCGTTGACGGATCCTACGCTGTTGAAAGACTTTTAGCGACAGATTTGGTGGTAGCTGGCGCAGTAGCAGTTGAAGGTTTGACACCTCCTTCCGAAAAACGTTTCTGGCCGGAACCTAATCATTTTGTCCACGTCGAAACTGAAGCCCATAATCCAGACACGAGTTCTATCTTACGGGCAGCGATGATTGGAATGGAGTTGGTTTTAGCCCAACAAGCCCCTCATGAACTTGTTCTTTTAGATGGATCTTTAACCACTCCGGTTATTTATTTTAATCAAGGGTTCAGCAAAGCTAAGGAGTGTCCTCATCTCAAAACTGTTAAAGGGTATTTAGTTAAGGAAATCCAACCTTTTCTGGAGGCGTATTATTGCCTTTTAGATCCTCCGCGTAATGACCGTCAATGGGTAGCTATACCCAAGTATACTTCTCGTAGGGAAATAGGCGAAAAATTAGGATGGCCCGATTCTCATGACGATCGCGGATTGTTAAGTTCCATTTTGGAACCGGGTGAGTATACATCCCCTACTTCACTTTCTACCTATTCCTGGCATCTCGGCACCTCAATGGTTAACGATTTCCCTGATGTTGTTATTCCAACGGAGATAGATCAAATCGTTGAGCAAGTTTTACAATCCTTGAATGGGGTCCATTTTCTTTATTATCGACCTCACGCTTATATGCCAGCTTTACGTTTGGAGATGAGTCAAACTATTGCCAAAAATCGCCCCAGATTAGGTATCGTTTTACAAGGTATCAAAGACCAATGTAGCACAGCTGCTATTATGGAGCCATATCCGCTTTATCTGGCAGACAGAATGGTCAAGCATTTACCTAGGGCCGTTCCTGCTTTCCGCCAGATAACAAGTCAACATCTTGCAGAAGACTATCAAGGTAATATTGATGATGTTTTTGTTGGTCTTCACAGTTATCGTACAGAATCAGGGAGGTAAAAATGTCCGATCAAAAATTAAGCCAATTAGTTGATCAAGCCGAGAGAATCGGTGTCATTGGTTCTCCATCTTCCACAACAGAACTTGCTTTGGATATTTTAGCAACTGCCGTTGACAAAAAGTTGGTCGGTGAATTGGCTATTTTCGACTACATACAAGACGGTCTTGACCATTACGCGTTGGGACAGATCACTGAGGTCGCCCTGAAGAATATCTGGCACGAAGACCCTACGATGCGGAGTTTGATTCGGCAACGTGGCAAAGTTGATGCTGTCAGTGAACGGCAGGATACACATCAGGGTGAAATGATTGTCAGTGCTGTCTTTTCGGACAAAAATGGCAATTACCGCCCCAGCAATTTGGGGACGGTGCCAGCTACAGGAACGCCTATTCAACAAGTGAATGACGACGTTCTGGATGTGTTGCTTAATCCGTATAAGGAACAGATTTTCTACTTGGGACACGTCTACGGTTCAAAACCCAAACTACCTCTATGGTTCAAACATTTTGATATAGGTGCCGATGGAGCGGGTGAAGCTTATCACTTAGGAATTTTTGGTAAAACTGGTTCAGGTAAATCAGTTTTGGCGAAAATGATTATGCTGGCTTATGCTCGCTACGAAAAAATGGGAATATTGGTAATTGATCCCCAAGGAGAGTTTTCACAAGATGCTTCAGGAACAGGGGTTTTGGGCAATTTTCAACTACCAGTAAAAGAGGTTTTGGATAGTCTGAACAAAACAACAAAGGTCATTGGCGTACAAAACCTAATTTTAGACCGATGGGACCTATTTGCCCAAATACTCTGTGAGTCCACGTTTTTTGAAAACCTCAGCTTTTCAAAGGGAGAAAATCGGGAGATAGCCGCTAATATTCTGAATGAAAACCTGAGAAAAAAGAAAGTCACTCTGACAAATTTACATAAACGAGAGTCTTTTGATGAGGCATGGTCCATTCTAAAAGAAGACGACATTCAAAAAATATTCTATCGTTCAACAGCATCTCGCGATCGTTTTAATTCTGTGTATGAAAAGGCTAACCCGGATGAATTTTATAATAATATCTGGTCACCTATCACTCGGTTGTTTGACAAAACCCGAACTGATGTGCAAACTGTAGATAGTATACTACATAGTCTATTCAACGATCAGAAAAAGCCATTGATTATTGTAGATTTGGCGGTCAAAAGTGAAACAAACCTATTTTGGAATGAAACCATTCAGGCACTCGTAATCAAACGGCTTTTAGAAGGTATCCGCTCATCAGCTGAACGTGCTTATTCGAAAAAAGAAAACCTCAACACTTTGGTTTTAATGGATGAAGCTCACCGTTTAGCTCCGGCTGAAAGTCCTGATAATGATACGATGAAGCAGGTCCGCAGTATTTTCATTGATTCTGTGCGAACCACTCGCAAGTATGGTGTAGGTTGGATGTTTATATCTCAGACTCTATCCAGTCTCCACCGTGAAATTTCACAACAGCTGCGCATCTACTTTTTTGGTTTTGGATTATCAATGGGAACAGAATTTAGAGCATTACAAGATCTTGTTGGAAGCCGTAGTAAAGCACTTGAACTTTACCAACTTTTCCGGGATCCGCAGTCTTCATTTGATATTGCATCGCGTGAGTATGCATTTATGACCATTGGACCTGTTTCACCTCTTTCATTTGCTGGCACCCCGCTTTTCTTAAACGCCTTTACAAACCCCAATAATTTTTTGAAGGAGAATCAAATTTTCGCACAACAACAGAGTGCAGTTGAATCTAAAGCCATTACTTCTGTCACTTCTGAACTTTCTCACGACCAAAAGAAAGAATTGATTCGGGAAATGCGTGGCTCAATGAAAGGTACATGGGGAAGTACTGTTGAAGAAATTGATGCTTATCTTGCGTCAGAAAGGGAAGCATGGAACAGAAAGTTTTAGATATTCACTCAGTTAGTCCGGAAGCCATATCAGTTTTATTGGATACTCCTGTTCTTATATATTACCTTGAAGAGATTGAACCGTACTATCTTTTGGCAGAGGAAATATTCAATGAAATTAATGATGACAAAGTTAAGGGTTTTCTCTCGGCAATATCAGTGACAGAGTTTGTAACTAAGCCGTTTGCAGATGGAAAAGTAGCAGATGTTGAACGTTTCAAGCAGTTTCTTTCTGCACTATCAATTCAAGTCCTTGCAGTTACCTATGAAATAGCGGAACGAGCGGGGAAACTTCGCTCACAATATCCAAGTATCCGAACCCCTGATGCTCTAATTGTTGCTACAGCATTAGAAAGTGGTTGTGGTATATTTGTTACTAACGACAAAGATCTGAAGAAACTGGAAGCTTGTGGGTTAACTGTAATTGTACTTGAGGATTTCGTTGAATGATGAAACTTGACGCGAATAGGGTTCAATTAGCGGAATAATAATTTGACTGGGTTTTTCTCCATAAGGAAGATCCGGTTTTGTTTATCTATTAGCACTTCAGCATAAGAAACAAAATGTTTTACAAAGCCATCATATTCGATCTATATGGTACATTGGTTGGGAACTACAGTCGCCAAGCGTATGACACGACCCAAGAACAGATGGCGGAAATCCTTAACGTGCCGTATCCGAAGTTCTGGCAAACTATGGGAGCAACCTTTAAAGATAGGACATTAAGCAGCAACCGTTCGTTTGAAGATAATATCGTTGAAGTGTGTCGGCGTTTAAAGGCTAAGGTGGATCAGACACAAATTGAACAGACCGTCGCCCTGAACTATGAATTCACAAGGAATTCTATCATTCCCGAACCAGAGACTTTGGAAGCCTTGGATCTGCTAAAAGACAACGGCTTTCATATAGGACTCATCACCAACTGCAACGTCAATGTTCTTCTACTTTTTCCCGAATCTCCATTGGCACAATACATCGATGTCCCCGTCTTCTCTTGCGAGGAACAAATTAAGAAACCTTCGCGTCGCATCTATGAGATAGCGTCCGAACGGCTGAACGTCAAACCGCAAGAATGTCTCTATGTTGGTGATGGAAGTGGCGAAGAACTCACAGGTGCCGCAGCGGTAGGCATGCGACCAATACTGAAACGTGCCGATCTGACGGATGTCTATGATCCGCGTCGACCGGAAGTAGAAAACTGGCAGGGAATTGCTATTGATGAAATCGCAGAGTTGTGCGATGTAGTTTCCAAATTGGCGTAATTATGTGTTGACCCGAATTAAGAATCTCAAAATGAGCGGAAGAGGGATTATCAGTCCTCGGTTAAAGAGGGATCTTATAGAACCAAGCCGTCTCTTAACCGACAACCATTTTTGTTTTGACAGGAGGAATGAATCATGGCTCACTTTTTTCCTGAAGCAAGCCGGACTTTCAGTGAATACCTGCTTTTACCTAACTTAACGACGAAGGGTTGTATCCCTGAAAACGTTATCCTGAGAACACCGCTCGTGAAGTTTAAAGTCGGGCAGCAAGCCTCTCTGGAAGTGAATATCCCGTTTGCTTCAGCAATCATGCAGGCTGTTTCGGATCATAATTTGGCAATTGCACTGGCGAGGCAGGGCGGGATTTCCTTTGTTTATGGGTCCCAAAGTATTGAAGAACAGGCAGCAATGGTCCGGGCAGTTAAAAGCCACAAAGCGGGTTTCGTCGTCAGCGACTCAAATTTGAAGTGTGATCATACAATAGCGGATGTCGTGAGACTCACCGAAGAGACAGGGCACTCAACGATTGCTATAACCGAAGATGGTTCGTCTTCAGGTGAGCTACTCGGACTGATAACGGATAAGGATTATAGATTAAGTCGAGTGGACTTAAATACGAAAGTCAGCGAATTGATGACGCCGTTTTTTGAACTGATTGTGGGGCAAAAGGGAATTGCGATTGAAGATGCCAACGATCTCATCTGGAAACATAAGATAAATTGTCTACCGGTTGTTGATGAAAATCATAAACTGGTGCATCTGGTCTTCAGGAAAGATTACGACGACCATAAGAAAAATCCGCTTGAATCCGTAGATTTCCAGAAAAGACTTGTCGTCGGTGCCGGAATTAATACACGAGATTACAGAGAAAGAGTGCCAGCACTCGTAGCAGCGGGTGTTGATATTCTTTGTGTCGATTCTTCCGAAGGGTATACAGAATGGCAGTCAGACACTATCCGATTTATTAAAGATACGTACGATGGGGCAGTAAAAGTAGGTGGTGGTAACGTCGTTCATGGGGATGCTTTTATGTACTTGGTAGAAGCCGGTGCTGATTTTGTGAAAGTCGGTATCGGGGGTGGTGCTATCTGTATAACACGGGAACAGAAAGGTATCGGTTGTGGGCAAGCGACTGCTGTCATTGAAGTCGCTCGGCAGCGGGATCAGTATTTGAAGGAAACAGGTGTTTACGTGCCAATTTGCTCAGATGGCGGTATCTTCCAAGATTATCATATCGGTTTGGCACTTGCCATGGGTGCTGATTTTGTGATGATGGGCAGATATTTTGCTAGATTTGATGAGAGTCCGAGTAAGTTGAGAAAATTGGGTATGAATACGGTGAAAGAATATTGGGGTGAAGGCACAAAGCGAGCCGCCAACTGGCAACGTTACCACGACGGCAGCGGTTCAGAATTATTGTTCGAGGAAGGTGCCGATGCCTACGTGCCTTATGCAGGAAAGATGAACGATAATTTGAAAACGACCCTCGCAAAAATCCGATCGCTTATGTGTAATTGTGGGGCGATATCCCTACCGGAATTTCGTCAAAAAGCGAGATTCGTGTTAGTCTCTTCGGCAAGTATCCGTGAAGGCGGCGTTCACGATATTATTCCAAGAACGACACAGGATGGGTAAAAAATGAAAACTTTCAACAACAAAATCACGCTCAATCTTGACAATGAGACAGAGGTGTCCGTCAAAGGCTTTATTGCGCCGATTGCGCACACCGCAGGTAACTTCCATAAAAGATGGGATGCTTTGGCGAACTTGCGAGCTGCAGAACCAGAAAAGCAGTATGCTGCTGCCGTTTTTCACGATTTTCTTCCATCTGAAGCCGTTTCGGTGGGCGAGTGTTGGGAAATTCAAGAAGCCGGTGTCCAAGAATTGCTGGAACAGCTGCATCCCAACGCCTCTCTCGACATGCGTGTGGAGATGTACGGCTTGGAAGAGTGTAAAGGTCTCCGGGCATGTCTACGCGCTTACAACGATCAATTGGTTCACATCGTGTTTCGTATCCATGCGGAATTTGCCTTAGAGGACGGTTGGTTCACACCTTCGCAGTTCGCTGGACATCTCGTTATAGATCGTAACCAAAAGGCTGTCGTATTTTTTCAGATGTACGTCCCTCCAGGCACGCTAAACTTTGACGTTCATTGGGAAACGACGTTAGAAGGTTGGGACGCTCCGAGATGGATTACAGATTGCGGTTATTGCTCGCAAATGGAGCTCTGGACTGGGTCAGAAGACGCTCTAAAAGATACCGAATTCACAGAAGCAATCACGCAAGAAGAAGCCGAACGTCTCTTAATCCAGCGATTCTACAAATCGCAGCGCATTAACTGGGTATCGTTAGCGGAAGCATTGGAGATGACACAGGCACAACAGAAGCCCGTTCATGTCATTTCACTTGATGGTCCGCTCTTTGATGAAGCCTGCTGAGGGAGCGGTAAAAGCCTGAGAGCAGGTGCTCTCTCTCATGACCGAGTCATTAAATTTTTGAACGAAAATTTTATCAATACATGGGTTTCTAATTTTGAATTTGGCAGGAAGCCAAGCGCTAGAGAATATCTTGCCAAAAGATACGCGAATGAATCTAAAGCGTTTGACACTACCCACCCCTTAGCAGAAGCGATCAAAAAGGGTTGGCACGAACGCTCACCTGTGGACTGTATCGTTATATCGCCTGACTTTGAATTGAAAGGCAAACTCGCTTTGAATAAATACCTCTTCAACGGTCGCGGCTTAGAGGGTGGCAGAACAGCAGCAGAAAATTACCGACTGTTCCTCATTGAAGCCTTAGAAGGGAAATACCCCGGATTCAGTCCTGATAACGCTTTCGCTTATCTATTAGGTGAGGAAGAGGGGACCCCTGAACAGGAGAGTCCTTTCAAACCTTTCTTAACAGGCTTGGAGGTTGTCCTCAACTCTACACAGCCTACGTTGGAAGTATTGGATGTTATTCAGACGCTGGAGGTCGGTTCTCAGGATTCTACTATCGTAACAATTGATGCCACTGCCTTTGAAAACGGAGGGATACTGACCCTTGATATCCGTGTGGGGAGTGCCGAACTTGCAGGTTCTTTCTATTTGTACGATAGCGACACTGAATTTCCGTCGGAACGCGGGCTGCGCTACTATCATTCGTTTGCCAGTGCGACGGACATTTCGTCCGGTGGAACGGCACAAATTACGTATCCTTTCTACCGAGGTCAAGTTTTTAAACTCGTAATCGCAGCCGCCGAACTGGTAGATAAGAAAGAGCATGTCAATGCCTTTCAGGCGAGAATTTCTGTGGCAGAAAACTAAAATGAAAACGAACCCAAACAAAATCACACTCAATCTTAACAATAACGCGGAAGTCAACGTCAACGGTTTCATCGCGCCGATTGAATACACGCAACGCAACTACCACGTGGATTGGGACGAATTGGCGAATCTAAAGGCTGCTGAACCAGAGAAGCAGTATCCTGCCTCCGTTTTTCAAGCATTTCTGCCACCGGAGTCGGTTTCTGTGGGTGACTGCTGGCAGATTGAAGAAGAAGGGACATTAACACTGCTGCGACAACTCAGTCCAAATCCACAATTGGAGTTGGAAGTTGGTGGAGTGGATTCTTACGGTTTGTGGGCATGTCTACGCGCCTACAATGATGCGTTTGCTGAGATTCTGTTTCGTATCCATGCGGAATTCGTTTTAAAAAAAGGTTGGTTTGCGCCATCGCAGTTTGCCGGACATCTGGTTATTGATCGGGTCGAAAAGAGAGTTGCCGCCTTCAAGATGCACGTTCCAGAAGCCACACTGAACTTTGATGTACGTTGGAGGATATTTGGAGATAAGCGCCGCGCCGCTGGCATCGGTTTTTGCCCGCAAATGGAACTCTGTACCGAGGCACAAGATGTCTTGCAAGATGCTAAATTCACAGAAGCCATCACCAAAGCGGAAGCATTGCATGCACTGATGTTGCGTTTTTACAAGGCGGCGCAAATTAACTGGGTATCGCTGGAAGAAGCCTTGAAGATGGCACCCGAACAACAGAAACCGATCCATGCCATCTCGATAAATGGACCGCTCTTGGACGAATCCTGCTGAGGGAGTGGCAAAACCCTGAGAGCAGGTGCTCTCTCTGATGATCAAAACATTGAATTCTTGAACGATAATTTCATCAATACTTGGGTAGGCAATGCTGAATTAGGACGTAGCCCTGGCTTGCGGGAACCGATTGCCAAAAGACGCGAACGTGAAGGTAAGACGTTTGACACAACGCACCCCTTGGCACAAGTGATTATCAAGGGATGGAAGACCGGATCCAAAAAAGGGTCGCCGGTGGATTGTTTCGTCATATCACCTGATTTTGAACTGATGGGCAGACTGCTTGTCAATGAATTCTTCGACGACAATTGGAATAAATTTAAACTCCGAGACGAGGAGAGTTACCTTATATTTCTTAAGGAAGCTTTAGACGGAAAGCAGCCTGGGTTGGGTAATATCATTCTGACCAGCGAGGTGCCTTCTCAAGATGTTTTTGATGTTTTCCGTACACCAATAGTTGGTTACCAAGATTACACCGTGGTTGTCATTGATACAAGAGCGTTTGAGAAGGACGGCACGCTAACTATTGATATTGAGACCGGTAGAGCTGATGCGGAAGGGTGCTTCTATTTGGTTGATGGTAACGACGACCTCCCTACAGCAGAAAGAGTGACTAAACACATGGTACTTGCTATGAAGTGGCTCGAACCCGATGAGACAGGGCAACTCACGCATCGTTTTGACCGAGGTCAGTTTTTTAAGTTGGGTGCTACCGGAGTTCACAGTCGGAGTGAGAAAGGCAGCACCAATGCTTTTAAGGCAAAAATTTCTGTAGAGGAGAATTAAAATGGAAACATTATCAAACCCAATTACACTCAAGCTTGATAGAGAAGCAGAAATCAACGTCAAAGGCTTCATTGCGCCGATTGAACATACAATAAACAACTTCCACGTTGAGTGGGACGCATTGGCGAATCTACGTGTCGCTGAACCCGAAAAATATCATTCTACATCGGTTTTTCAGTCTTTTCTCCCAACGCAATCGGTTTCAGTCGGTGAATGCTGGCGGATTCAGGAAGAGGGTGTAACGGAATTGCTCCAGCAATTGCATCCGAATCCAAATTTAGATATAAGCATCAATGCCAGTGATTCATGCGGGTTATGGGCATGCCTGCGGGCGTACAACGATCAATTCGCCGACATTGTGTTTCGGATTCATGCGGAGTTTAAGTTTGAAGATGGCAGGTTTACGCCGTCGCAATTTACGGGACATCTTGTCGTTGACCGAACTGGAGAGAAGGTTGCTTTCTTTCAGATGTATGTCCCTGAGGGTCCAATAAACTTTGATGTTAGTTGGAATTCTATTATCGATTCCGGTCTTTGCCCGCAGATGGAACTCCGTGTCGGAACACAGACTCCAGTCCGAGATGCCGAAAGCAAAGCGCTGTCGTTTAAATTCACAGGCGATTCCATTACCCAAGAAGAAGCGGAACGCATCCTGATACAGCGTTTCTATAAATCAGAACAAATTAACTGGGTACCGCCGGAGCAGGCGTTAGAAATAGCACAAGCACAACAGAAACCGCTTCATGTGATCTCAATAGATGGACCGCTCGCTGATGAGGCGTGCTGAGGGAGCGGCAAAAGTCTGAGGGCAGGTGTCCTCGCTTATGATGAAACTATTGAATTCTTGAACGAGAACTTTATTAATGTCTGGGTGTCGAATGTTGTATTAGAGCGAACATCCGTAATGCGTGACTATGCGGCAGAGAGATTTGAAGCCGGATCCAGGGCACTGTTTAATAGGGCACATCCTTTGGCAGAAGCCGTTATGAAGGGGTGGAAAGAACATTCGCCGGTAGACTGTTTGATTATCTCGCCAGATTCTGAATTGATGGGCAGACAACTCGTCAATGAACTCCATGAAGACAGTAATCGTAGAGGACTCGCATCGTATGAATATTATCTGACATTCCTCAAGCAATCTCTGGGCGGGAAGCAACCCGGATTGGGGAACCTCATTCTTACCAGAGAATCTGCTTCAGAAGAGGTATTGGACGTTTTTCGGACACCAACAGTCGGTTATCAAGACTATACCGTTGTTGTGATTGATACCACGGACTTTGAAAACGGTGGCACACTCACTATTGACATTGAAGTTGGCAGAGATGAAGGTGAAGGTGTGTTCTATCTGTTTGACGGTGATAGCGAACTTTCCACAGATAAAAAAACGCCTAAAGACATGCTTGCCCGGACATGGATTGGAGCCGGTGACACAAGGGAGATCAGACATCGTTTCGATCGCGGTCAACTTTTTAAGTTGGGTGCTACCGGATATTGGGATAGAGAGGAACCGTGTGTCAACGCTTTTCGCGCCACAGTTTCCGTACAGAAAAATTTAAATGAAGGCACTTCAGGCGCACCTTCAACTGGCTTGCGTGTTGTACTCGACAGTACGCAATCGTCACCGGAAATATTGGATGTTTTTCGCGCACCCGGAAACGGCTACCAAGATTACACTGTCGTCAATATCGATACAACAGCGTTTGAAGCCGGTGGCACGCTTAGTATCTATATCCAGGTCGGGAGTGCGGATGCTGCCGGTTCGTTTGACTTGTTTGACAGCGACGCGGAGCTCCCGACAGAAGGGATACCGGAGGCACTCGTCTCGGCGTGGGGTATTAAACCGAATACAGCGACAACAATCATGCATCGTTTTGCGCGAGGCGAAGTTTTTAAACTCGGTGCCACCGGGGATTGGTTCGCCGAGAGAGGGAACACAAATGCCTTTCACGCAAAAATTTCTGTAGAGGAAGATTGAAATGGATACTTTAGGAAACAAAATCACACTCAAACTTGATAGAGAAACAGAAGTCAACGTCAAAGGTTTCATCGCACCGATTGAATACACACAATATAACTTTCATGTGGAATGGGACGAGTTGGCGAACTTTCGGGTTGCTGAACCGGAGAAGCGGTCTCCTACATCCGTTTTTCAAGCGTTTCTCCCATCGGAACCGGTTGCGGTGGGAGAATGCTGGGAGATTCAAGAAGAAGGCGCGCTAACGCTACTGAAACAACTGCATCCTAATCCACGCCTGAAGCTGACCATTGACTCAGGGGATTCGTATGGGTTGTGGGCATGCCTACGCGCTTACAATGATGGACTCGCTGAAATTATGTTCCGTATCCACGCAGAATTCATCATGAAGAGCGGTAAGTTCACTCCGTCCCAATTTGCCGGGCATCTGGTTATTGATCGACTCCGAGAGAAGGTCGTTTCCTTCAAGATGTATGTGCCGCAGACGACAATTAACTTCGATGCGGGTTGGACACGAGACGAGGGAACCGCTGCGGAGATCGGCTTTTGTCCGAAGATGGAACTTTCTACTGGCACCCCACCGCATGATGCCGAAAGCGAAGTGCTGTCGTTTAAATTCGCCGCGTCAATTACGCAAGAAGCAGCCGAACGCGCACTGTCCTCACGTTTCTACAAATTTCAAAAAATCAATTGGGTATCGCTGGAGGAAGCGTTGGAGCTGGCTCCCGCAGAACAGAAACCGATCCATGTCATCTCCGTGGACGGACCGCTCTTTGATGAAGCATGCTGAGGGACTGGTAAAATCCTGAGGGCAGTTGAGCTCTCCAAAGATCAAATTATCGAATTTTTGAACGAAAACTTCATTAACGCGTGGGTACCTAACTCTGAATTAGGGAGAACACCGAGTTTGCGAGAACCGATTACGAAACGACGTGAACGCGAAGGGAAGACATTCGACACAAGTCACGCCTTGGCACAAGCGATTATGAAAGGTTGGAAAAAAGGCTCACCGGTAGATTGTTTGGTTATCTCGCCAGAGTTTGAAGTGATGGGCGGCATAGACTACAATTTTTTCCCCGAATGTTTGGGCGAGTTTGAGAGCCGTGGAGAGGCTTACCTGTTTTTTCTCAAAGCATCCATGGAAGGAAAACGTCCCGGATTGGGGACCCTTGTCCTCACGCCAGAACAACCTTCACAAGAAGTGGTAGACACCTTTCGCAGCCCGGTAGCAGCGCATCAGGACTATACTGTTGTCTATATTGACACCACGGCGTTTGAAGCGGGTGGCACACTCACTGCCGACATCCAAGTCGGTAGAGATAACGGAATAGGGATTTTCCATCTCCTCGATGGAGACAAAAAACTTCCGACAGAAAAAGCACCTGATGGCATCGACCCCGAAGAATGGAACGACCAAGACAGTGACGAATATGAGAAGGCACTCGGCGCACTGGCGAAAGTCTGGGGGATATTCCCCGGTGAAACTGGACATATTATGTATCCGTTTGATCGGGGTCAACGCTTTAAATTGTGTGCGACTGGCGACCAATGGGGTGGGATCGGCGACATAAACGCTTTTGTCGCAAAAATTCGGGTGGAATCCTTAGAAGAGAGACCTATTGGAACCTCACAAACGCCATTAAACGAGAGCAGCGTTTTACTCAATGCCGAAAAGTCTAAGCAAGAAGTTTTGCTCAATTTTCGCGCACCCGGAAGAGACTACCAAGATTACACTGTTGTCAATATTGATACCACGGCCTTTGAAGGTGGTGGCGTGCTAACTGTTGATATCCGGGTTGGGAACACAGACGCATCCGGTTCGTTTGACCTCTTTGATAGCGATACTGAACTTCCGACAGAAGGGATCCCTGACGAAGCACTCGCCTCGGCGTGGGGCATTAAACCCGGTACATCAGGGACAATCACCCATCGTTTTGAGCGGGGCACCGTCTTTAAACTGGGTGCCACTGGCGACTGGTTCAGTAAAAAAGGGGACATAAACGTTTTTGTCGCAAAAATCTCTGTAGAAGCAGCAGACTGAAGAATAGTAGCCAGTTAACAGTTAACATGCTTCGCAGTGAGAACAGTTAAGAAAGGGTTTGGTTGGGCAAGATTGCTCTTTAACTCTCACTGCGAGGCAAACTATTAACTCTGGTTACTGACATCCGACAACCGCACAAACTGGTATCCGTCCTGTTTAAGTGCCGTAATGATTCGATCTGTCGCTTCGATTGTCCCCGAACGGTTTGCTTTCTTATTTTCCGCTTTTCCGTCGTGTAGGACGATGATTGAACCCGCCTCTGTAGATGAAAGTGTCTTTTTCAGGACCGTTTCAGTGATCTTGTCGGGGTTCTGTGTCATCCAATCCCAACTCCAGACATTGCAACTGATGTGTGTTCGATCCAGTTTCGCGAGTACATGAGCGACGGGTAAAAACCGCGTTAGCAGCGGTGCCCGAAATACGCTATCCTTTGCAATGCCGTATTGCTGAAGGAGAGCGTCCGTGCGTTCAATTTGCCGCTGAACATAGGACGGAGGCAAGAAACCCAACACAGGATGGCTATAAGTGTGGTTGCCAACCTCGTGTCCTTCAGTGATAACCCGACGTACCGTTTCAGGATACCTTTCAATCCGATTTCCGATCATGAAGAAGGTGGCTTTGACATCGTGCTTCGCAAGTATATCGAGTAACTGATCGGTATAAGGTGGATTCGGTCCATCGTCGTAGGTGAGTGCGACAATCCGTTGGTCTGTGTTCAGACGAACTATATTCTTTCCAAAAGGGGGTCGAAAGAAAAACCATAGCAGCCCCGCCGTTACAAATCCTACCACAGTGGTGGTTATTAAACCCATCAAGACGTTTCCTATCTAAAAATCTTGGGTGAACAATTTATCTAAAACCAGTGTTCCGTAAACGCTTACACCCAACTGACGTTTTCTACATTATACGAGAGGCATCACCATCTGACAACACCTTTTCTAAATAGCCTTGTGTATCAGGCAGAACCACTCAGTTATCTGAATCGCAGATAAAGCGGATTTTTAGAGGGTCGGATTTGAAGATCCCTCCTACAGCAGAACTGAACGGCTCTGGAGCATCATACGGTTTTCCTTGAAGGTTTCCGTTAAACGTGTTATTATTTTTAAATAAAAATACAGCGCGATTATAGGGTTTTCGCCTGCTATAACAACATTTAATAAAAGTTAAAAGGAACAAAAAATAATGCAGAGTCATGAAGTAGATTACGAAATTTTCGGTAACGATATGCAAGTCGTCGAAGTTGAACTCGATAGAGGCGAGACAATCATCGCGGAAGCGGGTGCTATGAACTGGATGGAGGATGACATTGTCTATGAGGCAAAGATGGGCGATGGCTCCAAAAGTGACGAGGGGCTGATGGGCAAACTTCTGAGTGCAGGTAAACGCGCACTCAGCGGTGAGTCGTTGTTTTTGACGCACTTCACCAACACAAGCAACAGTAAGAGACGCGTGGCTTTCGCCGCGCCCTACCCCGGACATATTCTCCCCATTGATCTGGCACAAATGGGCGGAGAGTTGCTCTGTCAGAAGGATGCCTTCCTCTGCGCTGCTTTGGGTACCGAACTCGACATTGCCTTCTCACGTAGATTGGGGACCGGGTTTTTCGGCGGTGAAGGCTTTATCCTCCAACACCTACGTGGCGATGGCATGGCTTTTGTGCATGCCGGTGGGGCGGTGGTCAAAAAGGAACTCAACAACGAGGTGCTTCGTGTTGACACCGGTTGCCTTGTCGCCTTCTCGTCCAGTGTTGACTACAACATTGAAATGGTGAAAGGTTTAAAATCAATGTTCTTCGGCGGTGAGGGACTTTTCCTCGCAACCCTGCAAGGGACCGGCACTATTTATCTTCAGAGTCTACCCTTCTCGCGGCTCGCAGACCGTATCATCGAACAAGTACCAACTTCCAGTAACTAACATTAACAGGACTCACCCAAATTGAGCAAATATCGGACATTTAGACGCAACAATCGGTATTTTCCACATTAATCCTCCTCACCGAACCGCAAGGTAAATTAAAAAAGTGAAAATTCGTAGTATCAACGCTTACCAAGTGGACCTTCCATTGCATGAAGGCAGCTACAACTGGTCCGGCGGAAAATCTGTATCCGTCTTTGACAGTACCATCGTCTCCGTTGAAACGGATGAAGGTATCACAGGTTACGGTGAAGTCTGCCCCTTGGGACCGTTCTATCTCCCTGCATACTCGACGGGGACCCGTACCGGCATTGCCGAACTCGCACCGCATCTCATCGGTGCAGATCCAACGCAACTGCTTCCACTTAACCAACACATGGATGCCGCCCTCAAAGGACATCCGTATGTGAAATCCGCAATCGACATCGCGTGTTGGGATATTCTCGGCAAAGTTTCAAACCAATCCGTCTGTACACTGCTCGGTGGTAGGTATGGAGCGGATTTCATGCTCTATCGTGCGATCTCCCAACAATCCCCTGACGAGATGGCGGCGAAGGTTGCCACCTATCGTGCGGAAGGGTATCGTAAATTCCAGTTGAAAGTGGGCAGTGATCCGAACACCGATATTGAACGGATCCATGCGGTTGCCGAATTAATGGAACCCGGAGATGTGTTGATTGCGGATGCAAATACGGGTTGGCTCATGCACCAAGCCGTCCGTGTCGTCCGCGGTGTGCGCGATGTGGATGTCTACATTGAGCAACCCTGCCTCTCTTACGAAGAATGCCTCGCCATCCGTCAGCGTACAGATCACCCCTTTGTCCTTGACGAAACGATTGACAGTATCCATGCGTTGTTACGCGGTCATGCTGATCAAGCGATGGATGTCGTCAACATTAAGATCAGCAAATTCGGCGGACTGACGAAAGCAAAACTCGCCAGGGACCTGTGCGTTGAACTCGGCATTGCGATGACGATCGAAGACAGTTGGGGAGGGGATATTACAACCGCCGCGATTGCGCATCTCGCCCATAGCACACCGACAGAATTTCTTTTCACCGCAACCGATTTCAACAGTTACGTCACCGTCAGCACAGCAGAAGGTGCCCCGCAACGGGTCAACGGCAGAATGGCAGCCGCAACACAATCGGGTTTGGGTATCACCCCGGATATGGCTGTCTTAAGTGAAGCGTTAGTTCATGTGGAATAGTCTTATGTCTATCAGAATTCTCTCCGCGTCCGATGTCCGAGCAGCGTTACCGATGTCCAAAGCGATTGATGCGATGCGTCACGCCTACGGTCAACTTTCAGCAGGCACAGCAGTCGCACCACCCCGCCAACATATCTCCACCGACAAAGGCGTTACACTCATAATGCCTGCCTATCTCCCAGAGCACAGTGAGAATGTAAAGCAAAGACAAATTGTGCCTGCACAGGCACAATTTGGCATCAAAGTTGTCTCTGTCTATGACGATAACCCAGATATTAACCTACCGCGTATCACAGCGACAGTCTTGGTACTTGACCCAGCGACAGGATCGCCGAAAGCCTTCATGGACGGGGCGAGTCTGACTGCGATCCGAACGGGTGCCGGTGGTGGTTTGGCGGCAGAACTCCTTGCCCGCAAGGACGCAAAAACGGTTGGACTCTTCGGCGCAGGTGTGCAGGCAAGGGCACAGTTGCAGGCGGTCATGGCGGTTAGGGAGATAACACGAGTCAATCTTATCAGTCGGACACAAGCCTCGGCAGAACAACTCGCCACTGAGATTTTAGAGTGGAGGGATGCCCCCGAAGTTAACCTTGTCCCGACGCCACAAGCAGTAGTGGAAGACGCTGATATTGTGCTATGTGCGACGACATCGGCAACCCCACTTTTTGATGGCAATGCTTTACAATCCGGCACACACATCACAGCCGTCGGCACATTTGTGCCAGAGAAACGGGAAGTCGATACAACGACCATAAGACGTTCACACCGAATCGTGGTGGATTCGCGGGAAGCGTGCTTAGAGGAAGCAGGAGATTTGATTATTCCCAACGCTGAAATTGACGCTGAAATCGGCGAAATCGTCAACGGCGATAAACCGAGTAGACAGTCAAATGATGAAATCACGTTTTTTAAATCGGTAGGCGTAGCGGTGCAAGATGCAGTCGCTGCAGCAGCGGTGCTCGCAGCGGCGGAAGCGAAAGGGTTAGGTATCATGGTTGAAATGGGATGAGTAAATGTTGTCCCGCCACAAGCAACTAAAATAAAGAGGAAGTTCATGACGGATGAACATAAACACGGTATTAAAACTGTTGCCACCCAAACAGGATTAACACAATTTACCATTCGGGCATGGGAAAAGCGATACGCTGTGGTTACACCGCTGCGAACCGAAACGAATCGTCGTCTCTATTCCGATGCCGATATATCAAGACTCATGTTACTTCGGCTGGCGACTGAGGCAGGGCATAGCATTGGACGGATAGCAAACTTGCCGACCGAAGCACTTCTGGAACGCATTGGAACGGAGGGTACGATTGCACAGCCTTCTGAAATCTCGGAAGAGGTTATCTCACAGGAAACATCCCTCCGTTTTTATATCGCTTCCTGCATCACAGCGATTAAGCAGTTTCAGGCACAAGCACTCGAATCGACACTCTTCGCTGCGTCAGTCGCCTTTAGCCAGCCCGTTTTCCTCGAAAAGTTGATCACGCCGTTGATGCAGGAAATTGGCGAACAGTGGAAAGCAGGAACTTTGCGGGTTGCGCATGAACATCTTGCCACGGCGGTTGTCCGAACGTTATTGGGTAATATTTGCCAAGGCTCCGATATAGCACCCACAATGCCAAACTTAGTGATTGCGACACCGCGGGGGCAACTCCACGAAATCGGTGCATTAATTGCGGGAACGACCGCAGCTGCACAAGGGTGGCAAGTTACCTACCTCGGACCCAACCTGCCAGCTGAGGAGATTGTAGGATGTGTAGGGCAAAATGGGGCAAAAGCGATTGGGTTGAGTATCATTTATCCGACAGATGAGCCGCACTTGGCAAATGAATTACGAAAACTTCGGCGCGGTATCCATGAACATGTTGCTCTGTTTGTTGGCGGATCAGGCGCAAACGCTTACGATCCTGTTATTAACTCAATCGGTGCTGTGAAAATCAATGACATGCCGACTTTTCGCGCCGAACTCGAAGCCCTGCGTGCCCAATAGAATGGGTCCGAGGCAAATGCTTCAAATCGGTAGACGTGGCGGGGCAAGACGCAGTCGCTTGCCAACCATGCTGTCTTGAGAGCATCTACAGGCTGATTTTCCCACCAAAAACCTTTCATCACAACGCTTGTAAAAAAAATGGGGTAAGTGACTTGATTAAATTCGGTTGACGTGCCTTGCGAAACGTGTTACTATTTTAATCAGCATTGTGATTGTAAAGGAAAGTGAATGGACAAAGAAAACCAAAACGAACCAAGTACGGTTGATGGAATACTCCGATCCTTAGTGGTAATTTTGACCTGGCTCTTGAAGATTATGAAAAGGCGTTGAAATTAAAACCCGATTATGTTCAAGTCTATTATACCCGCGCTAGGGCTTGGTTATATCAAAAGGCGTGGAAGAAAGCTAAAGATGACCTAACAACGGCAAAGGATAAAGGACTGGATATCCCCATTCTGTTTCATAAAGGTTACAATAGCATCGCCGACTTTGAAGAGCGGAATGATGTTAAGTTGCCGAAAGATATTGCTGCGATGTTAACACAGCAGGAGCACATCTCTACGCCACTTGTGGAGGAAAATCGATTTCAGCCTCCTGCTGGAATTGAGCCGCTCTTATTTAAAGACATTACCGCGATGTTTCCAGAACAAGAAGCACGTTCTTCAACTCATCAGATAACAGAAAACCTATTCTATCAACAAAGCGGAATTGAGCACCGCACAACCGCCTCTTGATCGGTAATTTGGATTACAGAACATAAGGACATAATAGTTGTGTTTACCAAATCAAAAGACCAAATTACATTGGCAGATGTCGAGGATTTTTGCCGCGAGTTCCCGGAAGGTGTCCGCGTAGAGTATAAGCGGGAGATTAGGAATATTCCTAAAATTGTGTCATCTTTTGCAAATACACTGGGTGGGATTTTTATCATAGGAGTAGAGGCAGATCAAATAGACAACAAGGTTATGTAGGTTTCTGGTGAAAAACTTATTTATTATGAAGGTCAACCGTATTCACGGGAATGTGTTGATTCGGATGTTTTAGCATCTACACAATGTCTGCCCTATGAGCTTATGAAAAGAGAACAACTGATAAAAGCTGTACAAGAATTGGCAGACCAACTTCTTTGGGCATTTGATGTTGACGAATAAGAGAAACTTTGGCAGAAAATAAACAATTGCCCAATTAGGTTGTATTGACATTTACCTGCGACGATCTGTGGTTAAGGCGCGAAATTGTGTTCTACAGTGTTCCATGGGCAGAGGAGATTTGGACGAAGATTGTTCTGCCTCTAAACCTTAAGGCACGCCCCAGTTGTGTACCCAAATTTGTCCCTTGTGCTAATTGTGCCGGTGCCTGTATGAGTAACGCCGGTTTGGAGGACATTTCGACCTTCATTGTTGAAGATGGCCATTGAACCACCATTTTTATCCGTAGTTAATTGAGCCTGACTACCATCTTTGCCATAAACTGTTACCATACCTCCACCTAAGTAAGTCTGGCTTTTGGAATCTTTGCCGAACACACGTAGGTTCCCACCAGTGACATCAATATTCAGGACTACTCCAAGTTTCCCATCTTTGTCGATAAGTGCTAGACCACCCCCGTCAGCGGTGGCACGTAAGGATACCTGACGTTTGCCATCTCTACCGTAAATAACTATGTCCCCTCCAGCAACATCCTGATCGAGGACGATAATAGTATTCCCTCTGCATTGACAACACGTAATTTCCGAACAACAATTTCATCAAGTACCGGCAGATTCGCCTCCGGTTGTGCGTTAATGCTATCGTTCATATTTCCCAACAAGTAGGCGGCGAAGGCAATGAATGCACCAACACACATATACATTACTTTGGCTAATTTCTCTTTCATTTGTATTCTCATATAAACATTTTGCTGCTGTAAGTAGGCTGCGCCGCTGGAGACTATTTTTGTTTTCTCAGAGGAAATAGTTTGATGAAAGCACACAAAGGTTTACTATCCGCGTGGATTAATTTGTCCAATCCTCTAATTGTAATCCAAATCCGACAATTCTTTGAAAGTCTGAATCGGCAGTGACGAGAATCGCATCAAGTGCCATAGCGGTCGCGGCTATCCAAAGATCGTTCTCTGATAAAGGTGTTCCATGTTGTTCAGCATATTTTTTCATAGTCGCATAGTAATCGGCAGCTTCCTTTGGAACTCCCAAACATGGCAATCCTTCAAACAAATTAATGGCTTGATTTTCCAAAACTTGTCGTCTGCGCCCTATTGGAAGTCTCTGAATTCCAAAAAGGATTTCGCCTCTAACAATCGTACACGTAAAAAGGTAGTCATTGAAATCAGACAGGGAATTGAAATGAGAAGTAACGTAAGGGGCGTGTGCCATCAAGAGGCTGCACGTTGATGTATCCAGGAGGTAATTCATCAACTATTTACCTACCGATTCGTCACAATCGGAATCAAACCGGATTGGGATTTCACCGTCTTTAATTGATTGGAGCAATGCCTCAGCATCTTCTCTTGACACCTGATGTGATCTGTTAAGGGCTGCTAAAACTTGTGTAGGTTGGCCCGTTGGTTCAGGTTTTGGTGAATCTGGTAGGGTTTCAAGACTTGCTGTTGAAAGATGTGATTTCCGAATGAGGTATTCCAAGTACCGCTTCAATTCTTCTATCTCGGAAGCGGATAATTTCTCGACAGTATTAAGCACCCATTTTTTTGTTGTAATTGACACGGTTTTCCTCCTTTTTCCGTGATGCACCGGAGCTTACTAAAAGTTGGTCACACGGCGATCTTCACGAACTTGCTGTACATTCTATCAGAATTTGCCGTCCGTGTCAATGTTTTTCGGTTTTTATGGGAACTTATCACATACGGATATTGCTGGAGACAACTGTATTCTGCTGAAAAAAGTCCCGGTTGTTTTCTCTTGACGGTGTGTAAAAAAGATGGTATCTTAGAGGAAATTGGCAATTTTCTCATGATATAGGAACACCATGCTTTCAAAACAACACCCCAATCTTCTCATCATCATGTCCGATGAGCACGCACCGATGTACAGCGGTCCCTACGGACATCCGCTCGTCCAAACGCCTCACATGGACAGGCTCGCTGAAGACGGTGTCACCTTCACGAACGCTTATTGCAATTCACCGCTCTGTATGCCCTCTCGGATGTCGTTTATGACGGGTCAGTATATCCACAAAATCGGCGCGTGGGACAACGCTGCACCGTTGCGTCCAGATGCTGTTACATGGGCACACAGCCTACGCGCAGTAGGCTACGATGTTGTGCTTTCGGGAAAACAACACTTCGGCGGTATGGATCAGCTCCACGGATTTCGCGCCCAACTCGCCCGCGACCTACACGCAGAACGGCAGCATGGACTTACCGACTGGGATAACGGCACGCCGCCCACAAAGCGTCCATGGCAAGGTCTCACACAGGCTCGTCCCGGAACAACTGTCGAGATTGAAGTTGATGACCTCGCAGAAGCAGAGGCACTAACGTATCTCCGAGACCCAGCACGGCAGGAACAGCCGTGGGCACTCAATGTCTCATTTATCGCACCCCATTTCCCCCTCATCGTGCCACAGCGATTTTGGGACCTCTATCCGCTTGATGAGATTGATCTCCCTGACATTCCAGACGGACACCTCGAAAACCAGCATCCCGTCTACCAACGGATGCGACGTATGTTCGGGTGTGTTGACTTTCCAGAGGAACTCGTCCGTCGCGGGAGAGCAGGCTATTATGGACTGATTACCTATCTCGACGAAAAAATTGGAAACCTACTCAAGACGCTTGAGGAAACCGGACAGTCGGAGGATACAATCGTCATCTATACCAGCGACCACGGCGAAATGAACGGCGAGCACGGTATGTGGCGGAAATCAAATTTCTATGAAGCATCTGCTCGCGTCCCGCTACAAATCATGTTCCCTGACGAGATGGCTGCGGGTAGACAGTTTGATGAAGTCGTTTCGCTTGTGGATTTAACGGCGACGATTGTTGATATGGCAGGCGCGCAGCCTGTTTCTCAACTTGATGGGGATAGTCTGTTGCCTTTGATGCAGCGCACCAAAAGGGACTGGAAAGATTTCGCGTTTTCCGAATACCTTGCACACGGTGTTGAGCGTCCAATGGCGATGCTGCGGAAGGGACAATATAAATTCAACTATAGCCTCGGCGACCCACCAGAACTTTACGACATCGCCGAAGATCCGGACGAATTTCTGAATCTCGCCACTGACGAGGCATATCAAACGATTTGCCGAGAACTTGAGGCGCAACTGTTGGCAGAGTGGGATCCTGTTGAAATTGAAAAGCAGGTTCGAGCGAGTCAAAAAGCCCGCATTCTGATAGATCAAGTCACTGGAGGGCAATGGAGAAAGCCTCCTGATAAATAACGGAGAGCGAGTGGAAGGATTATGTTGGCAGGCTGGAAGAATGGATGGGAGCGAACAATACACTTCCAGCCTTCCAGCCTTTCTGTTTTATTGTAGATGTGAAATTATTTCATAATGACCATCTTGCGAGTCGCTGATGAATCAGGTGTACTCAACTGGTAGAAATAAACGCCTGAAGCGAGTCGTTCACCCAAATCGTTACGTCCATCCCAATAAGCAGCACGTGACTTCCCGATGTAATACCCTGCCTGTTGGAATCCGAGGTCCAAATGCCGGACGAGTTGACCCGCAGCCGAATAGATACGAATCGTGACTTCCGCGTCGTTTGCCAACTGATACGGTAACCACGTTTCTGGGTTGAACGGGTTCGGATAATTCGCAAGTAGGACAGTCTGTTTCGGGATGAGGTCAGCAGATGTGAGCCGGAGTTCGGTGAACGCGCGGTGGATGTCTGTTGCACTGATTTCGTGTTGGAGTGTTTGAATCAGTTCCCCGGTGGTATCACGTACTTTGATCGTCAGCGTATCACCAACAGAGACAACAGCTTGACGGTTCATATCTGCCCAAGTGGCGTGGAAGCTGTTAGCGGCAGCCGCTTCGGCAACTCTGGTGTGCCCGTTATAGATAGTGAGTGTCACGCCACTGATGCCTTCAAGCTGCGCACGTAAGACAAATGCCCACGTATTCCGGACAGATGCCAATGTCGGTGCCGCTGCGGCAGTCGGTGTTGTATTTTGCCACGCGCTCCCTGTAAAACTGACAACCTTCGGGGCGGTAACATTGACAATATAGCCTTTCCCACCTTCAATCGGAAACCCATTACCGGTAGAGTTTGCCGTGAATCCGATAAACTGTCCATCGGTAGTATTATATTCAATAACAGTCGTCGCACCCGTTTTTTCCATGAAGGAACGCGCTGTATGAGGTGTATCTGGCATGAGCGGTAAGTTGATCATGTTCAAACCCTCACTGAGTGCTATATCAAACGCGTTCTCGGCTGCCACCGGCACAACCAGACTATCAGTACGGAATGCAAGGTTCTGAATGCGTTCATCGTTTTCGGGACCAATATCTGCCATAGCAAACGGTGTTTCAGCGAAGTTCGCCGCGAGATATTCCGCAAGCGCATCTTGCTCTGTACCAGGACCAGTGAAGGTCGCTTGTCCGCCGGACTGTTCCTCTGTCATCACTTCAGTGAGATCAACGCGATGCGTATTCGGGAAATTAGCATACGGATAGTCGTCTCCACCATCAACAAGGAAGGTGATCGTGACCATTCGGAAAGTCCGATCTACATCTCCCACGATTTCGCCATTCTGAGCAATTGTGTCTGTCGGATTTCCATCCGTGTCAGTAATGACAAGCGACTGAACCCTTGAACCCGCCGGCAATGAAGTATCAAAGCTGAACGCCATTCCTGCGATTTGCGGGAAACGTCCGGGCGTTGAACCACCACCAGAGGCAGCGACTGTGTGTTCAATGACTTCAAGCAGTTCCGCTGCACTTAGCGTTAAAAGCGTCAATCCGTTGTTGAATCGGAGCGTATTTTCGATGTCAATCTGTGAAATCTGACCTTCGGTTTTACCAACTAAACCGTTCGCGGGTGGCGGGAGCAATTTGCCATAGGCAGCTACGCCAATCGGTGCACGAATGCCTCCGCCGTTTTTCAAAGACACAACGACGCTCGGGTCAACCCGTTTCCCCGCAGCAAGGTTTGCATCAGCGATTAAGTTACCGATGTTTGTTTCCTCTGTGCGGATAGAACCGCGGTTCCCGTTCAGATAGACACTCGTTTGTCCAAAAATATTGCCATCCTTTTCAGTTACGATATTCCGGACTGCTTCCGTAATTTCAACCACACGTGCTGCAGGTTCGGCATTGCCAGTATCCACAACACCTTGTGCGTCGGTGACGAATGCTCCGCTAACTGTAGCGTCAATTGATTCGGCAACTAAGACACCTGATGCATCAAAATCGACGACTAACCGGCCAACGTATCGGTAGTTTCCATCTGTACCGACAATCGCAATTGGTTCACCTGTCGCGGATTGTGTCATGATCGGATAGGGGCGGTCTGCAGTATCGCCGGAGTGAAGTCGATCTGTTTCATCTGCAAGAAGTGTATTTGAGCCGCCAGCAATGATAATATCGACATCTTTGACGTGTGTGGCGAGTGTCTCATCAAGGCTAATTTGTTGAAGGTGCCCGGTGAGAATAATCTTATTGATGCCAGTTGCTGTCAGTGCATCAACGGATTCTTGAACGATGGCTGCCAATGCCGCCATATCATTCGGGTCTGCCGGGGCGATCCCAACATTCCCGGGTACAGAGAGGCTACCGAGCAGTGGCGTTGTTATACCGACAACCCCGACCTTTTCACCCGAAGCGGTCGTGATAACCACGCTCTTCGTAATACTATTCGGAATTGTGCTTGCTTCTTGTCCCGGATCAACAACGAGGGAGGCGAGGTTGCTGTCAGAACTAAAGTCTAAATTCGCGCTCAGAAATGGGAACGCTGCACCGACGTAATCTCTATCCGGTGCAATCAATCCAGCGAGGGTACCAGTGCCTGCGTCAAATTCGTGGTTACCGAGAGCACCTGCCATGAATCCCATCGCGTTAAGCATCAGAATATCGGCGCGCCCTGAACCTTCGCGTCCCAACACTTCACGGAGGCTCCCGTTATTCGCTGCTGCAAAAAACGGACCAGGAATATAACTATCGCCGGCACCAATGATAACTGTATTCTCAACTTCGGCTTTGAGCGCGTTCAGCACCGATGAGAAACGAGGCGCGTTTTCGAGTGCCTCAATGCCGCCCTCCATGTCTGCTGCATGGAGGAGTTGAAGCCTAAAACTCTCTTCGTTTTGAGAAAAAGCAGGTGTGAGAATACCTAACAGTAAAATCGAAAAAACTATTTTTGTAATGTGGGCTTTCAGCCCTGTAACATTCGGAACGAAAGGTTCCTTATTCTGCATCGGAAAATGCTCCTTATTAGAGAATTGATTTTAATGCTCCCCAAGATGTTAATTGGCCTAAGGGGTTTTCAAAACCTCCATTCAAATTGTTTGCAATACGAATCTCTTGGAGGCTAAATGCTTCGTCATGCCATTCGGTGATACGCCATTCACCATCTCTTTTTTTCAAGATAAACAAATTGTCACCTTCCGCGTACCATCCGGTGAATCCACCTTCAAGTGATTTACCATCTGCCACAAAACCTTGAATTCGGTAGTGATTCCGGACCTCTGCTGTGCCATCTTCATTCATCGAAATTTCCGGCGGAGAAGATAGTTCTATCTCAATGTCTTGAAACTGATCAAAGACACGAATAGCAGAATCACGTTCCTCTCGGATATCGTCGAACACAAGATCGTCTGTTTTATCACCATCAGTTCCCATGTCTGAGGCGTAGCGGAATTCTTGAGGCCAATAGACACTCAGATAGGTCTCTATAGATTCAGTCTCATAACCTTCACGCCACCTGTCTAAAACGCCAGAAATCGCTAACAGTTCCTCCGTTGATATCTCCCCTATCTTCCCGCTCATACCGTTAATGAAAAACATTTCTCGAGGTGGATTGAGTTCTACCTCAATGTTCTCGCGACCTGTAGACCACGTTATATCGCAATTAATCGACAGAATAGGAAGCGGAACATTATCAAACGCTCCGGAAGGCACTCGCACTCGCCGGGCAGAATACCGCAGGGTCACAACCTCACCGTCCTGAGACCATGGTTCCACTTCTAGGGCAGTGTCTGGTTCCAAAAGTTTAGAATCTATTTGAATATTGACGGGAGTTTGAGAAAAGATGACTTCGACTGAAGCTTGCCAGTGTGTGTCATCGGCAGTTATCTTAGGTGGGTTAATTTTGGCAATCCGAGCAGCGTCATCACCCTCACTACAGCTAATGACACATAAAATTGTTGCCAGCAGTAAAATAACGCAAAACTTTCTAAGTATTGAATACACAATGTTCCTCCTATTTTTTTATATCCTACACCATTTGCGCCAGAAAATCAACCTATTTTCCTATACCGTCCTGTTGAGATACGGAAAACTAAATGGCCCTATCATGCCTCTATTTTACCTTGAAGGATCTACCGAAATATGCTACGCTGTAGACATCACAAATCGGAGGAAATATTTTGATGTCTCGTTCAATCGAAAAACGTCCCAATCTTGTCTATGTCTTCGCAGATCAACTCCGTTACCAGTCGTGCGGCTATGCTGGCGATACCCGCGCACGCACACCAAATATTGATCGGCTTGCGACAGAGGGTGCGGATTTCTGCAACGCTGTCTCTGGCAGTCCGATGTGCGCACCCTATCGCGCCTCGCTCTTCACCGGCAAATACGCCAGTAGCACCGGTATGGCGATTAATGAACTCCGCATGAATCCAAATCACGACTGCTTCGGGCATGTTTTGCATCGAAACGGGTACCAGACAAGTTACATCGGGAAATGGCATCTGTGGGCAAATCAATTGGGAAGACACAACGATCCGAGGAATTCCTATATTCCACCCGGAGCGCATCGACTCGGTTTCGATGGGGAGTGGTCGGCTTACAATTTCCATCATCTCTATTTTGACACGTATTATCACAAGGACTCGCCTGAAAAGATCGTGCTGCCAGGATATGAACCGGATGGACAGACCGATATGGCAATTGATTATCTACAAAGGGCATCAACAGCAGACGACCCTTTCGCGCTTTTCCTCTCAATCGGGACACCCCACGATCCGTGGACCCAAGACAACGTCCCCGCTGCCGATTATGAGATGTTCCGAGACATTGACTTTCCGCTACCACCCAACTATCGTGATGAAAACGACCCTTACGGTGATACGTGGGCAATTATGTCCCCTGAACAAAGGTCTCAGTTACCTGAATGGATGCGCGTCTATTACGCAATGACAACCAATCTGGATCGGAATATCGGGCGATTGCTACAGGCTGTTGATGATCTCGGATTGCGCGACGATACCATCTTTGTTTTCACCTCCGATCACGGTGAAATGTTTGGTGCCCAAGGTCGCCGAGCAAAGAATATCTTTTATGAGGAAGCAGTCCGCGTTCCGTTTCTGATGAGATGGCAGGGGCAAATTCCAGGGGGGCACATCTCAGACGCATGCCTGAATACGCCAGACATCATGCCGACGCTGCTATCCATGCTGGATCTGCCAATTCCAGAGGACGTTGAAGGCACTGATTTAAGCAACGCTGCATTCAACCAACCCACCGATGAACCCGATGCAGCATTCATGCAAGGCATGGGATGTACCGCGAAATGGGAAGACGGCTATGAGTGGCGAGCACTTCGCACAAAGCAACACACGTACGCTGTCCACCGTCCAGACCGAAGTGAGAAACTTTTCGATAATCTCACCGATCCGTTCCAAACCCGTAATTTGATTGATGCACCTGAAGCAACCGAACTCCGAAAACAGTTCCGAGCAATGTTAAAGCACCGTATGGATACACTTAACGACACCTTTGAGGCGTGTACGTGGTATCGCGATAATTGGACCGAGGATCGGGTTATCCTCCGAACTGCAACGCTAACCTAAACGACAATTTTCAAAAGATACACGCGAATCCAAGTTTGATAAGGAGATAAGCCATGGATAAGAGATACCGTATTCAGAACGCTGAGACGATACCGAGTCCGTCCCTTGTTGTCTATCTCGCGCAGGTGCAGCAGAACATTGAACATGCGATTGCTACCGTTAATGGGGATGTCTCGAAACTTAGGCCGCATGCGAAAACCCATAAAACCGCAGAGATTATCGCGATGGAGCGTGACGCGGGTATCCTTAAGCACAAGTGCGCGACGTTACGGGAAGCAGAGATGTTGGCACAGAACGGTATTCAGGATATACTGATTGCCTATCAGATGGTAGGCCCTAACGTCAACCGTTTCGTCTCGCTGCAGGGGCAATATCCCGACGCAGATTTCAAGGTCATTGTTGATCATACAGAAGCAGTGTCGGCACTCTCGGCAGAAGTGGCGAAGTTCGAATTAACGGTCAAAGTCATGCTCGATCTGGATGTAGGGATGAACCGCACAGGCATCCCCGTCGGCGATGCTGCTGTAGATGTCTACGCGCAGATTGAAGCGGCGGACGGATTACAACCGTGGGGATTGCACGTCTACGATGGACATATCCACGATGAAGATGTCGCCGAGCGGAAAGCGTCCTGCGACGAAAGTCTCGTACAAGTAGCAGAGATGCAAGATAAACTTACTGCCAAAGGACTCGAAGTGCCATTGATTGTGATGGGCGGTACGCCGACATTCCCGATCTATGCAGAGACACCGGGTGTAGAGGCATCGCCAGGGACATTCGTTTTCCATGACCACGGTTACACAACCCGTTATCCCGATCTCGGTTTTACGCCTGCAGCTCTACTCCTGAGCCGTGTGATTAGTATCCCTACGCCACATCGGATTACCGTTGATTTAGGGCATAAAGCCATCGCCGCGGATCCTGATGGCGTGCGGGGTGTCGTTTTGAACGTTGAAAATGCTGAGGTGAGCATGCAGCACGAGGAGCATTGGGCAATTAACGTCCCTGACAGCACGCCTATGCACATCGGGCAAGAGATTTACGTCTGTCCGACGCATATCTGTCCGTGTGTCGCGCTGCATCCGTTTTACTATCTCGTAGATACCGATGGGTATTGTCGAGGCACATGGGAGGTCACAGCACGCAATCGGAGTGTTGCATGAAAGGAATCTGTAGCGAGTGTATTGCTCGTGGCGACGAGTATATTGCACGGCGAATCAGAGGTACCCAGAGTTAATCAGTATATTTGCTAAATGCTTTTCGCCGCCACACTTTCCTCTCAAGACTAGCAAATTCTTCCCGCGGAATCTCACTCTGAGTTGTTTAAGCCCTCTGGGATTACTCCACTTGATGTCTTTGCCGTGGAATAAGATTGGACAGTATTCAGTTCGCGAAATACTCGTTGCTGAGGCAATTTGCTCAGCGAATTTCAGGCTGTTTTCTAATTGTTCTACGACATCAGATTCTCTAGCAGTACCGCTCTTAAGTTCAATAGGCACTGCTACAAGTCTTTTTTCTGTGTTAATGAAAAAGAGAAGCCGATCACATCGCTTTTCATTCTTCTTTTGAAAATCAAATTCATTTTCCACGTGGACTACGATTCGTTCAGACGGTACGTCCTCCATATCCACGGTACAACCTTCGCCGCTACAGGAGTTAATCAAGTTATCTTTATTGATTTGTCTCCGAATTTCACCAAAAACCTGACGCTCATTCACTGGTATTGTCGCCTTCCGTTTCCTCAATTTGGTTATGGAGTCCGGCTGAGCGGTTATAGAGGTTTAGTGCTAAGTCCTCGTAGTCCGGAGGATCTATTCCGTCAAGATTCGTAAAGTGTAGTGGTTCCACAGGCTTTTCTTTATGGAAATGCCATGCACCAACCTCATTTGGTAATAGCCAACTTTCTGGTCCGTCAGATTTCTTTCGTAGTTCACCTTTTTCCTTAAGAACACCTTCACGAATCAGGTTCCCGATTTCCTTGAGCAACCAGTCACTATGCGTTGTCACCACTACACGTACACCAGCGCGTACTAAACGGGCAAGAGTAGCAGCGATTTCTGTTTGGGCACCGGGATGCAGATGTGCTTCGGGTTCTTCAATGATAAGTGTATCGCCAGGGCAGATAAGTCCTCGAATAAACAAAACTAAAGGCGCGAGTTCAGATACCATTGATGAGGCTTGGCTCAGACGTATTTCCTCCTCCATTTCCGATGGATGGTAGTGGAATTCAGGATATCCACTCGGTGAAGGTCTCCAAATAATTTTTCCATAGAGGACATTAGACTCCAGCGCGTCAGCAATAGTCATCATTTCGCTTTTAGGTTTTTTGTCTGCTTTGTAGAGTATGATTTGTTGTAGGAAATCCGACAGACCGGCTGCAAACGTCGGGACTTCAGGAAATCGTTCAAATCCAGCGCGTGTGGCACGCGCAACAAGAGAACTGGCAATCACCGTGTGGCTCTGCATAAGACCACTTCGAGTAGCGGGTAAATAGTAAACTTCACTTGTATATCTGTCTAGTGTGTTAATTAGTTTTAGGAAACTGGAAAGCCCGAGTGTTTCGTCCCACCTTTGTTCGTCTCCAGAGCGAAAAGGCATCTCTTCATCAATTGATGCAGTTACGGTAATATCTTCTGATTCGGAAATTATCATTTTGAAGTCCCAGAATTTTTGATTTTCTTTGCTAACTTCCAATGAAATTGTCATTTCATTTCGGGTACCACCGGTTGATTTTAGCATATCCCAAGGAGAAACAACATCTAGGCAACTTTCAAGTTTATCCAATAGAATTTGCGGATCCTTCAGACTTTTGTCAATTTGATTGCGGACCTCCGGCGGTAAGTCCGAAAATTTAAAGGTTCTCTCTTTTGTACTCAGTTTTTGGGTAATTGTCAAAATTTTCTTTTCGACCTCTGGACCAACTCCCGTGGGATAATGGCGTAAATCATGCATGATTTCAACCAGCAGATCTTGAAGAAAAGGCGTGGGAAATCCTGAGAAACCGTCAAAAGTATTGTGCAACGCATAGACCAGCGTGGAAAAATAAGTTTTGCCAGTATTGCTCGGACCGATAAATACCGTTAATGGGCGCAGATTAATTGTGGCTTCGGCAATAGGACCGAAATTACGAACGGAAATTTCGACGTTCGGGTGCTGCTGTGTATCTTTAGTTTTGCTCATCGTCGTTTTCCTAATTTGCTACACGGTTGATAATAAGTTAAAATCAAAAATTAAAACAATTATATCATGTGGAGTGTTAATTTACAACGAAAAGTTCACTTTATAGAGATAGTGTATACCACTTACGGCCAAGGAAAAAACGGTGCTGGCACGTTTGCTGCCCAACTGATGAGTGTCCACACAACCGCCATGCTGAATTCTCCGAAAACCATGCCTAAGAAGAACGGACGCAGTCGTTGGTACTGCCGAATACCGCTGTAACGTAAAATCGGTGTTTTGATACCCCACGCAATTAGCACAGGAAACCAGAACACAATCAGTGTCCACGAACCTGATAATGCATACCCAAGTGGATGCAGGGGCCACCACCAATATAACATTCTCAGGATTACTAACCCGGTTGTCACAAGCGCGCCGATGCCAAAAAAGAGTCCGCCGGTTGTGCGGAGATCCGTGCTTAATCCTTCCATCGCTGCGACATTATCCTGAAATGCCCAAAGCGGATTCCCGCGATAGGTGTAGCTATACATATAGTTGGCACCGTGGGTATAGGGAAGCCATAGATGGATCGCCGCTGCACTTATGAATGCCACCGTGCTGCCTAACACAAACACACCGAGTAACGAACGATACGACATTCCCACCCGATCCCTAATTTTTAACCCGTCTAAGAAACCTGTCAGGATTAACCCACGTTGATCGCGAGTGAAAATTGCATCAAGGAACGATAGCACGGTGAGGCTCTGTGCCCCCAACGCTGCTTTGCTTGAAACGAGTTGATAGAGATCCAAGGGGCGGAACGATGTTTCCGTCATCAACAAGCCGCCTTCGGCGGTGCTACGCGCCATCACTACAGCAATGATGCATATATAAACCAGTATCTCGAACGCCGCAAACCCTAAATTCAGCCCTGCTATGTAACACCACCCGATCGCGAGGATCAAACTGATAATGAGTCCCCAAACCGCTGTGCGATACGGTAAAAGTTCCTCCCGATCATCCGCTTGTGTTGCAGTGAATGCGCGGCGAAATACATGGCGGAAATGCGGGAGTCCCATATAAATAAACGAAACTACGAGTACAATATAAGCACCCGCGACTTGGTAACCGATATAGAGTCGGGTTGGATAGAGCGGCATTCCACTTACCCGTAAACCGAACATTGCCGCAACAACATCTTGAAGTCGCGTGAGTAAAAAAAAGAACCATAGACTGAAAAGGAGTTGGGTCGGTAGTAAATAGAAAAACCCTACCGCCGCGAAGGAAAGAAAAATGGGTGTGTAAGCGATGGCGTTAAAGGGTTGTTCTGTGAAATACGGGTTGAGCAGATACCTCAGCGAGATATTCGGGATTTGCGGCGAAATTTCATGGAGTCCGTTTAACGTAAAGATGAAAGCAGGCAGGGCAAACCCTATCCACATCAAGCGGTTCCGCAGAAAGCCGCGTCTTTCGTGTACGAACTCAAGCGGTAGCGAGACCAACGGAAATGAAAGTTTCTCGTTTTCAATCCACTGTTTGCGCAAAATCGCCGCTAAACAGAGAAACGCGGTAAACACTAAAAAAACAAGTATACCCCAGACGCACAACGGCTCTAACCACGCTCGCCACGGGATGGCATCACCTGTTTGTGTGCCTTCATAAAAACTGATAGCGATAGCGGCTTGTCCTTTTTGTTCAGGAGAGAAAGGGATCAGCCACGGTTTGATGTGTGGAAAAAAGAGCGTGTCCCAACTGTTGGTTTCGTTGGTAAAATAGTTAACTGCGATTAAGGCAGGGATGAGTTTTTCCATGACACCGCGCGATGAAATCATTGATGCAACGAGCATCATACAGTAGATACACATCAATTCGCGCGGCGACAAGGCGAACCGATCCCTGAGTTTGGCAAGCAACCGGTTCGCTAATACCAGAAAAAAGAACAACCCAATAACTGCTGGCGGCAACTGTAAAAACCCGATTTGGATGTAGGTAATTACTAATTCCGCATAAGAGACGATGCAACATATCAGAATAACAAAGCAGAGACCGAGCAGGAGGGAACGCACAGAGAGGCGATTTTCATTTGAGAAAGGCAATAGCACACCGTCTTGCATGAGATTTGGTAGAGTCTACCACGACCTTAAAAAATTGTCAAAGGCAGCGGGTTAGGTGCATCACAAGACGCTACAATATTGATATGCTGAGAAAGTGACAAAAGGTTGTTTATTACTTTTTGTAACCAATCTTTAGATACATACGTTGTGTATAGTATGAATAACTCTGCTTATCTATGGACTGAAGCAATGCCGAACGAATCGCTCCAATCCTTTGCTGAGATTAACCCACTTGTTGGATTGCCTCCAAGGACGCTGCGTTTGTACAATGCTTTGGAGGTCTTTAAAAAAAGATATCGTTCTTCCGAAAACCCCGAGTGGTTCCGCATGCCACGTCGTGACCCGCTTCTTCAAAAGATCGGATTTTCTAAGGCAGACATTGAAAACGGTCTTCAAGAATTGGTCCAGGCGAATCTGTTGCAAATCCACGAGGGGCAAGATACAAAATGGTATTGTCTAAAATAGCATGCAAACGCGCGAATGTATTGTAGAAATTCCGCCCCTGATTTTAGCCTCTGCATCACCTCGACGCTCAGCGTTGCTATCACAGATTGGGTTAACATTTAAAATACATCCGAGTGATATTGTCGAACCACCGCACAACGTCTACGTAAACAAACCTGCGAGTGAAGTAACACAAGAACTTGCCGCGTTAAAGGCTGTGTCTGTCACACAACATTACAATCACGGTCTGGTTATCGGAGCAGATACGTTGGTATCTTTAGAGGGGGAACTTCTCGGTAAACCTACTGACGATGCGGACGCATCAGCGATGTTGTCGCGCCTTAGCGGTACCTGCCATGAAGTCGTGACAGGTGTTGCATTAATGGACGCAGCAACAGGACAGAAACACGTCTGGTCTGAGACAACCCACGTCTACTTTCGGCAGTTACATGCTGCCGAAATAACCACCTATATTGAAAGCGGAGAGGCATCCGATAAAGCCGGTGCTTATGGCATTCAAGGCCGCGGTGCCGCTTTTGTTCGACGCATTGAAGGGTGCTATTTTAATGTCGTTGGACTGCCATTAGCAAGTCTCGTTGAACATCTCTCGGATTTTCAATCCAATGTCGGCATCTAAAAATTACACGCCTACCAACGGATACACCGAACTCGTGAAGCCCGGCGAAATGGGGATCACAAAACTCCATTTCGGGATTCTTCGCCTCACGTCTGAGGCAACTTTCTTTGATCATTCTGATGATACTGAAGTCGCACTGATTGCATTAGGTGGAGACTGCACTTTATTGGTCGGACATAACGGCAATAAAGCGAACGGGATTTTGGGTGAGCGTCCAGATGTTTTCCACGGAGAGGCGTGCATAGCTTATGTTCCACACCATACAACTTATGAGATCCTCACAAATGAATCGGGAATCGAAATCGCGGTTTGCAAAGTACCATCTCACTCAGAATCTGCGGCGGTTATCTTACAGGCGGGTGAGTCCGTAAATGAAAATGAAACGCACCTTAGCATTCACGAGAATATCTTTTCAGATGATTCAGATGTAAGCATAAGCGACGCGCATACGATACTTACTGGATCAGAGGCGATCTGCCTCCATCGGTTCCAAAATACGGATGGCGTTGCTGTTTTCAATGTCACGCACACCACAGGAACGGCACGCGTGCAGTTGTATCACAACGATGTCCTTGCTGTTCCAGAACAGGATAGCATCGTGTTGCTAAGATCCGAAGGCATTGGTTACCAGTTGTGGATACAGCCAACTTTGTGATAGCACCCACACGTTAAAGCGTGGGCAACCTCGGTTTCTTAACAACTACTAACTGGCTTTTTTGTAGGATAGGAGAAAATGTCATGAACGAACCTGAATTTACTCGACATCCAACGGAAATATTTGGTTATCCTTTTACTAACAAAGACTCGGCTGTACAAGCGAAACGGGATCAACAGTTCTGTCCCTTCTTAAATGGTGAATGTAAAAAACCTCGAAAAAGTCAACCTGAAGTTAAAATTGGGGTTTGCACGCTTGGCTACAAAGGCAAGTTTCTTGAAAAGATAACGCCTGTTATTGTATGCCCCCACCGTTTTGAAGAACAAGCCGTCTACGATACGCTTAAGGAATTATACTTTGGCGATTTGCCGGATAGCTATCAGATAAGATGGGCATCTGAAGTGTCTTGCGGGGTGGCAGGAAGTATTGATTTTGTCGCTGCCAAAATGAAAGGAAAAGAAATAGAAGATTTTCTGTGTGTTGAATTTCAGGCAGCTGGAACGACTGGAACGCCTTGGCCAGCAGTTATAGACTTTAAACAGACTGGGCACTTTCAGAAGGAAACCTATAAATATGGAATCAATTGGGCAGGGTTTAACCGATTTCTGGCAATCTCTACGTATTCTTCGCTTAGTTCAATTCCGAGTGCTTGTCTGTTGAGTTGATTGGCAGCCACTAATGTGCTTCCTGTGCCCATAAAGGGATCGAGGATAACACTGCCGATTCGACTGGTCGCTTTAATCGGTAGTTCCAATAACTCAGTCGGAAATACAGCGTAATGTACATCTTTTCTCCATTCATCTTCTGGGACAATATCCCAAATATCAGAGGGTAAATGTCCTTTGGCACTACTTGTCAAAATAAAAAAGCCTTTTGTTTTTAATTCTTTGGCTCGTCCGCTGACCGCCGAATTGTCGCTATGGTATGTCCGTTGAGCACCTCTAATCGTCATTCTAAAATCGACTAATTTGCCTTCCTTGATTTTCCTTAACGTTTCGTCAAGTGCTCTTATCGCTGCCTCGCGTTCTTGTTCATTTAATTCCTTAGACTCAAAAATCTGTCTACGATATTTTTTCCCACTGACACCCGTGGCAGAGACGATTTTTTCCCCGTTGATTTTTGGAAGTTTGCTCGGTTTAATCCTGATAACATCAGCGTCGTAATAATACTTTTTGTTCTTAACAAAGTGAAATATGTGTTCATAGACATCTCTGAGCCTGTCTTTTGCACTTTGAGTTCCTTTCATTTGATGCCATATAACATCATTGCGAAGTATCCATCCATTGTTCTGCATAGCGAGAGCGACCCGCCAAGGCATTCCCATCAGATTTTTGTTATGGTATTTATCGCCAAGATTCAACCATACTGAGCCATCCGATTTTAATACCCGCTTTATCTGGAGGAAGATTCCAGCAAGTCTTTTCACATATTCTTCAGGTGTTTTTTCCTCACCAATCATCGAATCCGTATCGTTTCCATTTGTGCGATATTTTCTCATTTGCCAATACGGAGGCGAAGTAATAACGCAATCAATACTTTCATTGGGGATTTCAGCCAAGATATCTTTACAATTTCCTGTCAATAACCCGTTTTTCTCATTTTCATCAAGGACCTTGGAAATTATCTGTCGATTTGTCATGTTGATACTTCCTTCTGAATTGCAGCGAAATTGAATCTGTTATTCATCCCGGGTGTCTACCATTTTGTTGAGTTAACTCACTACTACTGTTTTGTCAGGTCTGAAATTGTAGATAAAAGTCGTGTTTCCGTAAGCGCGGTTTCAAACCGCGCCTACGGAAACAGCACTACTCGCCTTCAATGAGTTCGCCACCTTTTTTGAGAAAGGCAACGGCACTCCGCGAGATTTGAACCTTTATTTCTTGGCTATTCACTTCCCCAATAGTGAGGAGAATAAGATTCTTATCATTACTCATCCCAAGGATTTTGCCGTGCAAGCCACCGTTGGTTACAATCTCATCCCCCTTAGACAGGTTCTCTAACATATTCTGGTGTTTTTTGCGTTTCGCTTGTTCCGGTCGAAGTAGCAGGAAATAAAAGATAGCACCTATGGCTATAAGCGGAAAAAACGGTAATAGTTGTTCCATGAAGGGTCTCCTTCTGTTTTCTAAAGAATTAGCATGGCATCGCCATAACTGTAGAAACGGTAGTTATGTTGGAGTGCTGCTTGATACGCTTCCTGAATCAAATCTTGTTGCGCAAAGGCACTCACAAGCATGAGTAAAGTTGATTTAGGTAGATGAAAGTTGGTAACCAATGCATCTACTACATTAAATTGGTGTCCGGGATAGATAAAAAGATCGCTATAACCGCTATAAGGACGCACAGTGCCTGTCATGCCAGCGGTTTCGAGTGATCGTACCACTGTCGTCCCGATAGCAACAATTTTCGATCCCACCGCCCGTGCGCTACGAATCCGGTGCGCTTCTGTTTCAGTGAGATGGATATATTCAGCGTGCATTTTATGTTTCTGAATATTTTCGACTTTCACCGGTTGGAACGTTCCGGGTCCAACGTGCAGTGTTAAGGTCGCTATCTCTATTCCGGAGTTTTTCAATTCCGCCAACAATTCTTGTGTAAAGTGCAACCCGGCTGTCGGGGCGGCAATCGCACCTTCAGCGGTCGCGTAAACTGACTGATAACGCACCTTATCTTCAGCGTTCGGTGGACGACGAATATAAGGTGGTAAAGGCGTCATGCCAATCTCAGCAAGGATGGCCGGAAACCCATCCTTAGGGGCATAGTCAAAACGGACGATACAGTGTCCATCATCTGGTTTCGCAAGGACTTCTGCTTTTAAGATGCTATCTCCAAAGGCAATCTGTGTGCCGATTTGCAGACTGCGTCTCGGTTTGGCAAGCACTTCCCAAGTATCCGGTTCTTTTTCTCCGATGAGAAGCAATTCTATCTTGCCACCGGTTCCGACTTTGTTACCGATTAACCGTGCCGGGATTACTTTGGTGTTGTTCAGAACTAACAGGGCATTGTCCGGTAAATATTCTCCAATCTGCGAAAACACGGTATGATGAAAGGCACCGGTAGTGCGGTTGACTACCAGAAGCCGCGATGCGTCACGCTGTTGAAGGGGACTTTGCGCAATCCGGTCAGGAGGCAGGTGATAATCGAAATCTGTAAGTTTCATAACTATGCGGGAAGTGGGTGCCTCACCAGAATTTTTTTACCACTAAGAGAACAGCGTTGCTTGCGAATTTACAGGGTAGTCAAAGTACGCATAAGCCGCATCAGTTGCGACGCGCCCTCCCGGTGTCAGTGCCAAGAACCCTGCTTTAATATAATAAGGTTCATAAACTTCTGCAATAGTGCGCTCATCTTCACTCAGCGCGACAGCGAGTGCCTTAACCCCTGCGCGTCCGTTGAATTTCTCAATAAGGGTCTGGAAGTAGGCATAGTCTTGTGCGTTTAATCCGCGTTCATCAATGCCAAAGAATTCCAGTGCCTCCTCCGCAACCGCAAGCGTAAGTATGCCATCGCTTTCGACTTGCGCATAATCTCTGACGTTAGCGAGTAATTTATTCGCAATTCGCATCGTGCCACGCGAGCGACAGGCTAAGGCATATTCTGCTTCTTCGTCTATATTAATATTAAGTTTTGCACTGTTAATGCGGATAACTTGTTGGATGTCCTCGGGTTCGTAGTAATCAAGGTGGATGCGAATGCCGAACCGATCCCGAAAGGGACCCGCAAGTAATCCTTCACGCGTCGTCGCACCAATTAACGTAAACGGATCCAGCGGGACTTGCATAACATCGGATGCAGGCCCTTGACCGATAGTGAAATCGAGTTGATAATCTTCCATTGCAGGATAAAGTGATTCTTGCACGTTCCCTTTCATCTGGTGGATTTCGTCAATGAAGAGGATATCTCCCTTTTCAAGATTCGTCAGCGTTGAGGCTAAGTCTAATTTTTCCATGACAGGACCGATCGCCTGTTTAAAGTTGCTCTGAATCTCATTGGCGATGATCCTCGCAAGCGTCGTCTTTCCTAATCCCGGTGGACTCACAAGTAGCACATGTTCAAGCGCATCCCCACGCTCTTTGGCAGCTTCAATATGGATGTAAAGCTGTTTTTTCGCTCTATCCTGTCCAATAAATTCCTTCAGCGTTCTCGGACGTAGGCTATATCCGAAGTCATCATCTTCAGTCGCCAAATCTTGTATCCGAAGGGAATCTGGCTTGTCGTGGTTATCCATAATTCACGTTCCTAAATAGAGGCTAATTTCGGATATAGCGAAGTGCCTGTTTGAGTAAATTCTCCGGTTGCGCAGCGTCTCCGAGAACCTTTTGTGCTTTTTCGACGGCTTGTTCTGCCTCAAGTTCCGAAGCACCGAGGTTGACGAGCATTTCGATTACCGAGGCATCCGGTGTCCCAGATCTCTCAAGGTCAGCGTCGCCTTCAAGTTTCATTTTAGTGATATTCTTTTTAAGTTTGGTGATGATAACTTGTGCAATGTCTTTGGTTAAGCGCGGCACCCGCATCAGTGTAGTAGTTTCTCCACGCTGTACAGCGCGTTGGAATTGTAAAGGAGACAACCTCGCAACGATATTTTGCGCGAGGGCTGGTCCTACGCCAGAGACAGTCAGCGCCAATTCAAAGACTTTTAGGGCATCCCTTGAAATAAACCCATAAAGGGTTATCTTGTTTTCACGACTTTGATGGTAGTGTGTATGAAAGGTAACAGGATCGCCTATCGGTGGTAGGTCTGTTACAATTCTCGGGGCTACGTCAACGGCATATCCAATACCGTTTACATCGACAATCACCTGTTTTGTCTCTTTATGAACGATAACGCCTTTGATATAAGCAATCATCCTAATTCCTCTAAACAGAAATACGCTGTTGCTATTGTGTATACTTTTTTTTCAGTTCAAGAACTTTATAAGAACGGGCATGGCAAAGTGCAAGCGCGAGCGCGTCTGCCGCGTGATCCGGACGTGGTGGCTCTTTTAGTTTCAGCAGGACTTGCGTCATTTTTTGCATCTGCGCTTTTGTGGCTTTCCCATACCCGACAATGGCTTGTTTAACCTGAGTAGGTGCGTATAGCGCAATAGGACAATTCGCATTCGCAGCCGCAAGCTTCACAATACCTTTGACTTCGCCAAGGGTAAATGCGCTGTTTATATTCTTACTAAAAAAGATATCCTCAAGGACTACGCTCTCGATAGCGAATTCCGCAATCAAGTCAGTCACAGCATCGTAAATTTTTTTCAGTCGCATTTCCGATGCTGTTTGAGGGCTGGTTGTGATATTCCCGAAGGCACGCGGAGCAAACCGATTGGCGTGGAATTCAACCACGCCGTATCCAGTATTCGCAATGCCGGGGTCAATGCCAAGGATTATCAATTTTTGTATGATGTGCACAGCTAAGCTGCGGCTTCTAAGAGGTTATCAGGGATATCGAAATTGGCATAGACTTTTTGTACATCGTCGAGTTCGTCGAGCGCGTCCATGAGGCGTAACATCCGTTCTGCTTCTTTGCCTTCAAGTTTCACGGTGTTTTGCGGAATCATGCTAATTTCAGCGAGTTGAACTTCAGCGGATGTCTCCTGAATCGCTGTTAGGACGTTATCGAACATCTCAAACGGTGTAATAATTTCCATACCTGTTTCGGAAGCGGTTACATCTTCAGCACCCGCTTCAACCGCGGTCATAAACAATTCTTCTTCATCGATACTATCAGGCGTGACGACGATCAATCCACATTTATCGAAGCCCCAGGCAACGCACCCGCGTTCGCCGATTCTCCCTTCGTGCTTACTGAAAGCGTGTCGAATCGCTGCGACAGCGCGATTGCGGTTGTCGGTCAAGACTTCTATCATCACTGCGACCCCACCGGGTCCGTAGCCTTCGTAGAGAATCTCTTCGTAGGTTTCACCCTCAAGTGCACCGGTACCACGAAGGATCGCTTTTTCAATGTTATCGTTGGGAACGTTGCTTGATTTTGCAGCTGCAATGGCGGTTCTAAGGCGTGGATTTGTATCTACATCGCCACCCCCAATACGCGCGGAGGCGGTAATCTCTTTAATCAACTTTGAGAAAAGTTTGCCGCGTCTGGAGTCGTTCGCTGCTTTTTTGTGTTTAATTGTGGACCATTTAGAATGTCCGGACATAACCTATCTCCTTTCTGATTAAATTAGTATACCATAAAACGAAAAAAGCTTCAACTTCCGGATCGAATTCTCCCGATGATAAACCACAAGACTTCTTAAGACGGGGACATAATTAATTGGACAAACACCAGAATCTATGCTACACTTATTAAATCTCTCCTTTAAGGAGTTTAGGTGAGTTGCTATGTTACCATTTGTTCTTAAAATCGCAGACCGGCCCGTGGAACGGTTACAGCGTATCAGTGATGAAAATCAACCTATTGATGTTAATGTGCAGGTTGAACTTTACTCGCGGGAAATTAATCGCGCCGATATAACGCGTACACCGGCGTCTCGGCGGTTAAGTCAACTAATCTTGCACGAAGCCACTGAGAACGCTTATGCGACTTTTACTACATTTCTCCAAAATAGCGCGGAACCCGAAAATTTTCTGCCGTTTGAACGGCTCTCACAACATCCGTGTCGGCACTATGCGTTGATCCTCTCTGCATCGCGCTCGCATGAACTCTCTGAAATCTGTCAGATGCAGCCTGACGCGAACGCCGCTGTTTTTCACTATCGAGGATTTGAGATAGCAATCAAACCGCGTAGATATATTTTGGACACCGCTGCTTATTTGGTGGCACCTGATAAATATACGCTTTTTATACGGCAGGTGCGCGAAGAGAATACCATTCGGGTCTACCGTAGCAATTTTATTAATCTCTCTCGGAATTCACCACCACCATTTAAACTTGATACCCACGATATAATTGAAAGCCTGCAGCTGGAGTTTGTGGAAGAAAGGGAACGAAATTTGCCGATAGAGCAGCTGCTTATGTTCCCACCGAATACTGAAGAAGCAAACTCTCCTCGCCTTGTTAAGTGTCCTGAGTGTGGCGGTCGCGTACGCCGACTCGGTAGAGAAGCGGATTTCTGCCTCGAATGCGATTGGGATAACCTACCACCCCTAAAACATCCACGATAATTTACAACAGAAGCCTGCGCGTAAGTCTGTCGTAGATGATCCGCCACTCGTGTTTGTCTAACTAACGTGGTGCTATCCTATTTCAAGTCTGACTCCCAAGTTGCGCCATATACAGAACAATGACCGTAGTACTGACAGCAAGGACTGCACCGACAACGGTTTGGAGGAGCGTGTGCCGTTTGCGATAAACGCGTGCCCAAGAAATCAGTGGAACTAATAGGAATAACCATCCGAACTGAGGATTAACGAGCATGACGAGGACGGTAACGCAACCCGTCGCAACGCTGCTGTGAAAACTGATTTTCCAGAGTGGGGTAATTGCCGAAAAAATGGCACTATTCGCGACGTAGGCAACGCCTGCCCAAACGATTTCACGGGCCGCACCGAGTTGGTGAAGTAAAACAGTGCCGACAATCATACTGATGAGCGTACAGCATAAAGGTAGGAGCCGTTCCTCTCTATTCTGCAAATGAAAGTCGCTGACTCTGGAAAACCGGACCATCAGCCCTATTGAGAGTGCCGGTAGCAGCGTAACAAATACAACGACAATCACTAACCAGCGGAGTGCGTCTTGGGGGGGCGCATATTTTTGGACAACCCCGACAGCAGTTGCAATTGGCACCAAAAATGGGCTAAATAAGACAGAGGTCCCCCATGCAATGCCTGCCGGAATTGTCGATAAGTTGCTACGCGTCATCAATTAATTTGACGTTTCCAAGGTTTTGAAGAAATTAACCAAGTCCGGTCCATGGGTACTCGCATTGACCGCTTTATCAATTTCCACAATCTTTCCCGTTTTATCAATGATAATAGCAGATCGTTGGATGCTGCCATCTGGGGCATCCGTCGCGCCGTACAGCAGCGCGAGATTGCGTCCAGCGTCCACCAAAAGCGGGAAGTTTAACTGATTTTCTTCCGAGAATTTCTGACGCGAGTCCGCGTCATTGTGGGTGATCCCGAAAATCTGGGTATCGTATTTTGCGAAACTACTCGACTCATCACGGAGCGAGCAAACTTGCGCCGTTCAGCCGCGTCCGAAGTCGCGCGGGTAAAACGATAACACGACATTCTTTTTCTCGGTTAACTCGCTGAGTTGATAAGTCTTGCCTGTACTATCAGTGGCAATGAAATCTGGAGCGGGTTGCCCAACTTCTATCTTCGGTAGTACCTTCTTAAGCAGTGCGACGACATCTTCGCCGTGCGTTTGGACCTTGACCTCTTCATCGATGGCGCGGATATACCCCGCTTTATCAATGATGAAGGTTGTCCGTTTTGAAGCGTTGAACCTTTCCATGATACCGCTGTACTGCTTGCTTACCTCAAATTCCGTATCGGCTAAGAGTGAAAATCCGAATTTTTCTGCTTCCCTAAACCGTTTATGCGAATCAACATCGTCAACACTAACACCGAAAAGTACACTCTCGGTTGCTTCTATCTCGCTCAAATTATCCCGGAGCGAACAAAGTTCGGCTGTTCAGCCACCTGTGAAATCTTTCGGGTAAAAAGCGAGAACGACATTCTTTTTCCCTAAATAATCGCTGAGGTTTCGCTCAACGCCTTCTTCATCTTTCAGCGTAAAATCTGGGGCGATCATTCCTACTTTTAGCATATCTGGAGTTGTCACTGCCTCCTCCCCTGAAGCTACTGCAATCAAAATGGCTGTCGTGAGGATAACAACCAATGCGCTTGTATTAAGCCGCGTTTGAAACATCGCGCTATGCCTCCATTATCAATACATTATTTAATCAGTCCCTACGCAAACCCTTCGTTGGCGAGGTCTGAAACCTCGTTAGCTGCGCGTGATACATAGGATTCCGTAGAAAAATTGCGTAAGTTCTATTAATGAAATTATACGCTATTTTCTTATGTGTGTCAAGCCAATTGGCATGAAAATTAAGGCGACAAGAGCGTGCTGTTACTTTGAAATAACACCCTGTTCTTCAAGCCATATTTTCAAAGGAACATCTCCGTCCTTCGGTGAAAAATGTCCGTTTGCATTCATTCCACCGCCGAGCAGCTGCTGTCGAATCGGGTCATTCCGATCGAACATCTCTTGTGGAATCGTCATGTCATCCTTGCTGCGTAGCCATCGGTAGCCGTATCCATAAAAGAGACCCTTACGCGTGATGTCAGAATCGTTTTCGCTGCGGGCATGCCATATACGGCGGTCAAAGAAAACGGCATCACCCGGTCTACAACAGACAGGCGTTGCCCCTTCCGGCATTGATCCATCTGCTGGACGTTCCAGCTTATCCCACAGATGGCTGCCGGGGATAACATAGAAATTGCCGCGTCCCGTTTCGGAGCAGTCGGAGAGCCAATAAACAACTTTGATGGAGAGACGGGGGCGCGGTGAACTTTCGATCTCAATGTTAACGCGTCCGCTGTCTTGATGCCAACCGAGTGGGGCGGATTTACCGCGAACCGCCTCCGGACGTGGTGGTGTGATAATGAAGTGGCTGTGGTAAGAATAGATATTCCAGCCCAAAATGCCCCACACCTTCGGGAACGTTTTATACCAATCCAAAATATTTACGAAAATCTGATCCCTGCCGAGGAAATTCGGGTAGAAAAAGTTGCTGTGTGCAGTCATCTGATTTTTGGTATGGGGGTCATAGCCAGCATCAAGATGATTCTGATAGATATTATCTACCCGGGCTTCAAGGCGTTCAACAAGGTCTAACGGCAGCGCGTTTTCAACAGTGAAATAGCCGTCCGCATTTAAACGATTGCGTTGTTCGTCAGTCATCTGGTGTTGTAGATGTTTTTCGTCAAGCATATATCCAATCCTCAAGGCGCGAAGTGCGGGACTTCAGTACTACAGAAACGTTAATCGGGCAGAGGACCCTCTATCTGATCCACGAGATGAATGGAGTGGATAACATCACGAAGGTCTGTGAGCGGGACTGTCCGATTGCGGACACTATCAACAAAATGTTGATGCATAGTTAGCACACCTTCATAACTCGGTGAGTCGCGCTGATCTACCCCATCGACTTCCCAACCGCCCATAACGTTCCTATTATTATCTTCATAAATTTCGATTTCTTCGGGAATTTTCATGTAACAACCGATACCGACACCATGCAACTCAGAACGTAAAACGCGTCCACCCGATGCGCGACTCCCAAAGAGTACGCCTGTGACGTTGTTATCAAAACGGACGAAGGCAGTGTAAAAGTTGCGTTGTTCTGCTCCAAAAGTATCGCGATGCGCAGTGACTTCCACCGGCTCGCCGCCTGCCATATAGCGGAGTAGATCAACAACGTGGCAGACATCGTTCCAAAGCGTTGTCGTAAATTCCCGATTCCCGCCCAACATCTGTTTATTGAAGGTGGTGACGGCTAATGTAACGGGTCCCTTTTCGGCGACACGCCGCATCGCTTCGCGCGTAACAGCGGCATATCTGCGCTGGAATCCTACCATGCAATAGACATCATTGGCAACCGCTGCCTCAAGTAGTTGTTGTGTTTCATCGCTATTCGCACCGGGTGGTTTCTCGATAAACAGATGCTTGCCAGCGTTGAGGCAATCCAAAGCGGGTTGCAAAATCCACTTCTCGTTCATTACACAATAGACAACATCTAAGTCTAAGGTATCTAACATCTTCCGATGGTCTGTGAACGTATGCGGGAACTCGTATTTCTGTGCAACTTGCGCGAGTTTATCCTCATCAAGTTCACACGCGCCCAGCATCTCGACATCATCTTCCAGACGGTTAACGCTCGGGTAGTGTGCACCTTGACTGCGTCCACCTGCACCGATAAATCCTGCTTTAAGCATTGGGAACTCTTCCTTCCGTCTCAGTATTCGCTGAATTTTGTCCGTGAAAGTGTTCATACTTTAGCATAAGGTTAAGTCAATTACAAGAAAATTTTTGAGAGTTTCAATTGCGATCAAACGCCGCTAAAAAAATCCCTAAATTGATACCTATGGTCTAAAAATTTGAATTCTCTTGACGTTTTGTGGTATTCTTAAAAATATGTTGATCTTCAGGCAATCAAAATGTTTTTCTGTTTATGGAACAGTTCTGAACTGAATAGATTGATAAGGAGAGACTCATGCCAGTTTTTGATGCAGAAGCCTTAGAATTTTGGGAAGAGAACGGCTATGTCGTTGTACCGGAAGCGGTACCACTTGAGAATTGCCGCGCAGCGGAACAAGCTGTCTGGGATTTTCTTGAAATGAATGGCGATGATCCAGACAGTTGGTATCCCGACCCACCACGCCGGAGTATTATGGTGGAAATTTATCAACACCAAGCCTTGTGGGATAACCGCCAATACCCGCGCGTCCATCAGGCGTTCTCAGAAATTTGGAGCAACGATAAACTCTGGGTTAGTTTTGATCGGGCAAGTATGAATCCGCCTGAACGTCCGGATTGGAAGTTCACGGGTCCTTATCTGCATTGGGATATGTCGTTAGACAATATGCCGGTGCGTTTAAAAGTACAAGGTGTGCTATATCTGGCGGATACGCCCGGTAACCAGGGCGCGTTTACCTGTATCCCCGGTTTCCATCGGAAGTTGGAATCGTGGTTGAACGATCTTCCTGAGGATGCGAACCCACGGGAAGTCGTGCGAGAATACCAAGCAGAAGCGGTGCCAGTCGCAGGAAAAGCCGGCGATCTGGTAATCTGGCATAGCGCGTTGCCACACGGCAGCAGCCCGAACTCCGCTGAACGTCCGCGGATGGCGCAGTACATCACAATGTCACCAGCACCTGATGACGGCAAAGCGACAAGTGAGGGCCGTGTTAAAGGATGGCGCGAACGACTAACAGGACTCGGAAAAGAGCAACAAGAGAAGGAGCATCACCAAGGTAAGACGGCTGAATTGACACCTTTAGGAAAGAAACTCCTCGGGCTTGAACCGTGGGTCGCATAATACATTTCTATAGTTTAGTCCTTACATATTTTTCCATGATAATGGACATATTACGCACTGCAGGCGGGGTTTTAAACCCTGAAGAAATACGCAGAAACACCCAATCAAAGACCCCCAGCAAAACCCTGCAAGGTGGGCTGCGTGAGTCCTATAGTTCGTAAATTGGGTGGGTGCTTAGGACCGCTCGCCGATGTGCAGCTGATGCATGAAGGAGGACATTCTCATGTCGGATTTATTGGCAGCACGTGCACAGATGGCGATGTCACTGGCGTTTCACATCATTTTCGCAGTCGTCGGCATAGCAATGCCGCTGCTGATGGTAATTGCCGAAGGGCTGTGGCTCAAAACGCGAGAGGAAGTCTATCTGACGCTGGCGAAGCAGTGGGCAAAAGGGACTGCTATTATGTTCGCGGTCGGGGCAGTCTCTGGGACTGTCCTGTCTTTTGAACTCGGCTTGTTGTGGCCCAATTTCATGGCTTACGCCGGTCCCATCATAGGGATGCCGTTTTCGTTGGAAGGGTTCGCTTTCTTCCTTGAGGCGATCTTCTTGGGACTTTATCTCTACGGTTGGGACCGCATCCCAAAATATGCACACTGGTTTGCCGGTATGATGGTGCTGCTCGGCGGCACATTTTCCGGCATCTTTGTTGTTACCGCGAACGCATGGATGAACACACCTACCGGTTTTTCGATCGTCAATGGTGAGGTGACAAACGTTGATCCGATTGCGGCAATGTTAAACCCTTCCTCGTTCAGCCAAGCACTTCACATGACCATCGCAGCCTTTCTGTCAGTCGGATTCGCAGTCGCTGGCATCCACGCTTATTTTCTCAGACGCGACCCAAATAACGTATTCCATCGTCGAGCGTTTGCTATTGCCTTAAGTGTTGGTGCTGTGTTCGCGCTCCTCCAACCGATTTCGGGTGACATCAGTGCCAAACGTCTGGCGAAACACCAACCTATCAAACTCGCAGCGATGGAGGCACAGTGGGAGACAGAACGCGGCGCACCATTACGCATCGGCGGTATTCCCGACGAAGACGCTGAAGTGACCCGATATGCGATCGAGATTCCGAAGGCACTCAGTTTCCTCGCACATTCTGATTTCAACGCAGAAATAATGGGACTCAAGGACGTTCCACGTGAAAATCGTCCACCTGTGGCAATCGTGCACTATGCGTTTCAAATTATGGTCGCGTGTGGAATCGTCCTGATTACTGCAGGCGTCCTGGGTGGCTGGTTAGCGTGGCGACACAAAAGGCTGCCAACCGAACGCTGGTATCTTCGGTTTATCACGTTCTGCGCGCCGCTCGGATTTATCGCAATTGAAGCGGGTTGGACGGTCACGGAAGTCGGACGACAACCCTGGGTGATCTATAATTACATGCGCACAGCAGATGCGGTAACCCCGATGCCGAATCTGGTGATACCCTTTGTCAGTTTTACTATCCTTTACATTTTCCTTTCAATCGTTGTCGTTGTCCTATTACGCCGTCAAATCTTCCAGAGTCCACGCTTATATGACACAAATTAATAAGGAAATCGGATGTTAACACTTGAACTCTGCGTTGCAGGCGTGATGCTTATCTCCTTGATTATCTATATGCTAACGGGTGGTGCGGATTTTGGTGGCGGTATCTGGGATCTGTTCGCTATAGGTCGCCGCGCCAAAGCACAACGCGATCTTATCACACAAGCCATCGCACCGATCTGGGAGGCGAACCACGTCTGGCTGATTGTGATTATCGTGTTGCTGTTCGTGGCGTTCCCTGTCGGATTCGCGGCGATCAGCACGGCTTTACACATTCCGCTGACATTAATGCTCATCGGTATTGTGCTTCGCGGCTCGGCGTTTGTATTTCGCACCTACGATGTCCAATCCGATACAACGCATCGCCGTTGGAGCCGTGTATTCGCTATTGGGAGTGTCATCACCCCTGTAATGTTAGGGATTACCTTGGGCGCAGTTGCATCTGGCACAATTCACGTTGACATGGAAAGTAGACAGGTAACCACCGACTTTATCTCAGCGTGGTTCGCGCCATTCCCATTTGCAATCGGGTTCTTCACCTTAACCCTTTGTGCTTTACTTGCAGCGGTGTATCTCACACTGGAGACCGATGACCCCGAGTTGCAGGAAGATTTTCGACGACGCGCCCTCATCGCAGCAGTAAGTGTCGGCGCGATGGCGGGACTGAGTTTTATCTTATCTGCTGAAGGTGCCCCAACAATCCGACGTGGGCTCGCGAGTGCTTCTTGGTCAATCCCGTTTCAACTCTTAACAGGTGCAGTGGCACTCTGGGCAATCTGGACGCTTTGGAACCGTCAATTCCGCCTTGCGCGTATCCTCGTCCCGATACAAGTTACGCTGATTGTCTTCGGTTGGGGGCTGGCGCAGTATCCGTATCTCGTCACACCGAATTTAACCTTTTCAAACACCGCTGCACCCGATGCCGTACTACGTCCCATGCTGATTGTACTGGGTGTAGGTGGTGTTCTGTTAATCCCCGCATTCTGGTATCTATACGCTGTGTTTAAGGGGGCATCCCGAAAGACGAGAGAAACTGTCGCACAGGTTGACACTTATGAAGACAATTCGGCGTGAATCATCCCCTTTTCCCTTGATTTACCGCTCGTTTCCTGTTAAACTTAAAGAAATTTAGGGGATTCCGTTCGTAGGCTTGCAAACTCGCGCCTTAAAATAAGGTGAAGTTTAAGCCCGGCCCAGAAAGTAAAAAAATCAGAATCGGTCAACCCATTGAGACAAAAGTTAAAAGATAACATCTTTCTAATAGTCTCGGTGCTGCTGTGCCTCTTTATCTTAGCCGAGGTCAACTATCCACGGCTTGCACCGCAATCCGAATTGGCACTCTTCGCAATGCTCGGATTAATAGTGGTATTTCTGAAATACCCTATTCATTCACGTTTCGCGGACAACCGTTTCTTTCAAGGACTTGATTTCGCACTGATCGGCAGTGTCATCCTCTGTTTCGGTTACGTGCTAAGTCAAACGGAACCGATTTTCCAAGCGTTTTGGTTAGACGGTCAGTCTCTTGGGGATCGGGCAGGCGCGGAGGCACTACAGGATTACATCGTCGGTGTGATCGGACTTATCTTAATATTAGAGGCGACGCGCCGTTCCATCGGTATGACGCTTCCGCTGCTCGCCCTTGCATTTCTGCTCTATGCCAGTTTCGGGCAGTTTATGCCGGATTGGTTGTTCCCGCATCGCGGGTATTCCGTTCAACGGATCGTCAGCCAGACGTTTTTGCATAGTCAAGGTGCGTTCGGTATCGCTCTGCGAGTGATGTTCACGTATGTATTCCTTTTTGTATTGTTCGGTACGTTGTTGGAACGAACAGGGGCAACCGATTATGTTTTAAATTTGGCAAGGCGTGTATTCGGTGCGAGTGCAGGGGCACCTGCGAAGGTCGCGGTCCTCGGTAGCGGCATGATGGGATCGTTGTCGGGTTCCGCCGTGGCAAATACAGCGACGACCGGCACGTTTACGATTCCGTTGATGCGACGCTCTGGATTTCAACCTGAAGTGGCAGGCGGAATTGAAGCCGCAGCAAGCTCTGGCGGTGCGCTAATGCCACCTATCATGGGTGCAGCCGCCTATATGATGCTTGAAATCGTAGAGCCTGCCGTTACATACTTGGAGATCATCAGGGCGGCACTGCTACCAGCAGTCCTTTACTACACGGGCATGTTGTGTATGGTGCATTTTTTAGCAAAAAATAGTAGACGCGTTCACAACTCGGGAGAAGCGAGCGACGCGCAGACAGAAAAACGTGGAAAACTTTTGACGGTGCAAGGCGGTATCTTTCTCGCTGCGTTTATCGCACTTATCGGGTTTCTCTTGATGGGTGCTACAGCGTTCCGAGCGGTGAGTTGGAGCCTTCTGGTTGTCGGTGCGATAAGTCTTTTGGATTTCTTAGTACGGAAAATCCGTAAACAGCACGCGCCAACGGAGTCCCGATTTGGCGTTTCAGATTTGCGAAAAGGTTTGGATTTTATTGTATCGCCGTGTGAACGAGCAGCGCAGAGCGGTGTGTCGCTGATTGCCGCTGCAGCATGTGTCGGTATCATCTTAGGTGTGGTGACACTAACAGGTATCGGTACCAAGTTGCCGTCAGCAATTTTACCCCTTGCATCTACAAATCTGATGTTGGCACTGTTTTTCCTGATGATTTCGACAATTATTCTCGGAATGGGGCTGCCTTCATCGGTCTGTTACCTGCTAATGGCGATCTTAGTAGGTCCCGTGCTTCTGGATTTAGGCGTTGTTCCGCTTGCAGCGCATTTCTTTATTTTCTATTTTGGAATGATGTCGATGGTGACACCTCCCGTTGCACTGGCGGCGTATGCCGCAGCTGCGATCGCGGGTTCAGGGATAATGGCGACCGCATTCGCAGCCTTCAGGTTCGCACTCGTCGGTTTTGCGTTGCCCTACGCGTTTGTATTACGACCCGCATTGCTCTGGTTGAATAGCGATGGTGGGACACCCGCATTATGGGCAGTTTTCGGGAATTTCTCGCTCACACTGGTTGGGACGGTTGTTTTGGCAGCTGCAATCGCAGGTTATGTCTTTAACAGATTATCCCTATCGACGCGTGGCATCCTATTTGCTGCTGCATTTGTTCTCTTTTTTATCCCGACCCGTATTCAGTTTGTGTGGATTCATGGAATCGTAATGGGCGCCAGTATCGCCATTTTTTACTATAATTGGCGAAAGAAGGAGGCACCGCATGCCCCCCTTACTGGCGGGGTTTAAAACCCCGACAGCAGTATAGAAAAATGCGTAAGTTCTGTATAAAATTGGCGAAAGAAGGAGGCACCTCATGAAGGCTCCTATTAGAGGGTTATTGTACGGTTTGCTCGTGTTATTGTTCTTACTTCATAACGATTTCTGGCTCTGGAAGACCCCGCAGCTTGTTTTAGGAATGCCGGTCGGGTTACTCTATCATATCGGTTACTGCATTGCGGCAACATTGCTGATGGCCGCCTTCGTCAAAGCACGGGGGGATTGGGGAGAGAAATGAATCTCGCTGTCATTTTTATATACCTTATTATGGTACTGGTTCTCGGTGCCTTGAGCCATAAACTCTTCCGAAACACTGGGGAAGACTACTTCGTCGCGAGCCGGACGATTAATTGGTTTATCCTGTTAATGACGCTTTTCGGCACGAACATGACAGCCTTCTCGATCCTCGGGGCATCGGGTGAAGCCTATCATAGAGGGATCGGTGTTTTCGCGCTGATGGCTTCTTCTTCTGCGATCGTCGTGCCGTGTGTGTTCCTCTTTATCGGGACGCGCCTCTGGCGAATCGGAAAGCAATTCGGCTATGTAACGCAGGCACAGTACTTCCGGGATCGCTGGGAATCCGATGGCTTAGGACTCCTTCTCTTTGTCATATTTGTGTTGCTACTCATACCGTATCTACTCATCGGCGTGATGGGTGGCGGCGGAACATTGGCAACGCTCACCGATGGTAGAATCCCACAATGGGTAGGCGGTTTACTCATCTGTGCTGTTGTTCTCTGTTACGTTACCTACAGCGGGATGCGTGGCACTGCTTGGGTGAACACGTTCCAGACACTCGTTTTCATGACACTCGGAGCAATCACCTTCTTTGTTATCACGCATCGGATGGGCGGATTTTCAAATGCTATATCTAAAATAGATCCAGGTTTACTCATGCAAGCGGAGCATATTAAACCCTTGGAACTATTGACCTATCTCTGTATTCCACTCTGTGTTGGCATGTTTCCACACATCTTTTCACATTTCCTAACCGCAAAGGATGTCGGCACGTTCCGATATGCAATTATCCTATATCCATTATGTATTGCGGTTGTATGGATTCCGAGCGTCTTACTCGGAATATTGGGGAATGTAGATGTCCCTGATCTAAAGGGATCCCAAGCAAACAACGTGCTGATCCAGATGATCGGTATGCACGCTCCCGGGGTGTTAGCTGGGTTTTTAGGGGCTGGTGTTTTCGCCGCGATTATGTCATCCCTTGACTCACAGTCGCTCGCTATTGGGAGCATGTTCACACACGATATTATTGGGCATTATCGTCGCGAGGCGTTTTCTGAGAAACAGCGGGTATGGGTCGGACGCATATTTGTCAGTGGTGTCCTTTGTGTCACATATCTGATCTCTCTCGTCGCAACACCGAGCATTTTTAGGCTCGCGATCTGGTCATTCACCGGATTTGCGGGACTTTTTCCAATTGTAGTGGCAGCGTTATTCTGGCGGCGTAGCACAAAGTTAGGCGCATTCGCCGCTGTGGGTAGCGTTATTTTACTATGGCTCTATTTCTTTCTTCGCAACTGGCAGACACCGGGATACAGCGTAGGCGGTACCGGGATTATGCCTGTTACGATCTTGATTGCCGTTTCGTCTGTCACTTTGGTAATTGTTTCTCTGGTCACGAAACCACCGAGTTCACAGACGCTTGATAAATTTTTTAATTCCTAAGCGTTTTGTTGAATGCGCATAGTGGCGAGGCACGGGACCTCGTTAAATAGTATATAGGAGATAATAAATAGATGATAACATTTAAGAAAATTGCCTTGCTCTTTTTATGCATGGCATGCATTTTCGCATGTGGACAAACTCAAGAACCACTTGAACCCGAACCGGAACCCGAACCCGAACCCGAAAAACCGGTCGTACTCGAATACGGGACAGTCTCCGGCACCGTCACCGATGCCGGGACAGGAAACCCTATTCCAGGAGCGACTGTAACATTACTGGAGCAATCCCTTAAGACTGGTTTGGATGGCTCTTATGCTTTTCAGAATATTCTTTACGCTGATGCCTACACGCTGATTGTTGAAGATATGGATTACAAACCATATAACGAACCTTTCGCTCTCAATCAAGGGCGTTTAGTTATCAATGTTGAATTGGAACCCCTAAAGGATCCAGTGATCGAGATACATGAATTTTTTGACAATTTCTCGGATCTTCTTGAATCGTTGGATGTCGAAAACATTGAAGCGATTCAGGCACTTTTTTCGGAGACCTACAACGCTGCAGATGATGTCGCTACACGCTTCGGCGTAGCATCAGGCATTATCCCTGAGAATTATGAAGATGTCGTGCCGGCGATAACGCAGCTCTTTGAGGAGTACGTCTCGCTTGAATTCCTGTTCACAGATATAGAGATAGATGTAACACATGCCCGAAAAATGGCGGTAACCCTTCGACTTGATATTAACGCTGAGAAGGGTGAGCAGCGTGATTTAAGGGAACTCAAGGCACATTGTAAATTTGAATTCCGCCGCGAAGGAACAGATTGGAAGATCGTATATTGGCAGCTTCTGGAGATAGACCTCCGCTTGTGATTTCAGAGGGATTAAAGGGAGTGGGACAAGAAATTAGCGAATGCTGCAAATTCGGTGATGTCTAATGTTTCGGCGCGCCGTTGTGGTGCTATACCGAGTTCCTTAAATGCCGTCATCAATACTTCATCCGACGCAAACCTGCCTCTGACTAACGCATTTTTTAGCATTTTTCGCCGGGTCCGAAACGCGGTCCGCACTATTTTAAAAAAGAGTTCTTCATCTTTAACCGCGACCTTGGGTTTTTCACGCATCGTCAATTTCAGAAGTGCGGAATCCACCTTCGGGGCAGGATAAAAATTTTCTGGCGACAGCGTGGCGATGAGTTCCGCTTCGGCGCGATAGGTGATACCGATTGTCAAGGCACCGTAATCCTTCCCGCCCGGGCCTGCAACAATCCTTTCGGCTACCTCTTTCTGCATCATTAACACACAACTGTGAATCTGCTTGTGGTGTGCAAGGAGTTTCCACAAGATGGGGGTTGTAATACTGTAAGGCAAATTCGCTATAATTTTAAAAGTAGTAGGCACGGTCCCCGCGCCGTCCGACAACAGTGAATTAAGTTCCAATTTGAGGACATCAACGTTAAGGAGTTGGACGCGTGAGTGTGTTGAAAATTGGGACGCTAAGACATTATATAATAACTCGTCTACTTCGATGGCAATGACACGTTTGGCATGTCGCGCTACCACATCGGTGAGACATCCTAATCCGGCACCAATTTCTATAACTGTATCGGCATCGGAGAGTTCTCCAGCTTCAAGGATAATTTTGAGGACTTCCGGATTGACAAGGAAATTTTGTCCTAATTGCTTTTTGGGGCGGGTATGATTTAGAGCAAAAAAGTCACGAATCTGTTGTTGGTTCATCTTCAGATATGGATTATTTGGCAGTAGTGTTTCGTATAGAAATGATTTTTGTCAGAATAGCATCCGCTACGTCACGCTTTGAGGAACGTGGGAGTTGTTCGCAGGTACCATCCCGGTCCAGCAGGGTTACAATATTCGTATCGGACTGAAATCCTGCACCTTCTGCCAAAACATCATTCGCGACAATCAGATCACAGTTCTTGCGTATCAACTTCTTTTTAGCGTTTTCAAGAAGATCGTTCGTTTCGGCAGCAAAACAGACAAGCGTTTGATGTGTTTTCCGTTCGCCAAGTGTCTGCGCGATGTCTGGGTTCCTTTCAAGTGGCAGCGTCAATGTTTCGGCGGTCTTTTTAATTTTATGCGGTGTAAATTCGCGTGGACGATAATCTGTGGGCGCGCCCGCCATAATCACGATGTCTGTTTCATTGAACGCCGCCTGAAGCGCATCGTACATATCAAGCGTTGTTTCGACCTGTTGAATCTCAATACCGACGGGTGGCGGAACAGTAGCAGTGCCGCTAACCAACTGCACTTCAGCACCGCGCTGTGCCGCCGCTTCAGCAATCGCGTATCCCATCTTGCCGCTGGAACGGTTCGTAATGAACCGAACCGGATCAAGGTATTCGCGCGTCGCACCCGCTGTGACAAGGACACGCGTGCCTCGCAAATCTTGTGTTTCCAACCTCGCTGCAGTCGAAACCAAAATGTTACGCATGCTTTCGAGAATCATTTCTACCGTATTCAAACGTCCTACGCCTTCATAGCCGCATGCCAAATCGCCACTTGCAGGTTCGACGAAATGGATGCCCTGCTCTTTTAGCGTGTCGATGTTTCGTTTTACGAACGGATTTTGATACATATGCCCGTTCATTGCAGGCGCGAGGAGTATCGGGCAGTGGACGGAGACAGCGACAGTGGAGAGCGGATCGTCCGCGATACCGTTGGCGAGTTTGCCAATGATATTCGCTGTTGCCGGGACAATCGCGAGCAGATCGGCACGATCGGCGAGATCAATGTGAGGAGGCTTCCAATCTGTGCCTGTATCAAAGAGGTTCAGTAGCACAGGATTCCGTGAGATAACTTGGAATTGCAAGGGTTGGACCAGACAGGTGGCGTTTTCTGTCATCACGACATGAACGGAGGCACCACTTTTAACAAGTTGACTTGCCAAGTCAAGTGATTTGTGGATGGCGATGCCGCCTGTGACACCTAAGATGATCGTCCGATCTCTGAATTCCATATTTTTTATTAGCGTTGAGATTTAGCGAGTTGTGAGCGGAGTTTTTCCATAATTTAATCTGACTTATCAACACCGAGCAACGGGTTAATTGTCTCTATCAATTGTGTATCAATACGGGCGCGTTCTGCAGCGATGATGGTCTGGATTTGGGCAACCGCATGTTGGACTGCGTCTTCTGGATTGCTGACCCAGAAATCGTAATGTGCAATCTCAAGAACTTCGGATTTCGCGATCGCAAGCCGTCTTTTCAATTCCGTTTCCGATTCTGTTTTTCTGCGGCGGAGTCGTTCCTCTAAAATAGTGAACGATGCGGGTATGATGAAGATAAGGAGACTTCTTGCTGGCGATAGGTCTTGGGCTTGGATTTGCAGGGCACCTTTTACCTCAATTTCTAAAATAGCATCTTTTCCTGCTTCGCGTGCAGTCGTTATTTCAGATTTGAGTGTCCCGTAAAAGTTGCCTCCATATTCTGCCCATTCTAAGAAGTTCCCTTGCTGAATATGGTTTTCAAATTCTGCTTTTGATAGAAAATGGTAATCGATCCCATCTACTTCACTCGGACGCGGTTTACGCGTCGTTGCAGAGATAGAGAACCGCAACGTTTCATCTGATTTGCAAAGGGCATCAATAACGGTGCTTTTTCCTGAGCCAGAGGGTCCAGAAATCACAATGACAAGGTTCGGTTTATAAAGATGTGTATTCGCCATTGGAAGCATCGCTCCCATAACGCTAATCTGCCGCTTCTGCTTCTGCTGCCTCAGCGAGTTCTACCAGCACAGGCGATTCAATGCGAATCGCGTCTTTGATGCAGACCTCTTCACACAACTTGCAACCGACACATTCTTTGGGCTTAACAAGTTCGCAGATACCAAAGAAACTTTCGGCATGTTCGCCGGTGTCCGGATCCTTGAGTTCAAGGCAGTCCCAAGGACAAATATGGACACAAAAATCGCATCCGGAGCAGAGTTCTTCGTAAATAACGGCAATCGGACGATGTGTTGGACGGCGGATAAACTTACACACCTCACCAAACTGGTCTCGAATTGCCTCAACCGGACAGACCATCCCGCATGCACTGCAGTCGATACAGATGTTTGGATCAATAATGTGCAGCATGTTCCTATCGCCCGTGATCGCATCAACGGGACAGTTCGTTAAACACGCCATACATCCAATACATTCGTCAGTGATATAATATGCCATGGGTTCTTTTCCTGTTTTTTAATCCGACGGAATCTTTTTATTTGTTATCTTCAACACCTATATTTTACCATAGTCATCATATATTGTCAAATCAATTTTATTAGGACTTACGCAGCCCCCTTGCTGGCGGGGTTTAAAACCCCGCCAGCAGTGCGTAATACATAGTTATCATGGAAAAATGCGTAAGTCCTATTCGTGTAATCCGCGATTTGCGGCGTACTTGAAGAAACACTTTCTTCGCATTGGATTTTAGCGTTTGCAAAAACCCCAAATGCGATCTGCATTCAGACAACGCTTCCTCTGACAGCCGATTGCTGACTGCTGGCAGCCACTAAAAAACTATCCCGTTGACTTTTTCAAAGGTTGTCGGCTATAATAGCAACAAAGAAATATTACGGTATTACCTTCAAACCCAAACTATTCATAAAAGGACATAGAATCTAATGGATTTAGGACTAAAGGATAAAGTCGTCGTTGTGACAGGTGCAAGCCGCGGTATCGGACGCGCCATCGCACACGGATTCGCTGAAGAAGGCGCACGGCTGAGTATCTGTGGCAGGACGCAAGATACACTCCAAAGCGTGACAGATGAACTCACCACCAAAGGCGCAGAAGTCTTCGCCAAACTTACCGATGTTACAGATACAGAACAGGTCGAAGCGTTTATGGCGGAAACGGTGGAAACCTACGGCAGCGTCGATGTCGTTGTGAACAATGTCGGTGGCAGTCGATGGACCCCGCTGGAGGAGATTTCGGATACCGAGTGGCACGAAATCCTCGATCTGAACTTAGTTTCTGCGGCGCGCGTTAATCGGCTCGCGATCCCTGAAATGAAAAAGCAGGGCGGCGGTGTGATCCTGATGATAACCTCTATCTACGGCAGAGAAGGCGGTGGACACATTACTTATAACGCAGCCAAAGCCGCCGAGATCAGCATGACAAAATCCTTGGCGAAGGAACTTGCCCCCGATAATATCCGTGTAAATAGCGTCGCACCCGGTTCAATCCTCTTTCCCGGTGGCGGTTGGGCGCGTCGTATCGCGGCGGATCCAGAAGCAATGGAAGCCTTTGTCCAGAGCGATATGCCGCTCGGCAGATTCGGAAAACCGGAAGAAATCGCGAACGTCGTCGTCTTCCTTGCATCGGAACGCGCAAGCCTTGTAACAGGTGCCTGTGTGAATGTTGATGGGTGCCAGTCCCACTCAAATATTTGAGACGTTCACAGGGCTATTGAGTCAAAGCATATCAACAGTGGATAGCGGAGGTTAGTTCTCTATCCACAAATCCACAAATTGTACTATACAAAAATTTTTCTCTTGTTTATAAGGGACTAAACATGGTAAAATAATAAAAAGAAATAATTGAGGAGCGTAGAGATGAAGACAAAATTGTGGGTTCCTGAATACGATACACCAGAATTGTGGCACAAAGAAATCTCGCGACGCTGTTTCGTTAAGACGGGTGTCAGCAGCTTTCTCGGGCTTATCGCGATGCAGCACTTCGGTTCCAGTAGTTTCGCGCAACTTGAGGATGTTGTGCCGCGCGCGAAACACTGTATTGTCCTTTTTATGAGTGGCGGCGCCAGTCAATTAGATACGTTTGATCCGAAACCCGGCACCCAAAATGGCGGTCCCTTCGCAGCGATCCCAACGAGTGCTAAGGGAATACAGGTATCCGAGCATCTCCCGAATGTGGCAGAGCAGGCACACCATCTCTCTATTATCCGTTCGATGGTTTCGCGGGAAGGGAATCATGAACGCGCCCGCTACCTACTCCATACTGGATACGCCCCCGGCGGCGCAGTCAGGCATCCGACACTCGGTTCAATCACATCTTACTATCTTGAAGATGAACTTTTAGACTTACCGAGTTGCGTCAACATCAATTCGCCGACGTACTCCGGCGGTTTTCTCGGAGCAACACACGATCCGTTTGTGGTCAAAAATCCGATGAAACCTGTGGAAGACATCTCTTATCCTGCCCAGATGGATACGCACCGTTTCCGCGAACGGCTCAAGATGCTCAGAGCGATTGAAAAAGATTTTATCGCGAAACGAACTGGGCGCAGCACGGAAGCACACGAAGCGATTTACAAGAAAGCGGATGAACTCATCAACTCCCCCAAAATAGATGCTTTTCAACTCGACGAAGAACCACTCGCCGTCCGAGAGGCTTATGGTATGAATAAATTCGGTCAGGGGTGTCTTATGGCGCGTCGGCTCGTGGAAGCCGGGGTCAAATTTGTGGAAGTTTCATTGGACGGATGGGATACACACCAAAATAACTTTGACCGAACAAAAGAACTTCTTGATATGGTAGATCCAGCATACGCGATGCTGCTGAAAGACTTGTCCGAGCGCGATCTCCTTGACGAGACGATTGTGCTATGGCTCGGTGAATTTGGGCGTACGCCGAAAATCAACGAAAATGATGGACGCGATCATCATACCAACGGTTGGTCGGCTGTCGTCGCAGGAGGCGGTGTCCGCGGCGGACAGGCAGTCGGTAGCACCAATGAAGATGGGAGTCAGGTCGTCAGTGGGGCTGTCGGGGTGCCAGACCTTTTCGCATCGCTCTGCTTCGCACTCGGAATTAACAAGGATGAAGAGAACTACTCCCGCTCCGGTCGACCCATTCAAGTCGTCAATGATGGATCGGTGGTAGAGGAATTGTTCAAGGCTTAATAGTTGTCAGGGGAATAGTTGTCAGTTATCAGAGGAATAGTAACCAGTTAAGAGGGAACTGGAATAGAACAGTAACACTCTTTAACTGGTTACTCGTAACTGATAACTGGTTACTATAAAAAAATGAGAGTGATCGCAGGCGCATTCAAAGGCAGACGATTGATCGCACCGAAAGGCAATCGCGACGTACGCCCTACCGCGGATCGGGTTAAAGAATCAGTTTTTAGTATCGTCCGGGAACAGATAGTTAACGCAAATTTTCTCGATCTTTGTGCCGGGACGGGAAATATCGGCATTGAGGCATTGAGTCGTGGGGCAAAGCATGTTACCTTTTTGGAACGAGACCCGCGGTGCATCCAAATTATAAAACAAAACCTTCGGACGTGTGGACTTGTCGCTGGACCGCAAGCGAGGCACTCTCTGCTCCGTCGTGATGCTGTAAAAGGCATCTCATATCTCCAGAAACAGGATGCCGACTTTGAGATTATCTATTTCGATCCGCCTTATGGCACAAATTCAGAGAGTATCCCTGAACTGTACACTATCTGTTTAGCACTGCTTGCTGAGAACTCGCTACTTCGCACTCACAGCACACTGCTCGTTGAGCATGCAAAACGGTTTATTGTGCCTGATAAAGTTGGAAATTTAACACGGAGCCGACAGGTGGACTACGGGGATACGGTCGTATCGTTTTATCAAAAGAATTTGTAGATATTTAAGTAGTATCAGGACTTACGCATTTTTCTATGATAATCTACATATTATGCCCTGCAGGCGGGGTTTGATGAAGATTAATTTATTAATTCGGTAATTCCGTATTCTGCACAAAGCAGGTGTCCTCCCCCGCAGGCGGGGATTGCATCCCCGCCACATTACCGATTTATTTTTTTAAACTTCATAAACCCCGCCTGCAAGGGAGACTGCGTAAGTCCTAAGTATATTATGTGAGTATTTCTGTCCTTTAAGTAACTGGGGTATAGGGATAAAAATGAAGATTTTGAATCTCCAATCTGGAACGCCTTTTCAAATGGGCAAAGGCAAAAATTGGCGGGTTGTACATCCCGATATGGGTTCGACACAATTGACACTGAACCATGGAATCCACGCGCCTGACCAAGAATTTACGCAGCACTATCACGACGCATCGGAAGATGCCATTGTCGTTTTAGAAGGGGGCGGTGCGATCCGGCAGGGAAGTGTCTATACACCGATCGCTGCGGGTGATGTCATTTTTGTACCCGCAGGCGAAGTCCATGGAACCGTCAATACCACACCCAACATGGCGCGTTTGATTAGTTTTCAGGCACCACCAGATATGGCACTCTATCGGGGTGAAAGGGATACCCCTAATGAAGCCCCAACGCCACAACACGGGCATCGGAGCAACGTTCAGGTCCTTAATATGGCACGATGTGGACCTGTGTTCGGAAAAGATGCCGATTGGCGAAGCGTCGTCTCACCCCAAAAGGGCTCCGTACATCTCTCCTTAGATTACATCTGTCTTAGCGAGGGACAGCAATTTACGCACAAACCGATAGACAGCGAATCGATTTACGTCCTAAAGGATGGATGCGCTGAAGTGACTGATGACAGTGGAAAGACGCACACACTCGCACAACATGATGTCCTGTACCTCTCCCCAAGAGATACCTTTTCACTTTCTCATGCAGGGAATGAACCGACAGCAATTATATCTTGTTGGGCAGTTGCCGCTTCGATATAATCACGGTGTAGGACAGCGTTTAAGGACTCCTGGATCATAGGTGTGACCGCCCCTTAAATAGAGTTTGGTGCGCTCGAGCTATTAAGACATGCAACGGTGAGCATCTATATTTTACAAAGAACTTGCCTTACACATTGGTGCCAAGATTAAAAGGAATTGATGGATGAGATCAGATGATGTAGCAGTCTCACGGCAGGGAAACCTCGCCGTAATAAACCATAGTAAATTTGAGATTAAATTCAACCTTTCAAAAGGAACGTGGGATTACATTGATGAGAGCGGCGACACAATTATCCGGAACGGATGCACACAGATCACCCTTGGTAATGGAAATGTCATCAAAACTGAAGACGCTGGTGCCCGCGAATTTATCACCGATCTTCCTAAAACAGACGTTTTCGGGGATTACCACCAAGTTCGTTTCTCACATGAGGCGAAAGATAAAGGTGTCCGGATAAATACCTACCTCAATTGTTACAGTGCACAGCCCGCTGTACATCTTAAAGTTGGTGTTGAAAACCTAAAATCTGAACCCTTACAACTCGACAGTGTAACAGTACTCGGCGTTTCAACAAACCGAGGTGCCGTGCTGCTTGGCGGGACCTCATCAGATTGTCATCTCTTTATTAATACACCGCCTATTTCCCCGGGGGTCAGTAAAAGACTCTATGATGGATTCCTTCTCAGTGAAACCGATACCATGCATCCCAGCCACGACGGTGTGCTTCATGACACACAAAGTGGCAAAGCACTTGTCTTTGGTTTCCTAACGACTGAGAGGTGGTGGCCCCGAATTCAAGTCGGTTGTCAAGCGAACGGACATCGCGGTTCGCGATCCAATACTAAGAAAACATCAGTATCAGGTGCTAACCCGTGGGCACTTTATCATCAGTGCGTACAGCCTTGCAACCTCGGCGAAGAAGTCCTCTCCGAAACCGTCTATATAAACTTTACAGGGGGAGCTAAGGCTGCTTATGAACACTATACCGAACGCTTGGCAGCACAACGTCCCTCCGAGCAAAATAATATAGAAACCGAAGTCCACTCTACCCACACGCCACCACTTACTGCATGGACCTTTTCCAACACATCAGCAGCACTTGATGCGGACACGGTCTTAACCCAAGCAGATGCAATCGCAGAGAACCCCTTATTTCAACCCAACTACCCGGGCGGTATCAAGTATATTCAATTGGACACAGAGATCGGAGTACAAAACCAGGACGAGATGCAGGCTGCTGTCAACCAGATTCAAGCAAAAGGTTTCAAAGCGGGCATTCGAGTCAACCCGTTTTCTGCAGCACTTGATTCAGAACTTGTACAGAACCATCCGGACTATTGCATACAGAAGCCAACTACAGCCCGAGGCAGAAAAAAACAGCCACGTAAAAACGCAGTACGTAACGGATACGAACCCGCCACAATCCACCTGCCGGATACCGGCAAGGAAGTCGCATTGTTGGACGTTTCGCATCCCGAAGTGCAATCACGTATCCGTGAACAAATTAAACACATCGTAAACGGTTGCGGATATTCGCTCGTTAATGTGGATTTCACCGCGTATACAACCGGACTTACCAACCCCTCACACAACCTACAATGGCATAATGACGGTCTAACCGCTGTGCAGCTCTATCGCCTCGCTGCACAATTGTTACGAGATACCGTCGATGCATCTCTTTTGGAACGTGTGCCGCCGAAAGAAAACATTTTGCTTGCAGGGTACAATGCAATCTCAGGCTTGTGTCTCGGTAGCATCGCTATGAATGCACCCCTTCTCAATTCCGTATTTTCCACTACGGATGGTGCTTCCAACCGCGCAAGCGATCAGTGGCATCATCAACGCGGGACAAAACATCGCTTGAGCAGATATGCAGCGCATCTACGAGAACATAAGGTCCTCTGGCGGCATCTTTTTGGTGAACTGACTGTTGATGAACCACGTCCTATTAACGAGGTGATTGTGGAGATGACAGCCGCTGCACTCAGTGGTGGCGCGGTTTTCTGTGCGGATCAAATCGAAACACTTGCAGCATTGCGAGCGGCATACTTAGCAAAAATTTTTCCGCTTGTCGGTGAAGCAGCTACGCCTGTAGACCTCTACGATGAACCTTTTCCCCGAATCTGGAGCCTACCGCTTTCAACATCCTACGAAACATGGCATCTCGCCGCGATCTTCAATTGGAACGATCACGAAGATGACGCTTATTTTGAACTTGAGGCACTTGGGTTACCCGAATCTAAAGAATTTCTTGTCCACGATTTCTGGATGCGTCAATACCTCGGGAAGGTCTCACAAAAGGTAAACTTATTGAATATCCCGCCTCGCTCCGTTAAACTCCTCTGTTTTCGCGAAGAACAAGACGTACCCCAACTGCTCGCAACCGATATGCACTATACGCAGGGCAGTGTTGAAATTCTATCTGCCGGTTGGGACAATCACAACCAAAGTTACCTACTCGTCTGCCAACCGCTTAGACAGACTGAGGGTACCTGCTTTATTCATGTACCAGAGGATTATCTACCGATTAGCGTCGCAACTTACGGCAGCGATTATCAGTACAATTGGAACAAACCGATTTATCAACTAACGTTTACGCAGACGCAACCGGATCAATTAGTACACGCCAGCATTCATTTCGCGAAAACTTCGGGAGGCACCTCATAGGTTCAATAGCAGCTTGTTGGGGATTGGACAGGATTTACGCATTTTGCCATGATAGTGGACATCCTACGCACTGCAGGCGGGATTTGGAATCCCGCAGAAATACCAAGCAAAAACCCTGCAAGGGGACTGCGTAAGTCCTATTGGAGTCGGAAAATGAGTAGCAGCGTTCAGGCACAGATGCAAGCCCTTAAAACACAGGCAAGCGTTTGCACGGCGTGTGATTTGGCAGAGACCCGCGCAAACGTCGTTTTCGGTAGCGGGGATGCTACCGCAAAATTAGCGATTATTGCCGAGGGACCGTCCGCTGCGGATAATCACACAACGTTTCCGTTTTCAGGACCTGCCGGGAATTTACTTGACGAAGTTTTAGCTGCAAATATGTTGACGCGTGGTGATATCTGGCTCACGAACATCATTAAATGCCGAGCAGCAGGTCTCAAAGGCGGTGTCTTGAAAAACCGTCCGCCGAAGGTGTCAGAAATCAAGGCATGTTCTAAATGGCTTGATGGGGAACTCACCTTAACACAGCCTTCGGTAATACTCTGTATGGGCGCGCCTGCAGCGAAGACACTGATTCACCGAAGTTTCCGCATCACGGAACAGCGCGGCATCTGGTTTACAGATACGCAGTACGCGCCCTTTGCTATGGCAACGTTTAACCCTGCGTACATCCTACGCCAAGAGAGTGAGAATTTCACCACAATGCGACAGATCCTCATTAACGATGTCGCCGAAGCGGTACGGAAACTGCAGGAAGCCCCCGAAATTCCCAGACTCACTCTTTTTTGAGAACTCCTTATACTTGATTCTAAGACGATCTGGCTCGTAAGGGAATTCAATGTCATTTCAACAGATTTGTAGAACGTACAGGCAAAACATCCAACAGACGCGAGAACAGGACGATGCAACAGCTGAACTCTCCTTACACGGACATCTCAAGAACTTTCTGGAACAGACCGCTGAACTTTTAGGATATACGATCACTATCACGCACGAGCCGAGACAGTTGGAAATCGGCAGACCGGATTTTGTCGTCAGAGACAGTCTATTTCCCCTCGGTTATATTGAAGCAGAGGCGTACGACAGAAATCTTGACCGACTCACCGGACACGCCGCGGCACAGAATACGCGGTTTATTGAAAATCTTGATAACTTCGTCCTTACCAATTTCGTAGAATTCCGGTTGTATACGGAAGGGCAGCTGCGGGCAACAGCACAAATCGCGGAGGAAAGCGAACCCTTAAAAACGTTGTTGGATCGGTTCTTGCGTGCAGGGCCCGTGCAAATCACAACACCGGAAACACTCGCGAAACACCTTGCACGCCGAACCCGTGAACTCCAAACACAAATCGCAACGAGACTCACTGATGAAAACAGTGACACCTACGCCATGTTCTCAGCGTTTAAGGAGCTCCTCCTCTCTACGCTGACTCCCGATGAGTTTGCAGATATGTACGCCCAAACGCTGGCGTATGGACTCTTCGCCGCCCGCTGCACGCTACCCAACGCGACGAACTTCTCACGAGAAACCGCCGCCAGCGCGCTCCCGCATTCCAACCCATTTTTGCGACAACTTTTCCACCAAGTCGATTCGCCAAATCTCAATCAGAACGTCACCTATATTTTAGATGAGATCGCCAACCTCCTCCGAAACGTCTCCACGGAAATGCTCCGCACAGCATTTACGACAAGCACCCACTTTGAAGACCCAGTTATCCATTTCTATGAGACGTTCCTTGCAGAATACGCGCCACAGCGACGCGTTGACCGCGGGGTTTACTATACACCTCCGCAGGTTATCTCCTACATTGTCCGATCTGTTGATAGTTTGCTCAAAACAGCACTGAACAGACCTGATGGACTTGCCGATGACAACACGCTCATCCTCGATCCCGCGACGGGCACCGGCGGTTTCCTTTTGGCAGTACTTGACCACATCCGTGAATACGTCACAACGACCTACGGTACAGGCGACTGGAACCAGTACGTTAATACACAGTTGGTTAAGCGGCTCTTCGGTTTTGAAATTTTAGTCGCACCCTATACGATTGCACACCTGAAGTTGAGCCTGTTTCTACAGACACAAGGATGGCAGGCAACCGAACGTCTCCGCATCTATCTTACCAATACGTTAGAGGAACCTGTAGCGCGGGAGCAACGTTTACCCTTTGCAGGGTTCATCTCTGACGAGGCGAATGCGGCGGTTTCTGTGAAGCGGGACGAACCGCTCCTTGTCATCCTCGGCAATCCGCCCTATCAGCGCGCTTCTGCTAATCCAAGTCGTGAAGGTAGAAATTTAACTTTTATTGGAAAACTCATTGAGGATTACAAACAGATAGATGGTGAATCGCTTGGTGATAGGAACTTAAAAGCACTTCAAGCGGATTATGTAAAATTTATTCGGTGGGCACAGTGGCGAATTGATAAAAATGGGGAAGGTGTTGTCGGTTACATTGTCAACAATAGTTTTCTTGATGGACTTATGTTTCGCGGGATGCGGCAAAGTCTGTTAGAGAGTTTCAACGTTATCTATCTACTAAACTTACACGGCAGCATTAGAAAAACGGAAGCGGTGCCGACGGCACAAAGAGATGAAAATGTCTTTGACATTTCACAAGGCGTTTCAATTTTGTTATGTGTTAAAGAAAGCGATAACCCTACACCAGCAAAAGTTTATTATACTGATATATGGGGAAGTCGAGAAGAAAAATATAGAATCCTTTCGGAGACTGATGTCCAATCCACGGAGGGGTCTGAACTACAACCAACTTCACCTTACTACCTATTCGTGCCGCAAGCGACGGACTACGGTATAGAATACGAAACAGGATGGCGTATTACTGACATTTTTCAAACGGGTTCAGTTGGAATGGCTACAGGACGAGATAAATTGACAATTCGTCGGACACCAGGAGAGGTACTCGAAACGGTAACCAATTTTGTTTCGCTTTCTGCAAATGAGGCACGGGAGATGTACAGTTTACCAAGAGATACTCAACATTGGCAGACTAATCGTGCTCAGGCAGATATCCATAATCATCTTGATTTTGAACGACACATAATGCCAATTCGCTATCGTCCGTTTGACACGCGTTGGACCTATTACACTGGACAAACTGGTTTTCACTCGCGTCCTAACTATAATATTATGTGCCATCTTATAAGGGAAAACTTTGCTCTCTCCATTTGTCCTATCGTCACAAGTTCTGTCTGGCAACATGTTTTGATAACTGACAAAATCACCGAGAAGTGTTACGTTTCCAACAGGGGAAGTGAATCGGGACATGTATTTCCACTTTACTTGTATCCGAATTCAGAGGAATTGGAACTCGCGACAGAACGGTCGCTCAATTTCAAACTTACCTTTCTTACCGCGCTTTCAGAGGCGTTGGCGTTACCGCAGACTGCACCGTTTAACCTCCCTGAAAGTGTTTCACCAGAAGAAATCCTCGCCTATATCTATGCGGTGCTATATAGTCCTACCTATCGCGAACGGTATTATGAATTCTTGAAATACGACTTCCCGCGGATCCCTTTGCCGCAGGATATTGAGTCGTTCCGTAAACTTGCAACATTAGGGCAGAGCTTGATTAATTGGCATCTTCTGAAAGATGTACAGATTTCACCACGGCATCGGTTTGAAGGGGAAGGCGATGCTGTTGTCTCAAAAGTTCACTATGCGGGTGGGCACGTCTGGATTAATGCCGATCAACATTTCACGGATGTGCCACCAGATGTGTGGGAGTATGAGATTGGAGCGTATCAGGTATGTAAAAAGTGGTTACAGGATAGAAAAGACACGCCGTTAAGTCATGCGGAGGTGCGTCAGTATTGTGGGATTTTGGTTGCGATTGCGGAGACGCTACGGGTTATGGCGGAAATTGATGAGGTGCTTGATTTTCAATAGCCATCGGGACGTATTTAGTCCCAGCGATGCGACAGGTGTATAGAAACGAAAATCCTCCGCGGCGACATCCACAGAAAAAGTGGCATGTTCTCACAGTCGATTGACAGTACCCTTTACAATTTTCGCAGCATTTCGTTAGATAGAAAGGCAGGAACATCGTAGGTTGGGTTGAACGGAACTGAGAAAATAGATGTGCTGCACCAAATACACATCAATCTAACGTATCTGGCATCCGAAATCAAGAACGCAGTGAAACCCAACTTCAGACCATCAGCAAAAATGTTGGGTTTCACTCGGTTTTTGTCTGACTTAACATCTATGGAAAAGTTCATTTTCCTGTTGATCTATCAGGGTTTGGGAGTATCCGTTCAACCCAACCTACGCGACTGGTCAAAATATAGTGAGTGAGGGCTCGTATGTGAAATTGCTTAGGTCTATGGTTTCGTGTTCATACCTTTGTCTATCAATTGTTCTAAATACTTGTCTCGCGAATTGTTCGTTACTGCCAAAGCGCTCTATACGATAATTAGGACATAGGTTCATACCCGGGGTTTTGATATAAATAACCCAAGTTGCTACCTTTGTCCAAAGAGTTGTTTGATACTTGTTGCGATGACGAACAAAAGCACTTTCAACTCAAAACCGGATGCTGACACCGCATGAATCGACTTAAAATCATTTATCTTCTGTAATGCCAAATAATTTTGCTTTAAGAACAGGATTATTTATTACTTTTTTAGTGAATGTCCAATCTATTATGGGAGTAGTCTTGTAAACACTAAAAGCAGCAATATAAAGTGGATATGGAAAGATAGTATTACGCCCATTTCCTTGATCACCCTCTACTGCGTAACGCCAGAACACAAAGGCATGACGAGCTTTTTGAAAGACTGATTCCGCGTTATCCCAGCCGTCCGGAAATGATGTGGTTAATCCTTCCTTCAGTTTTACAAATTCGTCCTTAATTTCATTTTGAGATTCGTCCTTTAATGTTGTAAACAATTTGTATAGGTCGTGAATTGGTTCAATAACTTTGCCTTCTTGCTGTATTTTGTATTTTAACAATAACTCTGCACATTGACCACTTATCATAGTCGTGGAAACCATACTACCTAAAGATAGGTATGCTAAGTCGGGGTCATCTTTAGTAGATTCATTTAACTGAAACAAATCATCTGCAGATTTCAACATTCCTGGAACTATTCGTGCCAAAAGTTCTTCGTTAATAACAATTTTATTACCCATAATATTTCTCCTATTTTGGTGTTAACTTCACGTTTATTTATAACTGTGACAATTTGCCGGCTTTAATGACGCTTTGCTCTGAAAATGTTCCATAGACACGGAATTACTTGATGACAACTTGGACTATTATAACCCAAGTTGCCACTTGTAAATCCATGGGATTTCCTATATAACGTGAGTTCGGAAAAAGATTTATGCTTTCAGTGCCCTTGAAGCTCCTCGATTTCCTGAAGTTCTCACAGGTTTAGCGAGGGTTTCTTCATCAAGAACAGGTATCGCTCAAATGACAGGCACCGAGTCTTTGTCAGTTACTATCACGCCAAAGATCAAAACTACAGAGAACGTTTTGAGCTATTGTTTTCAGAGATTCATGACATCATGGTGTCGGAATCTGTCGAAATCGACGATATTGATCCAAACCTATCAACGGAGCGGATCCGTCAAATCATCCGGGATAAATATCTTTTTATTTCCTCAAATTAAGGCATCGGGTCAGGGAGAAAAAATTATACTGGGATTTCTCAAAAGCAGTCAGAAGCCACTACCTATCAACGTTCTTTCAATACGCGGTTATGAAAATGCTAAAAAATGTCCATTGATAAATCCCCATTACGTGAAAAATACACCTTATTTTCAATACAAAATAGAATAAAATCGTCCATTAAATCGGTTTTTTATACGTATTTTGTATTGATGTTATTAGGTTTAGAGGAATTAGAAAACTTTCAGTCATGTAAAATATGTATGCATTTGTTTTCACGAAGTCAATGGCCATAGGGGTTAAAAATTGCATTTGCACTTATTTTTTCCATGAACCGATCAATTGTGAGAAATCCCAGTTATATTCAAATCGTGCCTTGGGACAATAGGGTTGACTTAGAACGTAACGTGCAGATCATTCTTCCTGACCGTCTTGAGAACTTTTCAATAAGGATCGTAAAGCTTCGTTAACACTTGTGTCCGTCGGAAACGCATCAGCAACATCTGGTGCAAGTCGGACTGTTCTCGAACGTGACGACATAAAATCCCATATTGCCAAGTCAATATCTCGTTCCGACACCTCTAAATACAAGGCAACACCTTTTATAAGAAGGATACAATCGTTTTTTGATAATGTTTGTTCTATGGTGTCACTTATGAAATTCATGATATGCACATCAGGTTTTGAGGTATCCGCACCAAAGAGCATTCGCAGCCACTGAAAAGTTGCGATCTTAACACCTTTAATATTCAGTTTCTTGTAATCGTCAGGTTCTGCCCGAATCGCCCATTGCTTAAGAGTTTCTTCTTCAGGGACTGTAGGTGATGCTTCGATAAGACCGCAAAGATATTTCACAATACCATCAATAGCACCCGCCTTTAATTTGTTTTTCAAATTCACTTCCTCTGTAAGAAACTCAAGGGGGGTTGTGTAAGATGCCATCAAGTCCGCTAATTGCCTAACAGATTTTATATCTGGACGGTTTTTCTTAAAACCTACTAGTCGCGGATACACGATGGTTTCATAAGTGAGCCCCTGTTGTATAACACTATGAATTACCCTAACCGCAGGGGGGTCAGATGTATCACTATAATCGCGAGAGTATAGATCCGGTGATATAGCTTTCAGTCTTGATGCTACTGCAACTATATACTCTTTTTTTTTCATAATATCTTCTCCTTGTTGCGAATTGCAACCTGTTTATAGTCCTATCTCCTAAAACTCAGCTTATGAAGGAATGTACAAACCAAGTGTATGAACACCCTTTATTTGTGTGGGAGCAATGGCGAGCATCCTTTTAATAATTTTTGATGAATAACTCACACATCCCCCTCCCAACGAAATTTAGCTGCCCACGCATTAACGCGGCGGCGTTTAAGGTCAAGGGTTTCGCAAACAACAGATACGGCTTGCTTATGCGTGCGGCTGTCCCATCGCTGTTTGAGGTAAAGCCCGCGGGCGCGCGACCAAATCACCGGAATCGCGTAAAGTGTCGCGCCGCTTTTCTGATTTAAACGCACGCTCGCCGGCATACTGTAAGTGTTGAGTGCCTTATCCCATTCCGGTTGCTTCGCGAGATGATGCACACTGTTAAGCAGTATATCCAGACAGACGTTATGGCATCGGTGGCTTTGACATCAAGGGGGGGACTGATGATCTCCTTTGCACCTTTTATTGCGAAAATCTATAACGACACCAGGGTCATTCAATTGTAAGTTTTTTCATTTTATGAGGTTAACTGCGAGTTTAGGTTTCGCTGCGAAATATTGGAGTGCGTCAGTGATTTTTGTATGTCCAGTGAATCGCAAAACAGAGAGTGCCGTGTTTCGCATCGCAGCCATAACTTGAGGAATCCCCCCGGTTCGTGCGCTAAATACGTCCGATTCGTATGCTTCAACAATGGTGCCAACCTGAACGCAGATTTTTGCGTACAAAAAAAATTAAAGTGCCTTTATGACGAACTCATAGCGAGTAAGTGCTAAAAATTCAAAGAAATTTTGAAGACTTCAAAAAAACCTCTTCAGTCGCGCAGCGTTATTTGCTTGGGGTGTTTTTGCTTGGGTATTTCTTCAGCATGTATAGAGACATTCCTACAAAATACCGCGAAAAATCACTAAATTGACACTTATGGTGCGGTTAGGAAACCGAACCTACAGGGGTTAGGGTCAACAGATAGCATACTAAAGTTACCCAACCCCTACAGGCGGGTTTCCATATAGGACAGGACAAAAACTTGTACCGAGTGCACGTTACTTACCTACCTTAATATCACCCCAAAGCGTCGCAACTTTATCCACCGGATCAACCGCCAGCGTCGCATCTAAACCGTTATCCATGAGGGCTTGGATGTCAGCCTCCTCAAGTGCGACATCAAAGAGTATCATTTCGTCAAACATACCTTCCCACTCTCTGCCACCGCCGTCCCATGAACCGATACGTCCAGGTCCAAATTCTCCGGGCAAAGGTCCCCATTCACCCTCCGCATCAAGTTCACCGTCAAAGTAGACGCGGACAAATTCATCGGTGCTGCTATAGGCGACTGCGAGATGGAACCATTTGTTCAGGATACTCTTATCCGCTGTAAAATCCGAATCGGGCCAACCCGGATGCCGAACAGGATTGTTGGAGTGAATCGCCATCTCCATCTTGTTATCGGGTCTAAACTGGTAGTGCACATACCCAGCCGCCCAACCGTTACGGTTAAAAAAGCATCTCCACGCGCCAACTCTCCCTGTTGAATTGAACCATTTCATGAGTGTAAAATCGTCAAGCGGTCCAATCTCAGGAACGGTGACCCAACCGTCCTGCCCATTGAGTTCAATAGCGTTGCCAAATTTACCTTTCACCCATTTCGCACCGCCGACAAGGTTACCGTCGTTACCGTTGTCAGATGAATCTTTAGCCACTTTTCCATTCGTTTCATCAAACAACCATGCACCCACAATAGATTCCGGATCGATTTCAGCGTTGCTGAGTTGCACAAATATGCAAACGACGATGATTAAACTAATCGTAAAGCGTCCCATCTTGATTCTCCTCTGTTTATGGGTTGTTGTCAATTCCTGAAAACTAAGAAAATACCTTAAAGTAGATTGTATCACGAATTATCAGAAAACCGAACAAAAATTTGTTGATTTCATTTGACACCTTTTTTATTATGCAATATTATTTCATTGATATGTTGATCAAAAACACGAAACATTTCCTTAAAATTTTTTTCAAATTCACCAAGAAAATCGAAAAAAATGGTTGACAAATCTTCAAGAACATGTTATAATAATTAACGCTCACGGTGCAAAATCACGTGAGTTGGATTTTGTGCTTATATAATCGAACCCATCTGGAATTGGCGAGTATGTTTTACCTGTGGACGGATGACTTTCAAATCCAAAAGATTTTGATAGAATTAATTAAAAATCAGGCTATAATGTAGGCAGTTTGCCTTTAATTTCGTAGAACCGACGCATAAGCGTCTATCTACAAAATCGGGGGTGGAAGTGGTATCTCGACGTAAATTTTTCAAATTCCTCGGTTGGGGAAATTTCACTGCAGCACTGGGGTTGACCTTGGGCCCAGGATTGGTTCGGTATCTGTATCCGCGTGTGCTGTTTGAACCCTCCTCTATTTTTAAAGCAGGATTCCCAGCAGAGTATCCGCCGGGCAGCGTTAGCGAAAAGTATAAAAAAGAACCTTATGGCGTTTGGATCGTCCGCAAGCAGGATGGCGAATTCTATGCCCTCTTAACCATCTGTACACATCTCGGATGCACACCGCGCTGGCTCGGTTCAGAAAACAAATTCAAATGCCCCTGCCACGGTAGCGGCTTTGACCGAGAAGGTATTAACTACGAAGGTCCCGCACCACGTCCGCTTGAACGCGTTAAAATTACATTGGCAGAAGATGGTCAGCTCGAAATCGATAAGTCCGTGAAGTTTTTAGGTGAGAAGGAGCAGTGGACCGACCCAGGCTCCTTTTTGAAGGTCTGAAGAAAGGAGAGCATCGCGCCTGGCTCCGGTCAGGTAGAAAAAGCGTTTCGGCGTTGTAAGCGTATCTTGAATATTCCTGAGTTACAACGTACGCGTCGAAACTTGCTATAAAAAGTATGAACGAAGAACGAAAAGGGCTCAAAGAAAAGATTACGAATTCCGACATTTGGCGTTCTATATTCCGCCACGGATATGAAGATACAGGGCGCCGATACACTTTACAGGTTCTCCAAAACGTCTGGTTACATCTCCATCCCCCTCGGGTTTCTCGCCACGCACTCAACTTCCGGTTTACATGGTGCATGGGCGGCATTACCTTTCTTATGTTTCTCGTGACAGCCGTCACGGGTGTGCTCCTGATGTTCTATTACCGTCCAACTGCTGAATACGCTTTCCACGATGTACAATACCTCGAATTTGATATTCCTTTCGGCATGCTCCTGCGGAACATGCACCGCTGGGCAGCGCACGGGATGGTTATCTCGGTGATGTTGCACATGTTCCGAGTCTTTTTGACCGGTTCCTACAAGAAGCCGCGAGAATTCAACTGGGCAGTTGGCGTTATCTTACTGCTCGTGACATTTTTCTTGAGCTTCACCGGCTATCTGCTCCCCTGGGATCAGTTGGCTTTCTGGGCTGTAACTGTCGGAACGAACATGGCACGCGCAACACCGGTTTTAGGACATGAAGGTCCCTTCGCACCCCAGGACATCACACAATCGAATGATGTCCGATTCGCACTATTGGCAGGTACAATTGTGGGCCCCTCAACACTCCTAAGGTTCTATATTCTACACTGTGTCGCTGTGCCCCTGTTAGCGAGCGTCTTGATGGCACTGCATTTCTGGCGTGTACGTAAAGATGGAGGCATCTCCGGACCGCTATAAGCGTTCTAATCGGCATAGTTAAAAAACGTAAGCGCAACCAACGGGCGCGCTGGATATACGGAAAGGGACTCAAAAACACCGAACCCCCTAACCGAACCGCAAGGTAATTTAGAAATACCGAACCGCAAGGTAGTTTAAAAATTATGGAGCATTTTATAGCATTGGTGACGAAGCCGGATAACGTCCCTATTGTTGCTATTCTCTTTCTGATACCGTATTTCATCTGGCTTTCATACCGGCAAGCGCGCCAGACTGACAAGACCGGTGTGCCATCGGATGCCGCACTCAACGATAAAGTCTATGTGTGGCCCTATCTGTGTCGGAACGAATTTATCTGCGCGATTATTGTGATGCTCGTGCTCGGGGTCTGGTCAATTATGATTGATGCCCCGCTTGAGGAACCCAGCGACCCAACGAAAACACCGAACCCCTCCAAAGCGCCTTGGTATTTCCTCGCACTCCAAGAAATGCTCGTTTACTTTGATCCTTGGATTGCAGGTGTGGTGCTACCGGGTCTAATTATCGCCGGTTTGATTGCTATCCCTTATATTGACACAAATCCAAAAGGTAAAGGCTATTATACCATCAAAGAGCGTCCATTCGCGCTCGCTGTATTCAGTTTCGGATTTATCGTTTTGTGGATTGTCTTGATGGTCGTCGGTACATTCCTAAGAGGTCCCGGGTGGAACTTCTTCGCGCCCTGGGAAGCATGGGATCCGCACCTCGTTGTGCCGCTAACAAACGTGAATCTGTCCTATCTGTTCGGGATTCGGAGTGAGGTTACCGCAAACTTTTTCGGCTTCGCTGTTGTCGCGGGGTATTTCGCGATCGGGCCGATTATCTATTTATGGAAACGGAATAGTAGCCGGTTCTTACAGGAGCTCGGGCTTGTTCGGTATATCATTGTTTCATTCCTGTTCTTAACCATGCTCGCACTGCCAATCAAAATGATCTTGCGCATAGCATTCAAGGTAAAATACATCTGGGTATCCCCGTGGTTCAACATATAGCGAGGACAGTTCGCTCACACGCGGACATATTGTATGTGACGGCATCCTACTGTATTAATGGAGGTTGAAAAGTTCGTGAGGAACAAAAAAGAAATTCCTGCTGAAAATAAATCGTATTCTGCTTTGTTCTTTATTCTCTCTGGGCTGTTAGGACTTGTAACTATTTGGGGGTTCTGGAGTGAGATGATCACCCGCCGCCCGTGGAAGCAGATCCAGCAACAATTTTATCAGTATGAGTATGAGAAGACAGACGCAGAATTGGCAAACGCAAAACTATCTTTGCCTGAACTTTCAACACCTCAAACGCCTGACACGAAAGCGTTGGGTCGGTTAACGAAAGCGGTCGAAACGGCTCAAGTCGGACTGGACGAAGCGTTGCAGGAACGCAAGTTCCGGCAGAGCGAATCGGACGCGATTAACTATAAATATCAGCATAGCCTCCACGTCGCAAAAGGGAAGCGTAATGCAACTGTTGACAAGTGGCAAAAAAAATTAGCTGAACTTGAATCCCAAATTGAAGCCGAACTCACCGAAGCCGTTTTGGCAGCGGAGGCTACCTTCGCTGATGCCAACAAAACCTTGGCGCAGTTCTATCAAACCAACGGTGACCCGCAGCAGGCACTCAGCACCTATCTCATCGCACAGAAATATAACACCACAGACACGGAAATCGCTGATGGCATCACCGCTGCGCAAGCGTCACTTCAGGTACTACAAGCCGACAAAGCAAAGTATGATGAAGTTGCACGCTTGGAAGAAAAATTACATTCGGTCGGTGGTATCAAGCGAACCTTCCTCGGTAGCCTATTAGAGAACCCTTTCCGTGAAACGCGAACTATCACGCAATACTATCTTGAGGACTTCAGTCACACCGCAGACAGATGTGCAACATGCCATTTTTCTGCAGATAGGAGCGGCTACGAACAATCCGCACAAGAGACGTTTGAGGTCGAAGGTGATGGCGTAAATCCTGTCGTACATCGCCTCAAGCACGCAAGCGTCAAGGTCGGCAGTGAGAGTGTCATAATCGATGGGTTTGATGCAGAAGCAGACGAATATACACTCGAAGAAAACGGGACACTTACCTTCAGTGACGTAGATGTTTTTGGCGAAGTCGAGATTTCTTATGAAACCGGCTACCGTCCTGTCCTCCAGACCCATCCGCACCGCGATGTCCTTCTCGGGCAGCACCCCGTTGATAGATTTGGATGTACACCGTGCCACGGTGGGCAGGGGCAGGCACTGACAGCAAAAGCCGCACACGCCTTGACACATGCTGAATACTGGCTCACCCCTGTACTCGGATTAGATGAACACACCGGCAGAAAGTCCGAAGAGACGAAGGGGTATATGGAATCTAACTGCCGCCGGTGCCACGATGGGGTCATGAAATTAGATTACGGCGTAGATCCTGCAACCGATGAACCGGTGGACTATGCCCCGAATCTCACCAAGGGGTTAGCGCTCTTTGAAGACCTCGGTTGCCACGGTTGCCACGCTGTAGAAGGGTATAGCGCAATCGAAAACCTCAACAAAGTCGGTCCATCGCTCGCAAAAGTCGGCAGCAAGGTCAAAGATACGGCTTGGCTCGAAAATTGGATTAAAAAACCCGAAGCGTATCTCCCAAATGCGACAATGCCGAACTTCTTCCCAGCGGACGGCATGAGTCAGGTCGTCTACCTCAAGAACGGCGGAGTCCGCACCGGTGTTGTTACGAAGACCACTAATGGTATTGTGATTAAAACCGACGACGGCACCGAATATCCATATTCCGACGATTATGTTCTCCGTATCGTTGATGAGGTGAAATCTATTGCAGCGTACCTCGCAACAATGAGTGATCCAAGTCTTGACGACGCTTCCGTAAACTATTCTACATCTGAGAGCGTTATTAAAGCAGGTGAAGAGACTGTTAAAACCGTTGGGTGTCTCTCATGTCATGCCGTTGATGGCTTAGGCAGCGATTTCGCACCAGCACTTGATAGTGTCGGCACGAAGGTTACACCGAATTATCTCCGTCAATGGATTCGCGACCCGAAATCTTATGATCCAGATACGAGTATGCCGAGCTTACGGTTAAGTACTCGCGAAATTGATAACGTCGTCGCCTATCTAATGAGTTTGCAACAGCCAACAACCAATGTACCGACTGACTCTATTGGTGAAGTAGATGTAGCCGAAGGTGAGACACTTGTTAGAACTTACGGATGCTTCGGTTGCCACGAAATACCGGGTTTTGAGAATGAATCGAAAGTCGGCGCGGACCTCGGTGAATTCGGCGCGAAAACGACTGAAGAATTCGACTTCGGCGACACCGTAGACGTTGAACATAGTTGGACAGGGTGGACAGTCGGTAAGGTCACGGACCCACGGCGTTACCAGACTCGCCGTATTGTCTCTCGGATGCCTGTCTTCCAGGTTAATGACGAAGACGCAAAGGCACTCGCTGTGCTTTTGAAGAGTTTCCAACCCGAGAAGTATCCGCTCAGTTATATCCATAACCGATCCGAAAAATTGAATCATATTGATGCCGGCAGACGACTCGTCAAAAAATATAACTGCACCGGATGCCACGAAATTGAGGGCGCAGGCGGCGATTATAGCGACCTTATCATCGCACATGAAGGACTCAGTGAGATGATTGCAAAGCAGTTTGCACCACCACCGTTGAAGGCTGAAGGCGCGAGAGTCTATCCAGACTGGCTGTTCGCATTCCTTAAAGAGCCTTCCGATATTCGCTATGGACTCAAAGTACGAATGCCGACATTCGGGCTATCTGATGATGAGGCAACGACACTGGTCAAATACTTCTCTGCGCTTGACGACGAACCGTTCCCGTACGAAACGCTTGAAGTACCAACCCCAACAAGTGCTGAACTTCGGGTCGGTAAACAGATTTTTGACGAGCTGCAATGTATCTCCTGTCACCCAGCGAAAGGTGAAAGAATTCCTGACGGCAGTGACAAAGCGGGACGGCCCGACCTCTCATTGGCAAAGGAACGCCTCAAACCGGATTGGCTCATCGACTGGATGAAAGATCCACAGTCGATTCAACCCGGAACGGCGATGCCACAAGCCTGGCCACTCGTCGGTGGACAGCACATGGCAGTTGATGGTTACGCTGGCAATGATGCTGAAAAACAGATTCAACTCGTCCGAGATTATATGATCTCGTTAGGACGCTAAATAGTTATCAGTACGGCGAGTACGCCTTTCAGTTATCAGGTACAAGAGGATTCTGATAATCCGAGCGTCTCTTTCTGACCACTGAAAGGTTTTTCGCAGAAAAACCGTACTGAAAACTGATAACTTCTTAGTATTATGAGACACCTTGTAGTCGTCATCGTCATGATTATTGTGTGGCTCAACGGGCTAATCTGGTTGGGTAAGCAGGTCGATCCGAGTACGAAGTATCCGACAGAGGTTGAATACAAGTACGCACGATACTGCGCTGGATGCCACGGGAATAATGGAGAAGGGAATGGACGTATCGGTCGTTTTAAAAAATTGGACCCAGCAGACCTAACAGACAACAGTCTCTGGGAGATGCACGACGACGAACAACTGCTGGATAGCATTAACGCTGGAAAAGACGATATGCCGGCGTTCTACTATTATCTCAGCGATGAAGAACAACGTGAGATTCTCGCCTATATTAAGGAGACTTTTCGTCCCTAAAACAAGCGACCTTTGGAAAGATGGATCTAATTTTTTTAGGTCTTTTAATTTGCGTTCTTAATTTTTGTAATGTTAATATATTACAGAACAAATTTAAACTATAAGAGGAGAATATAATCATGAAAACCCTAATCGCTTTGCTTATCTTCGGAATGCTGGCGAGCGTTGCGTTCGCAGGCAACATCACTGGTACCGTCCTGTATGAAGGCGACGCACCGGCGCGGCCGGAACTAACAGCCAACAAAGACGACCATTGCATTGCAGCTGTCCAAGGCACAAAATCTGAGGCACTCGTTGTCTCAAAAGGCAAAGGCATCAAGAACGTTGTTATTTATGCCCGCGTCCCCAGAACAAAAGTAACTCTACCTGAAAAGAACCCTGTCATGGATCAACTCGGATGCGCTTACTACCCGCACGTGCTTGTTGTACCTGTCGGTGCTACGGTGGATCTGACTTCCAGTGATCCAGTCGCGCACAACGTCCACTCCCATGCCCAGAAGAATGAAGCGGTAAATACGCTGATTCCAAAGCCCGGGGTAGTTATCCCTCATAAAGTCGAAAAGGCTGAAGAAATTAAGTTCACCTGCGATATTCACGCGTGGATGACCGGTTACATTGTCGCCGTTCCGAGCAACTTTTATACAGTTACCGGTGGAAAAGACGCTGAAAACAAATGGATCAGCTCGGATGCCTATGAAAAATCAGCGGACACCGGTAAATACACGCTTAAAGATGTTCCGGCCGGTAGAGCGCGCGTCGTCGCATGGCATGAAGAACTCGGCACAGCAAACAAAACTATTGAAGTGCCTGCAAGCGGTGATATTGCCGTAAACTTTACGAGTGCTGATTTTAAGAAAAAAGCAAAAAAATAGTCCGAAAAAATGAAAATATCTAAAAAGAGACTCTATCTCATACTGGGGTGTGTACTCGTCTTTTATGCCGTGTTAACTATCGCACCTGCATTCGCACAGGACGTGACCGAGGCTGAGTATCGCGCTTTCCCAAAGATCGGGAGCCGAAACGCAGCATGGATCGCTGCGCAGCTACATCTACTATTCGGTTCTTTTATTCTTGGTGTCCCGATGTTCGCTGTTATCATCGAATTCATCGGTTGGAAAACCAAGGATGAACGGTACGACCGGATGGCACAAGAGTTCATTAAACTCTGTATGGGTGCGTTTTCGACAACAGCCTTACTCGGTGGTGTCCTCGTCTTCATTCTTATCTGGTGCTACCCGAAGGTGATGAGCAAACTCAGCGGGATATTCGGACCGACGATGATTTTTTACGTCGTTCTGTTTTTTGGGGAAACCTTTACGCTCTATCTCTACTCCTACGGGTGGGACAAGATGCAGGGACGGCATAAAGGATGGCACCTCTTTCTCGGTGTTTTATTAAACGTGTGGGGCACGGCGATTATGTTCGTCTCTAACTCCTGGTTGAGTTACCAGACGAGTCCTGCAACCCAATACGGTGTGCTATCTGAAGGGAGGCGGAAGTCTTGGATTGAAGAAAAATTGGCTGCCGATCCGTCCCTAACACCTGAAACCGCTATGGAGGGTGTTACAAGCCATACAATGGTGCCACTCCACAACGAGACAACAGGCGAGTTCATGGGAACCCTTTGGGATGCCGTCAACAACTTTACGTGGATGCCTGTTAATATCCATCGGCTTGTCGGGAACATCGCCTTCGGCGGTTCAATCGTGGCGGCTTATGCCGCATTCCGGTTCCTCGTCGCTAAAACGAAAGAAGACAAAGCACACTACGATTGGATGGGGTATACAGGGAACTTCATCGCACTCTGTGGACTTATACCATTGCCTTTCCTCGGTTATTGGCTCGGTAGAGAAATCTATATGTTCAATAACACGATGGGCATCAACATGATGGGGAGTCTCTTCTCTTGGTTGTTTATTATTCAGGCAGTAATGATCGGTGTCTTGTTCATCGGTGCCAACTATTATCTCTGGTCAGGCATGGGGCGCATTCAGGGCGCGGAAATCTACGCGCGCTACCGTCCCTACATGATTACCATTATCATTATCTGTGTCGCAATCTGGATGACACCGCGAACGCTCTCTAAAATCTCGACTGCCAGTGAATTAAGCGCAATGGGCGGCGCAAACCATCCGCACCTCGGATTGTTCGGCTTAATGACCGCCAAAAATACGGCTGTTAACATCATTATTCTCACGACTTTCTTGAGCTTCCTATTTTATCGGCGTTCAGGGAAAGTACCAACGGCGAATTGGAAAAAAGTTGGCAACATCGGTATTTCTGTAATCTTTTTTCTCGCAACAGTCTCAATTGTGGTTATCGGTATCGTCGGATTTGCCGTTCCTACGGACTTCCGCGTCAATATCCTAACCCCGTATCAAGTGCTGGTCGCACTCGCTGTCATGGCAATCGTTACTGTTGTTGACATCTTCATGTACCGCAAGGCAACTACATCTGGGGCTATTAACTGGGGTGAGATGACGGACCGTTCACAGTACGTTTTAATCCTCATCGCTATTACGTTTACGTCCCTTATGGGACTGATGGGCTACGCGCGTTCAGGACTCAGGGAGGCGTGGCACATCTTCGGTGTCATGCAGGACACATCCCCGGATGCATTTACGCCACTTCTCAGCGAGGCAGTGAACATGGTAGCGATTATCATGGTAGCCTTCTTCGCACTCGTCGGGTTTATTTTCTGGCTCGGTTTATGGGGTGAGAAAAAGAAGCAAACATCAGCGGCTACCGCCGAAGCAGCTGTCGCCGCTCAGGGTGATGATTAGATCGGTAACCTCGGTATACTTAATCAGAAACCTGCTTGTCCTGAAATGGAGAGCGGATTTAAGAATGGCGCGTTAAAGTCGAAACCCATGTCATTTAACCGCAAGGAATAATAAGAAAGTAGTAGAACAGAGTGCGTAGCTTGTCCTGAAATGGAGAGCGGATTTAAGAGTAGCACGTTAAAGTCGAAACCCATGTCATTTCACCGCAAGGAATAATGAGAAAGCGGTAGAACAGAGTGCGCAGCTCGTAATGAAATGGAGAGCGGATTTAAGAATGACACGTTAAAGTCCGAACCCACGTCATTTAACCGCAAGGAAATTTAAAATAATGTCAAGAAATATGCTTATAAAAATTGCGAGTCTAATCCTAATGGTGGTGAGTTTCATCGCCTATATCGCTGGTGCATCCGCATTCCCGATCGCCTCGGAGAATCTACTCCCTTGGTCCGTCTGGTTTCTGATTGCGGTCATTGTAAACATTGTCTTATGGACCAGCGTTATGAGGTTATTGACGTTCTCACTTGCCGTGATATGGTTCTATGCCTTTGTCGCAGGACTGGTACCCGAAAGTTCCACAGCGGTAAATTTAACCGAACTCGATTGGAGCGACCCAGACGCAGTCGCTGAGCAGGGTGCCTTGGTGTTCAATGGGAAAGGACAGTGCGCCGCATGCCATACTGTAGATACCACTGCACCCCCTGGGAGATGTCCCGACTTGACAGACATTGGCGTTAATGCAGCGACTCGCGTCCCCGGCATGGATGCCAAAGCGTATTTGATTGAGTCCATGTATCAACCGGCGAATTTTCTTGTGCCCGGCTACGGCAAAATTATGCCAGAGGTCTGGAAGGCACCTATCAATCTCTCCAAATTAGAGATTGAAGCCGTTATCGCTTACTTGCAAAGCCAAGGCGGCGAAATTGACCCGACTCCGTTTGATGAACCCATAGATAGAGCGGACGCAGGAAGTACTGCTGAAGCACTCCCACCGCTGCTTACAGGCGACCCGGAACTCGGCAAAAAGGTCTTTGTAGATGCCGCGTGTATCACGTGCCACGCTGTTCAAGGGATAGAGAGTCCAGCAGCGGGTGAAACAACAAATGAAGACTTTGAAGTCGTCACCGCACCCGATCTCTCCGAGATCGCAGCCTTTAACGACATGCGCTACCTTGAGGAGTCAATCCTTTTACCCGGTGCCCAAATTGTCAGTGGGTACGGTGCCGTTACTGTCCGTGCTAACGGAACGACTTTCCAAGGCACACTCGTCTCACAGGACGAAGAGAAAATTGTCGTCCGAACCAAAACGGCAGACGGCGTGGAAGAAGATCACACCATCTTATTGAGCGAACTTGATGACGAACCGATTGAAGAACTCACAGATCTGGAAGCGAAAGGTTATCTTACATTAACACTAACGCCTGCGGATGCGGATGCACCTGTAACGGGGCAATTGGTTTCGGAAACGGATGAAATCGTAACACTTAAGGTCGGCGATGAAGCGCGAACGCTTTCTAAAACAGAGGTGAAGAGCCTGATGACCGTTGTCACTTTTGATGGCGACGAAATTGTTGGCGAATATGTTTCAGGAACAATGGATGATGAAGAAATTGTATTAATCGTTGATGGGAACGAAGAGATATTTGATACGTTTGATCTTGAGGAAGCTACTCTGACCCTGGCGTCTGGCAAGAGACTCCATGTTACATCACCGATGCCCGAAAACTTCCCGATACTCTTATCGGTCGCAGATTTGACAAATCTACTCTCTTTCTTGAGCACACTCACTGGTGCAACAGCGGAAGCAGCACCAGCGGAGACAGGAGATACTCCGGCAGAATAACGGATTTTTATATTTCCTTGCGGTTAAGTCATGTGGGTTGGAGATTTCACGCGATCCTATGTAGAGTCGGCCTCCATTTTGTGGCGTACTCGACCATAAACGATCTGCTTCATTATAGGCTTACATTTCTGATTTTTTATCGGAGACCCGATTTGAAAAATCGGAGCAGAAACCCAATATTTAAAAAATCTGATGTTTTTCATCAGAAACCCGATTTTTTGACCATCAACTCGACTCCGAACATAATATAGAAAGGCACGAGTTGATGATCAAAACGGAAAAATCGGAGCAGAAACCCAATATTTAAAAAAATGAAAAAATTGTCGCTTTTCACAATATGTCTCATAATTCTGGTCGGTTCTTGGGTCTTCCTACGATTCGTCGTTGGAGGCATCATCTCAGTACCGATACCGGGTAGCGTGATCGCCATGTATATGGGATTGATTATAATCGCGATCTTGGTGCATATCTCTGTGGAGGACTCACTCTTTCGGGAATTTCGCCGCCCGATCCTCGAAACATTGGTGGAGGATAAACGCCGTCCCCACCGCCGCGTGCTTGTGGTGTTAATCCCGCTCCTGCTGCTCGGTTATACCTACTCAATTATTGCGCAACGCGCGAATCCCCCTGGAAGCCCGCGCGACGCACACCCATCGCCGCCACTTGAATTGACCTACAAAAATGAAGTCATCGGCACGATGCAAGATGTGGTGAACCCCTTCCGGCATTATGAAAAAGATGATCCCGAGGCGTTCAAAGCGCATGTTGAAAACGGGAGACGGGTCTATCATCAGAATTGCTTTTACTGCCACGGAGACGACTTAGATGGGCAAGGGCATTTTGCACCATATCTCCAGCCGCTACCCGCTAATTTCCAGGACCCAGGCATTATTCCCAACTTCCAAGAATCTTTCTTTTTTTGGCGGATAGCAAAGGGCGGACCGGGATTACCCGCAGCTGGCACGCCGTGGGATTCAGCGATGCCTATTTGGGAAGACACCTTGACGAAAGACGAAATTTGGGACGTAATTCTCTTTCTTTCTGACTACACCGGCTATCAGTTCCGAACCTTTGGGGAGGCACACTAAAAATGAGAATCAGAACAGTCGCTCTCCTACTCACTCTTTTTGGAATACTTGTTGTGTTTAATTTTGTGCATGCACAAAACGCACCAGAGGCTTCCGAAAAGGGAAAAGAGGTTTATGAAAATAGCTGCGCACACTGCCACGGCACCGAAGGCAGAGGCGACGGCTCCGCCGCTGAGAACCTCCTCCCAAAACCGAGGGATTTCACACGCGGTCTGTATAAAATCCGATCTACCGGAACTGGCGAACTCCCAACGGATCAAGATCTATTTGACATCATCACCGAAGGGATGCCCGGTTCGTCTATGCCGGGATGGGAAACTGCCTTAAGTGCTAACGATCGCTGGGAAGTAGTGGCGTACATCAAAACTTTCTACGACGGCTTTAAGGAAGCTGAAGCACCGCCAAAGCAGATTAACTTGTCCGGGAAAGTGCCTTACTCTGAACAGAGCGTGGAAACCGGAAAAGCACTTTATACCGAACTCGGTTGTGTGGAATGCCACGGAAACATCGGAAGAGGCGATGGTACCTCTGCACCTGACCTGACCGATGAATGGGGATTCCAGAGCTGGCCCGCAAATCTGACGCAGGGTTGGAATTTCCGAGGGGGTTCGGATACCGAAGCCATCTTCAAACGATTTATTGGCGGACTCGCCGGTTCAGCCATGCCTGCTTTTGAAGGCGATACCTTCCCAGGCTTCGGACTGACGGCTGAGGAATCCAATCGTATGCTTGAATTAGACAACAAAGATGAAATGACAGCGGCAGAGGAAGAAGAATCCGGGCAGCTTTACGAGAAATACGATGCTGCTGTCGATATTGCTCTTAATCTCGCAGAAGGTACGGAACTGTCTGCAGAAGAAAAACAGATTTATGATGATGCGATGAAAGTCGTCTATGAAAAGAGTTGGCATCTGGCGAACTACGTCAAGTCGCTTATGCCGGAAAAGCGTCCTGAACCGGCTATTGGCAATAATGTACTGCGTTCGCAATACCTTCAAGGCGCGTTACCCGCTATTGATGATGCTGCTTGGGAAACGTTTGAAGCCAGATATTTCCCGCTCGTTGGACAGGTGGTCATTGAACCTCGGCAGTTTAACCCAACACTCGATGGCGTACACGTCAAATCGTTTTACAACGACACAGAGGTCGCGTTCCTCTTTATATGGGACGACCGAACACACACGACTGACGAGACCGATGAGGAGACTGGGAAAACCGTTGAGGATGCCTTAGCAGTCCAGTTTCCGGTGAAGATACCGCAAGGACCGACTGCACCGAAGCCATATTTCTTAGGGGGTGGGAGACTGCCGGTCTATCTATGGCATTGGAAAGCCTCAGCACCTGACCAGGTAACCGAGTTGACCGCTAAAGGTATCAACAACGCCGAGGTCCAGGAAGCACAAGGCGAACTACAAGCACAGGGCACCTACACAAATGGGCAATACAAATTATGGGTGAAACGCGCCTTAAAAACCGATGATAAAAAGGACTTGCAACTTGAACCCGGTGTGTTTGTCCCTATCGCGTTCTCTGCATGGGATGGCGCGAACGGCGATGTTGACACAAAACGGGTGATGACAAGTTGGTACACTTTTGTCCTTGAACCTGTTCCATCATCAAAGCGGTTCATTTATCCGCCCTTAATCGCACTGCTCTCTGTTGGTTTCCTCTTCGGTTTACGAGCGTTCGTACTGCGGAAAAATTCAGAAGAAGCCTAAAAACATGGAACATCTGCTGGTGGGCGCGCTTTGGAAACGCGCCGATGGTGGTGTATCGTTAAATATAAAATCTACTATCTTCAGTTGTTAGTATTCAGTTCAAAAGATACCCGAACCGAAGCGAAAGGCTCTTTAACTGAAAACTGACAACCGATAACTGATAACTATTAAAAAGGAGAAAAAAATGAAATCCTATTTGTTGGCAAGTCTCGCTGTACTTCTCGCCTGCTGCTTCGTCGGTACTGCCTTCGCAGCTGACTCCGGTTCAGCGGAAACGGAAATGTTAGTGTTCCCTGAAGCGTATAAAGCTATGAAGGTGAGCAATGGCGGCACAATTAGCGGGGTAGTGAAGTTTGAAGGGGACGTGCCTGAGAAGAAAGCACTCGAAATCACTAAAGACGAGAAAGTTTGTGGTGCTGACGAAAAATTTGATGAATCACTCGTCGTCGGTGAAGGCAACGCTCTAAAAAATACGATTGTCTACCTAATTGACATTTCAGCAGGTAAAGATTTTGACAAAAAAGCCAAACCGGAGATCGACCAAAAGGGTTGCAAATTCACGCCACATGTCCAGATCGTTCCTGTTGGCGCGCGCCTAACAATGCTGAATTCCGATAAAATTATGCACAATGTGCATATCTTCGGCAACAATCCAGTTAATAAACCGCAGCCAAAAACCCGTCGGAAAATGCCCCTCAAAGCCGTCAAGGAAGCGGAGGGTCCCGTCGAAGTCAAATGCGATATTCACGGTTGGATGTCTGCTTGGATCGCTTACGTACCTCACCCCTATTTTGCCGTTACCAACGAAAAGGGTGAATTCACACTTGAAGATGTCCCAGCAGGCGAGTATAAACTCGGCTATTGGCATGAAGCGTGTGGGACGAACAGTAAGGCACCTGCCGCTGTTACTGTAGAGGCTGGCGGCACTGTCACGCAAGATTTCACGCTGAAATTGAAATAGCGATCAGCAATCGGCATGCTTCGCAGTGAGAACGGTCGGCAAGAGGTTTCCTTGTGGTAGACACAGAAGTTCTGCATTCCATAACTACCAAGAGTCGAGAGCCGACAGCCGACAGCCAAATTCAGGTAAAAAATCTTTCGCACGCTTATCAGCAACGGCAGGCACTTGACAATATCAGTTTTGATGTCTCATGCGGCGAGATTTTTGGACTCCTCGGACCCAACGGAAGTGGGAAAACGACCCTTTTTAGGATCCTGTCTACATTGATGCCAGTAACCGCTGGCACTGTTCACATCTTCGGACGCGATTTAGCAACCGAGGTGAAAGCGATTAGGAACCTTTTGGGGGTCGTTTTTCAACACCCAGGCCTGGATGCTAAACTGACTGTCATCGAGAATTTACGACACCACGGACATCTCTACGGACTTGCTGGCAAAACCCTGCGCCACCGAATTTCTGAGCTCCTTGAACGTTTTGGTGTCTCGGATCGGGCAGCGGAACGGGTTGAAGTCTTATCCGGTGGTTTGCAAAGACGCGTTGAAATCGCAAAAGCTTTGCTCCATTCTCCGCGTGTACTGCTCCTTGACGAACCGACAAGTGGTTTGGATGTAGCCGCACGACGACAACTCAGCGACTACCTCGGTATGCTTGCACGGACGGAAAATATTCTTGTGCTGATGACAACGCACCTACTCGATGATGCCGAGGCATGCAATAGGGTTGGCATTCTGGATGAAGGTAAATTAGTCGCCCTCGGCGAGCCTGATGAACTAAAAACACAAGTCGGCGGCGATGTTATCATCATAGAGAGCGTGGACAGCGGAACTCTCGGACCCGCGATTAATGAAAAATTCGGGGTTTCAACTGTATTGACCGATGCTCAGCTCCGTATTGAATGTGAGCGTGGACATGAATTTGTTAGAGATGTGGTCGCCGCGTTTCCAGAGGAGATTCAATCGGTTCGGTTCGGGAAACCGACATTGGAGGACGTGTTCGTAAAGTTGACGGGCAATCTATTCACGTAGAAGAAGGATAGGGAGAATTAAAGGAATCCAAAACTGCAAGCCCGTAACGTAGTGGAGGGGTGTTTTTGCTTGGGTATTTCTGCGTATTGCTTGGGTGTTTCTTCAGATCTACGGAGAGGTGGGTGTATGCTTAACCCACCTCAACGAACCGCAAGGAAAATTAAAAATCTGCTACCGATTACAACGATATGGTGGCGCGAAATCATTAGGTTTTATCGCCAACGGAGTCGACTCTTCAGTGCTATTGCGCAACCCTTGGTATTTTGGATTCTCATTGGGAGCGGGTTGAGCGCTTCTTTCCGACCGGCTGGTGCAACAGATGAACTGGATTATATTGCGTATTTTTATCCGGGTATCGTCGTTTTAGTGTTGCTTTTTACGTCTATTTTAGCTACAATTTATGTTGTCAATGATAGGCGCGAGGGCTTCGTAAAAGGGATACTTGTCGCGCCAGTCCCAAGGTGGCGGATCGTACTCGCACAAGCGTTAGGCGGGACAACGTTAGCACTTTTGCAAGGTGTGCTGCTGTTATTACTCGCGCCGATGACCGGCATCCGATTCGGTGCCGCATCGTTCTTTCTCACGCTCGGTGTGATGGCACTTTTGGCGTTTAGCTTGACAAACCTCGGACTCCTCATCGCGTGGCGGATGGATTCAACGCAAGGATTTCATGCAATTATGAATCTCCTGCTAATTCCGATTTGGCTGCTTTCCGGCGCGTTTTTTCCGAGTACTGGCGTCCCCAGTTGGTTGGCATGGACAATGAAAATCAATCCGTTAACGTACGGGCTTGCAGCTTTTCGGCATAGCCTCTACCTTGACACCGCCACAAAAGCATTCGGAGAGGAGACCACTTGGACACTCTCTATGCTGATTACTGGTCTGTTTTGTATTTTGACGTATATGGGCGCAACGCTTACAGCGTCCGCACAAACGAATTAAATAGGTATCGGTCTCCCCCAGCGGGGCACACGCCAAAAAGTCGTGAATTGTTACATCAAAACCTCTTAACCGACAACTGGCAACCGATAACCCTTAAAAGGAGGACTGGATGCTTGATCAATGGCTACCTGAGAACGTATCAACGTTCGGGCAAGGCGTTGATAACCTCTTTCACGCTATCTATTGGCTTACGCTCGTTGTGTTTATCCTTGTGATTGGCACCCTTATTGTTTTTCTCATTAAATATCGACATCAGGAAGGCAAAAAGGCAGACTACATTGAAGGAAGCACAACGCTGGAAATTGTCTGGACAGCCGCTACAACGGTGATTGTCTTTGTACTCGCTATGTTCAGTTACCCGCAGTGGAACAATATTAAATCACCCACACAATTTCCTGAGAATCCAGATGTTGTCGTCCAGGTCAGTGGAAAGCAGTTTAACTGGGATATGACTTATCCCGGTCCCGATAACGAATTCGGGACAGACGATGACTTGGTATTGGAAAACGAATTGCATGTACCGGTCAACGCGGTCGTGCATATCCGATTAACCTCTGTGGATGTCATCCACAGCTTTTTTGTGCCACAATTACGCCTGAAACAGGACGCATTGCCTAACCGATTTATCAACGTCTGGTTTGAAGCAACGAAAGCAGGACGTTATGAGATTCCCTGTGCCGAACTCTGTGGATTCGGACACTCCGGAATGCTCGGCTACCTGAATGTACATACACAAGCCGACTACGACGCTTGGGTACAAGAAAGATGGCCGTAGGGGCGAGGTTACCTCGTCCGTACAGGCTGAAGGAGGACAATAACGATGCACGATAACGAACATGCGTCACATGATCACGAAGAAAGTTTTATTCGTAAATACATCTTTTCGCTCGACCACAAAACGATTGGGAAACAGTTCCTTATCTATGGACTGATTATGTTCTTCGTCGGTGGCGGGCTTGCACTACTCTTTAGATGGCAACTCGCCTACCCCGATCAACCACTACCTATCATCGGTGCCTCACAACAATATATTGACGAGGGCGAAGTTGTTACAGGTGCTGACAGGATGTGGGAACGTATCTATGAGTCGGATAAAGAGGAATGGCTTGAAGTCAGCATGCCAAGTGGGGTCATCACACCCGAATTTTACAACATGCTGTTCACGATGCATGCCACCATTATGGTGTTCTTCGTCGTTGTTCCCATCTTGGTCGGTGCCTTCGGGAACTTCTTAATTCCGTTGATGATCGGTACACGGGATATGGCATTTCCGATTCTCAACATGCTCTCCTTTTGGCTTGCAGTCCTTGCAGCGATTGTGATGGTGATGGGATTCTTTGTACCCGGTGGACACGCTTCAGCAGGATGGACAGGCTACGCGCCCCTCTCTTCTGATGCACAGTGGACAGGGGTCGAGTGGGGGCTAAATCTCTGGGCGATTAGTTTACTCCTTCAAGGCTTTTCCTCTCTGGTGGGTTCTATTAACTACATTACAACTATTATCAATATGCGCGCACCGGGGATGACCTTCTTTCGGATGCCGTTAGTCATCTGGTCACTCTTCATCGTCGCGATTCTCTTGCTGCTCGCGTTCCCTGTGCTATCTTCTGCACTCGCACTTCTCATCTTTGATAGGCTTGCGGGGACAACGTTCTTCTCCGCAACAGCGGAAGGGGGCGGTGATCCCCTGCTCTGGCAACATCTGTTCTGGTTCTTCGGGCACCCGGAGGTCTACATCCTTATTCTACCAGGAATGGGTATCGCTTCTGAGTTGATCCCTGTCTTTTCACGGAAACCGATCTTCGGATACCGGTCTATGGTCTACGCAATGATCGCCATCGCGTTTTTGGGGTGGATCGTCTGGGGACATCACATGTTCCAAAGTGGTATGCGTTCCGGAATGGGGAACTTCTTTATGACGACAACTATGCTCATTGCGGTGCCTTCAGCCATCAAAACATTTAACTGGCTTGGAACAATGTTCCGAGGGTCCATCCGATTTACAACCCCGATGCTTCACGGGATCGCCTTCGTTTCGATGTTTGTCATCGGTGGACTCAGCGGTATCTATATGGCGAACACGCCTGTGGATGTCTATATCCACGACACTTACTTCATTGTAGCGCATATTCACTACGTTGTGTTCGGCGGTAGTCTGTTCGCTATCTTCGGGGGCATCATCTTCTGGTTCCCAAAAATGTACGGACGCTATATGAACGACGCGCTCTCCAAAATCCATTTTTGGTTGACGTTCATCGCGTTCAACTGCACATTCTTCCCGATGCATATTCTCGGTGTAGGTGCACACATGCGGCGAATCGCCAATCCGACGCAGTACGAGTACCTACAGGGGTTTGAGGGCATGAACATCTTTATCACGATGAGCGCGTTCACACTCGGATTCGCACAGTTAATACTCGTCTTTAACTTCTTCTGGAGCATGTACAAGGGGAAAGCCGCCGAACAGAATCCATGGCAGGTCAACACACTGGAGTGGGAAGCACCGACACCCGTACCGCACGGCAACTTCGGTCAAATCCCAACTGTCTACCGCGGTCCCTATGAATATAGTGTCCCCGGTGAAGAATCTGATTGGATTCCGCAGGCTGAACCTGAACACGCACCCGCAACAAGCGGAGACTAAGAGACAGAGGAACAATGGAATGGAAGAACGGAAGGATGGAAGGAGGGGCCCCAACCTTCCTATCTTCCTGTCTTCCAACCACGAATCTTCCTGCCTGCCGTTCTTTTGGCTTTTGGTGGAAATTTGGCATGAAACAACACGCGAGTTATAGTCCATGGCTACACAGAATGGCACGCCTCACCGCAGGTGCAACGTTCTTATTAATTGTTATCGGCGGAATTGTCACAAGTACTGATTCCGGATTGGCTGTCCCCGATTGGCCAACAACCTTCGGGTACAATATGTTCCTCTATCCATTATCAGAGATGGTAGGTGGTATCCTATATGAGCATAGCCATCGACTCATGGGGTCGCTCGTTGGAATTCTGATGATCGGTCTCTTTATCTTGATATTGGTGAGAGATTCTCGGAAATGGTTGAAATGGCTCGGACTTGCCGCACTCATCGCTGTCATTGTACAGGGTGTCCTCGGTGGATTACGGGTTACACAGATTAATCGCAACTTCGCGATTGTGCATGCATGTCTGGCGCAAGCGTTTTTCGCACTGCTCTGTGGCATCGCGTGGTTCACCTCTCGTGAATGGTGGCAAAATAAAACTGAAGCCCCGATTCGTAGGGGCGAGGTCTCCTCGCCCGCACTACGCCGATTAAGTCTGATTACAACGTGTCTTATTTATCTGCAGCTCATCTTTGGCGCGATTTTACGGCATACCGGCAGCAGACTCGACGCACATCTTCTCTTTGCTTTCTTGGTCGCACTGCATATCTTTTTATTGGCAAGACGTATTCTTGGGACAAATGGTGAACCGCAGAGAATTGGACAATCTATGCCGTTGCTATTGCTGAGCCTGCTTGCAATCCAGTTAATGCTCGGCACTGGGGCATTTTTCGCGAAACTGACGGCATTCGGTGAAACATTCGCAGCAGCACTTACAGTAACAATCACCACTGCCCACGTCGCAGTCGGCGCACTCATGTTGGTAAGCAGTTTTGTGCTTACCCTGAAAATCTACCAGTTCACTGACGCATCGGTAACTCTTGAAACAGCAACAGGTGGCGCGCTGGTTACAGAGTGAAATAGACATTATGCCTTTAACAACAGTAACATTACCAGACAACACAGATACAGCAAACCCGCCGTCAAAGCACTCCGTTTTCGCGCGGCGCGTGGCGGATTACGTCGAGTTTATCAAACCGAGGTTGGTGGTGATGATACTCATTACGACCGCTACAGGGTTCTATCTCGGCGCGCAACAGACTGTAGATTGGATGCTTTGCCTGCATACGCTTATCGGTGCTGGGTTGACAGCGGCGGGCGTATTGGGACTCAACCAGTACCTTGAACGCGATGTAGATGCCCAAATGAAACGGACGCAGGAGCGACCGCTTCCTGATGGTAGGATGAACCCCTTGGAGGCATTGTTTGTTGGTGCTGCCCTCACGAGTGGTGGAATGCTTTATCTAACATTCGTCGTCAATATGCTGAGCGGGTTCGTCATTTCGCTGATAGTGGTGAGTTATCTGTTTCTCTATACACCGCTGAAACGGAAGACCTCACTGTGTACGCTTATTGGTGCGGTGCCAGGCGCGCTGCCGCCTGTTGTTGGATGGGTCGCAGCACGAGGTTCGCTAACAGGTGAAGCGTGGGTCCTATTTGCAATACTCTTTTTATGGCAGCTCCCACACTCTCTCGCGATAGCCATCATCTATCGTGAAGACTACGCAAAAGCTGGATTCCGATTGCTACCAGTCATTCATCCAGATGGCGCGAGCACATGCCGTCAAATTGTGATTAATTGCGTCGCACTCCTCGGAATAGGTTTGTTGCCTGCGTTGTACAACATCGCTGGGAGTATCTATTTCTTTACAGCACTCGTAGCAGGCGTGGCATTTTTGGCGTTCGGTATCTATTTAGCACGGACACGCTCCATAAAAGCCGCACGTTACCTCTTATATGCATCGTTGCTCTATCTACCAGTGGTATTTATAACAATGGCGTTGGATAAAATCTAATGAGGAACCTACAAACCATGAACGCACCAGAACATCGTGAGCGAAATCGCCGCCTCGGACTCGTCCTGTGCCTGTTGTTTGCAGGGTTATTTGCTATTGTAACGGCAGCAATTGTTACAGGCAGCAAATTGCCTCAATCTGTTGAAAGTGTTGTTAGTCGTCTTATCGTTCCGGTTCTGGGCATCATCGGGCTGCTATTGATTTTCGCAGCAGTAGGTGAAATTATTCAAAACCGCCGCCTTGCTTTCATCTTATCTCTGCTATTGATCGGGCTGCTTATTATTGGAACAGTCGCAAGCGGTATCGGTACCGTGATTTTAGGTATCTGCTTGGTGCTGTTGGTTATCGCGGCAGTCGTTGAAATTGTGCTTCGGATTCTAAAAAATAGGGTGCGTGAATGATGGCACATAATAACTCTGAAGTCCAGGGACGTCAGCCGTTAAGCAACGCACGATTGGGCATATTAGTACTACTCGGTGCAGAGACGATGTTGTTCTCGGGGCTTATCGGCACATTTCTCGTATTTCGAGTCGGGAATGTCACATGGCCCCCGCCATCACATATCGGGATTGAGTTACCACGTGTCGTAACCGGCATTAATACCGCCCTGCTGCTGCTCAGTGGTTACACAATGGTTCAAGCGTGGCGCGCGATCCAGAAAGACAGAGTCAAGCAGCTCCGTAATTGGCTACTAATCACCGGGGCACTTGGGCTACTTTTTCTCGGTGTACAAGGCAGCGAGTGGGTACAACTCATTCGCAACGGACTCACACTTCAATCTGGCGTATATGGCGGCATCTTTTATGTGCTAATTGGGTGCCATGCCGTTCACGTGCTGAGTGCTGTTATCTGGTTGTTTATTGTTTTCGGGATGGCGATGGCAGGGCGTTTTTCTGCAACCCGTTACGTCGGCGTTGATACCTGCACGATCTATTGGATTTTTGTCGTCGCACTCTGGCCGATTCTCTACGTTTTGGTATATCTCTCGTAGAATCGCGAAAGGAACTGTTAGAATGCATAGATTTTTTTTCTGGGTCTCCCTCTTGATAGTCGTCATGCTCATCGTACCGACATATCTTGAAGCATGCCCTGGATGTAAAACACTTGATGACCCGATCGGTAAAGGTTTTAATTGGAGTATCCTTTTTCTGATTGCGATGCCTTTTACGGTTTTCGGGGTCATCAGCGGCACGATTTTCTTACATTACCGGCGTGCAAACACGGAACCGACGGATTAAGAGACTATCTAATCAAAGGAGTTGTCAATCTTTAGTTATCGGTTAAAGAGACGTTTTCTATGTATCAAAAATTCTTAACCGACAACTGATAACCGACAACCGATAACGCATAAAGGAGTTTAAATATAGTGGAACACGCTACCACTTTAGATCACACTGAAGACGTATATGAGCCTTCGCTTACACCGGATAGCCTCGGCAAACTCGGCATGTGGATTTTCCTCGTCGGCGATACCATGTCGTTTGGCGCGCTGCTCGCAGCTTACGCGGCACTCCGGGCGGGTGCAGGCATAGTCGGTTGGGTCCCACCGAGTGAGATCCTCGGTATTAACCTAACCGCTTTTATGACTTTCCTACTGATATGCAGTAGTGTCACTATGGTGAAAGCACTCGAATCTATTCAGAACGGCAATGTTTCGCGCATGTGCACGTTCTTAGGGTTAACGATCTTAGGTGGTGTCATCTTCCTCGGCCTTCAGGCGTATGAATGGTATCATCTGATTACCCACGGATTGACACTCACCGGTATCCCTGATCATGGGTTGTCGGGCGCAGCGATTAGCGGTTCAACACTTTTTGGTCCCACTTTCTACGCCATCACAGGTTTCCACGGGATGCATGTGACCGGTGGAGTCATTTATCTTATCGTCATTTTGATACATGGCTTGCGGGGTAGGTATACCGCTGAGTTTAACCATGAAGTAGAAATCGTCGGACTCTATTGGCACTTCGTTGACCTTATCTGGATTATGGTCTTCACCTTTATCTATCTACTGTAGGGGGATATGAAAATGGCAGAAAACGGACACAAAGAGCATCCGAAATACATGAATATTTTCTGGTGGCTTCTTGCACTAACTATTATTGAGGTCGCTGTCGCAATTCCTGATTACGCTGTTGTGCTAAAAGCCATACTGCTCATCGGGTTGGCATGTTCCAAAGCCGCCCTTGTCGCTATCTATTTCATGCATTTGAAATTTGAACGGAAAACGTTGACGATTATCGTGCTAACGCCTTTTATTATCTGTGTTTTTCTCGTCATTATGCTGATGCCTGATCTCACGTTAGATGCGCGACTTGATGGCATAGAGAAACCGGCGGCAGAAGTTGTGGATACGTCGTCTCACTAACGACTGCTGGATTTGAAATATGGAAGCAGAAGTTACGAATGCCACTAAAACGGGGCGAAAATTGGACAAAAGCACACTGGTCTGGGTAGCGTTAGGTGTTATCATTATCGCTATCGCCGGCATTAACTTGTGGTCGGTATTTGACACGAAACCAGAGGCATTAACTGAGACTGTTCCTGTTAGCGTGCCTGACTTTAGCCTCACCAACCAACAAGGAGAACCGTTAGCGTTGTCCGACATGGCGGGGAAAATTTGGGTCGCCGACTTCATCTTCACTAATTGCCCAACGATTTGTCCAGCGATGACACAAGAGATGGTACGCCTGCAATCCGAATTTGTCGCGGACCCTGTCTATTTCGTCTCGTTCTCTGTAGATCCAGAGCGCGACACGCCAAGGGTCCTCTCCCGCTACGCAACGACTTACGGCGCAGACGACAGACGTTGGCATTTTCTCACGGGGGACAAAGCGGAAATATACCAGTTAGCAGAGCAAGGGTTCAGTTTAGCCGCGGGCCACAACGGAAGCGAAATACTTCATAGTCCGCGGTTTGTTCTCGTCAGAGCGGATGGGGATATCCACGACTTCTACGATAGTCGAAGCGGACCCGCAATGCTGCGTTTACGGCGAGACATCAAAACGCTCCTCGGAAAATAAAAGACGTGAATCTCCTAATCTCTCTCGCGGCTTTTGTGATTCATTTCACATTCGGGTTCTTCCGTGTACGGTTTAAAAGGTTTAGCCGACCCTGGAGTAGATGTCTCTACATTCCAATCACGATTAACATCGTCGTTCGACATTTTATCCTCGACTGGGACTGGCAAACCGCGATGGTTTACTTATGGCCAGCGACCCTCATCGCACATATACTCGGCGGCTTTTTAGGGGCGCGTTACAGAAACCGTAGCCCGTAATGTAATGGAGGGGTGTTTTTGCTTGGGTGTTTTTTCAGATATAAGCAACGCACCTAAAAGTCGAAACGCATGTTGTTTCTCCGCAAGGAAAATTAAAAAAATGATTAAAAAGATTTACGTGCCCGTTGATAATTCGGACTACTCGGATGCGAGTATCGCTTTAGCGGTTGAATTCGCAAAAAAATTCGGATCCCAATTGGTGGGTTCGCACGTTTACGCCGCAAAAATGCACGATGTCCGCTTCAAGCAGATGGAATACACGCTCCCTGAGGAGTATCAGGACGAGGTGGAGCTTGAAAAGCAACGCCGAATCCACGATACACTCATTACGATGGGACTGCAACTGATCTCCGATTCCTATCTTGAGGTGATGAAACAGAAGTGCACCGAATTTGACATCCCGTTTGAACCCAAAATGCCGGAAGGCAAACACTATATAAAGCTCGTTGAAGACATTCAGGAAAGCGATTACGATCTCGTCATTATGGGCGCGCTCGGTATGGGGGCAGTCAAAGATAGCCTCATCGGTGGTGTCACTGAACGCGTCGTCCGCCGTATTAATACCGATACACTCGTTGTCCGGGACCTTGAACCCATTCAAGAACATAACGGGAATATCCTCGTCGGCATTGATGGCAGCCCTGAATCTTTCTCAGGTTTGAAAACCGCAATACAACTCGGACAAAAGCTCAATAAACAGGTCGAAGCTGTTGGTGTCTATGACCCATATCTCCACTACATCGTCTTCAATTCCGTCGTGAATGTACTCACAGAACGCGCCGCAAGAACTTTCAGATTTAAAGAACAAGAGCAACTCCACGAAGAGGTGATTGATACCGGACTCGCAAAAATTTATCAGTCACACTTAGAGGTGGCACGGTCTATTGCAAAAGAGGAACACGACTACGCCTTAAAAATTACCCTACTTGATGGCAAAGCCTACGAAAAAATTCTACAATACGCCCGAAAAACAGACCCCTGGCTCCTCGTCTTAGGCAGAATTGGTGTCCACAGTGAACAGGATATGGACATCGGAAGCACTGCTGAGAATCTTTTACGTCTCGCGCCTTGCAATGTCCTCTTATCCAGTCAACGTTATTTCCCACAGATAGATGTCAAAGCAGAAGAGATCCTCGTCTGGACGCAGGAGGCGTTGGATAGAATGGAAAAAGCCCCTCCGTTGGTACGCGGCATCGCAAAAACAGCCGTGCATCGGTTTGCCATTGAACGCGGTCATTCTGTTATTACCGAGAGTGTCATCGACATGGCGATGGAAGCCATTATGCCGCAACGTGCCTCTGAAAAACTCACCCGTGTCGCAAAAGAGATCGCCGAACAGAAAGTTTTGGAATCAGATGCAGTCCAGACCTATATCTGTGGTGAATGTGGCTACGCGGCGCACAACCAGCAACCTGTCCAATGTCCTGTCTGTAGTTCACCACCAGAGCGTTTTCAGATGGTAGACAAAGGTTCTCTGGAAAACATCGCTGTAGACGAAGGTGGTGCTGCCGAAGAAGAGACGTTTGACGGTGTGCGACTCCAGTGGTCGGAACAGGCGAAGAAGGCACTCCGCACGGTGCCACGCGGCTATATGCGGCGCAATGTCAAAGCACGCATCGAAAAATCCGCACGCTCCCAAAAGATTGGTACCATCACAAACGCATTCGCAACCGAGATTATTAATGACAGCATGGGGGAAGCGGCTGCAGTCCGTGAGGATGCACCTGAACTCAGAACCTTGCAAGCACAGACTTCCGACTCCCAAAGTGCTGAAGTCGTTCCAGGTTTTGAAAGTCCAGTACAATGGACAGAGGAAGCGATCGAGCGTTTGAACTTAGTACCTGCTGGATTTATGCGAAATATCACGCAAACCCGGATTGAACAGCGCGCACAAGAAAACAACATTGAAGAGGTTACACTCGATTTCGCAGCACGCGTCATTGAGGACGGCAGAAGTCTCGCCAATGAGGTACTTGGACAGTATTATCAACAGCCAGATCAGGAGTAAACGGGTAACTGGCGACTTGCAAAAAATGGAAGATAAATTATGAGTGAAATCCCAACGGTCACATTTCAAATACTCGGTCCAAATGAGGGCGTTGCGGAGGGTTCACACAAAGGTTTATGGTTTAAGGTGCATTCAGATCCTCCACCGGCGAGTAATCTTCTCGTTGGCGTGAAGGTGTGCGCATCTAACGGAGAAGTTCAACAGTCCGGCACTGTCATGATCCTGAAACATGAAAGCCATTCTGCCGATTTTTTTTACAAGACAGTGGAAGGTAAGCTGGATGTATGGCTGGAAATTGAGCCTTTTGATTCGCTCGCTAAATTAGAGTTCCCTGTTTTCACAAACGAAGGGTATGTGATAGAGGCAGGGTGTGAATTTCTGGAGTATAGCGTTGGCGACTTATCAAAAATAGTGCCTTACCAGTGGAAGGGGCCTGATCGCGGCTTATGGACAGACGAGAAACGTTGAAATTTGCTGCAGGCACAGAATTGTAGCAAGGTTCACTGAGAAGTGGAGGTTCATTATGCAAAAGCATGCTTTGAGAAATGCGTTGATATTCTTACTTGTGGTATTTATCCTAACAGCTAACAGTTTCGCCGACAATTGGCAACAGTGGCGCGGGATGCACAACGACGGGATCAGCCAAGAAACCGATATACCTATCCAATGGAGTCAAACCGAAAATATCAAGTGGCGTTTACCGCTCCCCGGCGAAGCCGCATCTACGCCTATCATCTGGGAAGACAAGATCTTCCTCACTTCGGCTGAAGGCGATGCACTTGTTTTGATGTGTATCGGCACCGATGGTGAAGAACTCTGGAAGCAGACTTTAGGACATGGCAACCGAAGCGTCCGCGGAGGTGAAGCCAATTCTGCCGCACCTTCTCCGGTAACCGACGGCGAACATGTCTGGGCGTTCCTGGGAACCGGGGACCTCGCCTGCTACGATTTTGATGGGAATCAGGTTTGGTACACCAATCTCGCGGACCGTTACGGCGAATTCAATCTCTATTTTATCATGTCAACCACCCCGCTCCTTGACAAAGATCGACTCTATTTCCAACTCATCCACAGCAACGCATGGGTCGTTCTTGCGCTTGACAAAATGACCGGTGAGGAGATATGGAAGCATAATAGGGACAGTGATGCAACCGCTGAATGCGAACAGGCGTATACTTCTCCAATTCTCTACCGTGATGCAGAACGTGAATACCTTGTTGTACACGGCGCGGATTATGTTACCGCACACAGCCTTGAAGATGGCAGCGAAATCTGGCGATGTGGCGGTTTCAATCCAGTATTCAGTTATAACCATTCCCTCCGTTTCGTTGCTTCTCCAGTTGCTACAGAAGGACTTATCGTCGTCCCCTCTGCGAAAAACGGACCCGTTTTAGGGATCAATCCCGCTGCTACGAAGGGTGATATAACGGACAGCGAATGGCAGGTTTGGAAACGCCAGCAAGGCACTCCCGATGTCCCTTCGCCACTTATTCATGACGGTTTAGTTTATCTGTGTCGAGAAAACGGTGATCTGATATGTCTGGATGCCAAAACTGGAGAGCAGTTCTATCGAGAGCGAACGCATCGGCACCGGCATCGTGCCTCACCTGTCTACGCGAATGGACACATCTATCTAACATCTCGTGACGGCATTGTCAATGTTGTAAAAACAGGGCGTGAATTTGAAATCGTCGCCAGCAATTCCATGGGTGAAGTTATCGCTGCGTCTCCTGCTATCGCAAACGGTACGCTCTATCTCCGCAGTTATCAAGCACTCTATGCTATTGGTGGAGAGTAATGAAAACCTACAACGAGTTGCCGAGCGATGCTGGTTCCAATATCATAGGGCAGGTCACAGCACAGGTAAACCGGATTCAACAACGGCTCGCCTCTATCAAACACACAGTAGCCGTTATGAGCGGAAAAGGCGGGGTTGGAAAAAGTTCTCTCACTGCGAATCTTGCCACCGCCCTTACACTAAAAGGCAACACTGTCGGAGTTGTTGACGCTGATATTAATGGACCGACACTGGCGAAGATGATGGGTGTTCGCGACGCAACATTGGAATATACTCCCACAGGTGTCAAGCCTGCCGTCACAGCACTCGGCACTCAGCTTATCTCAATGGATCTGCTCTTAGCAGAGGATGATGCACCGGTACTCTGGAATGCGCATTCACAAAAAGACGCATTCACATGGCGTGCCACGATGGAGGTAGGGGCACTCCGAGAGTTTATCGCCGATACCGAATGGGGCGAGTTGGATTACCTGCTGCTGGATCTCCCACCGGGAACCGATCGACTTCCAAATGTGGCGGAACTTATTCCTAATCTTGGCGGTGTCGTCGTTGTGACAATCCCCTCCGAAGTCTCGCAATTAATCGTCAAAAAATCGGTAACCATGGCGAGGGACATTCTTGATGTTCCGATCATCGGCGTTGTCGAAAATATGGCTTTCTATGTATGTCAACACTGCGGCGAAGAAGAACCGCTCTTTTCCGCAGACGAAACGCCTGATGAGGCATTCCAGCAGCCCCTCCTCGGCAGCATCCCCTTTGATCCGCAGCTCGCGCGCACTAATGACAACGGAACCCTCTATCTTGGTGAACGCCTGGACACTCCCGCGAGCAAGGTACTCATGCAAGTCGCTGAAAAGATTCAAGCGTTTTTTGAAAATTATTGAAAATTAAAGGAGAAAAAAATGAAGTTCCTGTGTACAGACTGCGATACGGCGATGAAGTTTAAAGACGTGACCCGTCCCGAACAAGGCTCCGTGACAGCACTTTTTGAATGCCCTGACTGTTTTACAGAGATCGCCATGTACCTTAATCCATCGGAGACCCAGATGCTGAAATCCTTGGATCTCAAACTCGGTGGCACTAACGAAGCAGCGCAACCCTTGCAGCTGGTCCGCTCACAATTAGAGACGGCAAAAGGCGAATCAATGCCTAACATGTTTTCGTCAGAAGCAAGCAGTTCAGCTGAGACTGCTGAAGGCGGCAAATGTCCTTTTACGGGTGTTATCTCGGAGGCATTTCAGGAAGACGCAACGCCTGCCGAACCAACCGGTCCCACCTGGACAGCGGAAGCACTCGAACGCTTAGAGCGAATCCCCGCTTTTGTGCGTCCTATGGCAAAGATGGGGATTGAAAGTTTCGCCAAAGACAACGGATATGATGAAATTACAGGCGAAGTTATGGATGCCGCCCGCGGTAACTTCCCTGCACAGTTCTAAGAGGTTGAAACACTTTGGAGAATCGGCAAAACCTACGAAGTATAACCCAATCTATGATTCAATGCCTTTATGCAGATGGAAAAAGTATACAGGCTACATTTTCCAACACGACAGAAAAGTAAACGGCGAAAACTCGGAAACCATCAAAATACAACACCCCACCAGAAACTCCAAATCCGGCGCATTGACAGCCACGGAAACATCACCTGGCGAAATTTTATAGTGAAACCCTAAGATAAATAGACATATTCGTAGCATGATGCACGTCGCATCTGGGGTTTTTGCAAACGCTAAAGTCCAATGCGAAGAAAGTGTTTCTTCAAGTACGCCGCAAAACTTTTAGTTTGGGTTTCCAGTCTGAATGCCCTTAATCGGCATTCAGACTGTTTACGAGTGCCCAATTAATTCTAAACTTTACTATAAAATACCGAGATTCCCCTTTTTGGCTCTAAGTACTCAATATTTCCCTAATTTGCGTAAGTTCTATTAAGTACATCTGCCTTGACGGTAACCTATCCTAAAATTCAAACCAAATCTGACTATAAATGTGAAACTTAACATCGGTACCTATCGTTTATTTGTAACGTTTGACCCTATGCAGAGATATATCATCTGTCATCTGCCTCAATATTTTCCACAGAGGAGAACATTATGAAAAAAATAAAAATAAAGATCAGCAATATATCCTTTCTAATCAGCAGCCTTCTCATTATGCTTATCAGTATAACAGGCTGCTCCGATGTACCTTATACCGGCCCAACACTAACCGTTGACGATGTAGACCGCTTTCTTAACGCAAGAGATGAAGATACAGTCTGTCTTCAAGATGGATTTGATACAGTCTGCGTAAAACTGTTATTGGATACAACGGAAATTGACGCGACAAATATAGACTATACACCTACCGTCCACGTTCATCCAACAAATATCACCTATGTGTTTGATTATCAAGGGGATCCTATTTTGGAAGCGAAGCGGCTCATGGACACCACCCAAATTGTACAGGAATTAGTAGCGGCTGGCAGAGCGCAACTCCCCTCAAATATTGATAATCTCAACAATGGTAATGGCGGCTATGTTCCAGAAGGCTGGATTATCCAGATATACTACCCAGACACATTCCGCGAAGCAAATCGTGGACAAACACCCGAAACCAGCGGACTCGACATTAGGGTCGTTGAAGGAACGAGGATGGGGACGAATAAGCGAAAAGACCTGAAGATAACCAACTTTACGCAAACTAACAAAAATGATGGCAGTCGCGGTGTTCAATTTTCTGTCGAAACTGAGGCACCAGAGATAACAATTCAAGTGAATAAATTAGTCCCAGGCAATACTGCAACATTCCACATCAGTGCAGAGAGCGTGGAATCTAACGATGACACGAATATCCTCCAGTTACACCCACTACAGTAGTCTCTAAGCAGGAGTAACATCATGAGAAAAATTGAACCTTTCGCGCTAAAATTCATCGTCGGAATCCTAATGATCCTTTTCAGCATCACCGGTTGTTCCGATATGCCTTATACGGGTTCAGTGCTAACTGTTCATGAGGTAGATCGCTATCTCGTCTCAACGGATGGAAATGTTGTCTGCTTTCAAGATGAACTCGACTCAACTTGCCTAAAACTTACCCCAGAAACAGGGAACGGCGCGAATGCCATCAATGAACCTGCTATCCACATCTATCCGGAGAAACGTGTGTATGTGTTCTATCATGAAGGAAAACCTATTTTACGCGCAGTGAGGGCAGGCAATAACGGTGGGAATGGCAATAACAACGGCAATAACGGCAATAACGGTGGGGGCAATAATAACGGCAATAACGGCGGTAGCAATGGCAATAACGGCAATAACGGTGGGGGCAATAATAACGGCAACAACAATGGCGATAACGGTGGGGGCAACAATAACGGCGGTGGCAATGGCGATAGCAATGGTAATAACGGTGGGGGCAACAATAACGGCGACGGCAATGGCAATAACGGTGGGGGCAACAATAACGGCGACGGCAATGACGGAGGCGGCAACAATAATGGTGATAATCCAGGTGGGACGAATGGCGATAACAACGGCAATAACGGCAGTCCACCGGATAATTCTGATGATGGACACGGATGGATTATCTGGGTATACTACCCAGAAGGAACAGCGTCCCAAAATCCACCAACACTTAGCGAGAGCGGCGTAACTGTTACCATAAATGGTAAACAGATAACAGATGCGGATATAACCGGCTTTGCACAGTTCATTGGCCCCAATAACGAAGTCGGCGTTCAGTTTTTCTATCCAACGCAGTCCGCTGAGCTTTTAGACCTAAAGGTACGGATGGAAGGGCTCGTCGCGGCTGAGGATCCAGTAAAATTCAACATAAACTACTTGTGGAACTCGCAATAAGTATAGGGCTTACGCAGCCCCCTCTGCAGGCGGGGTTTGAAATCCCGCCTGCAGAGCGTAATATGCCCATTATCATGGAAAAATGCGTGAGTCCTGAAATATATAGATGCCTGTTCCTTATTCATTCAGTTGATGCACGACAGCCAGTGGCGTTGCGGCGAGTAGACCTGCATCAATCGGAATCACAACACCCGAAATCCATTTCGACTCGTCGCTGGCAAGAAAAACAGTCGCCCACGCCACGTCCCATGCGGTTCCCTCTGTACCAAGTGGGCCTATGAGGCGCCGTCGTTCCCGTTCTGCCTCACTCAAATACGGTGCAGGGAACGAGGCATAAAGATGCCCAGGGGCGATACAATTCACGCGGATATTGTCACGTCCGTGATGAACTGCCATCACCTTCGTCGTCGAAATCATCCCTCCTTTTGCTGCTGCGTATGGCACATTCCGAACCCAACCCGCACGCAACGCGTCAATTGACGAGACGTTGATAATCGAACCGCCTCCCGCCTCTGCCATCTGAGGCACAGCATGCTTACACGCCATAATCATACTCTTGAGGTTGACATCCATCACTCTGTCCCACTTCGCCTCGTCTACCTCCGTGACCATCCCGGAACCGCCAAGTCCAACGTTGTTAAAAAGGACATTCACTTTACCGAAACGTTCAACAGCAGCTGCTACCATTCCAGCGCAAGCTGCCTCTGTAGATAGATCCCCAATGAATACCGAGGCTTCACCACCTTCTGCCTCAATTTCAGCAAGCGTGGCGTTAGCGTTCTCAAGAGAAATGTCCGCCAACAGCACTTTCGCACCTTCTCTCGCAAAAAGCATCGATGTCGCATAGCCGGTGCCGTCAACTTCACCTTTTTTACCGGCACCCGTGACAATCGCAACTTTCCCGTTTAATCGCTCCATAGTTTCAGCCAATTAAAAGGACAGAAGATTTTCCAGTCTTCCAACCTTCCAATCTTCCATCCCTCCCCAAGTAAGTATCCAATCGCAGCAGTTGTCTCTACACACCAATACCCAGTTTATCGTTAATCTCTTTCTGGTAGCCTTCAAGTTCGCAGTTTTCAATCTCGGCAATCGTCACAGGGCGACCGAACCACCCAGATTCATAGACTGCCATACAGATCGCTTCAGACCGCATCCCTTCAACAGCGTCCACTTCAGGCTTGCCACCGCTCCGAATCGCATCGGCGAAGTATTTCAGCTCAATCGCGACGGTATCTTCAATACCACTTGGGAAGTAGTATTCTCGTTCCGAATCGCTGAGGCTATCCGTGAATTCTTTCATCAAGTCTTCGTTGGAAATTGGTTCGCCGCCACGCGGCACCAAACCTCTACCCCAGTCAAGCGCGCCCTCACTGCCGTAGACGGTATGTTGCCCGAATCCGTGTCCCGGTGCCGAACCCACCCACGTCCACTGCGCCGTAACGCCTTGTTCAAACTTGATAGTCGCAATCATTGCATCTTCAACATCAACGGCATAACCGCCTTCACGCTCACCCGGATTGTCATAGCGATAGGGTTCATAAGCCTTGTTGATCGCGTAGACTTCCTCGGCTTCCAGTCCGAGAATATAGCGCATCAGATCCGTGAAATGCACACCGCCGTCTAATGCCCAACCGCCACCGGCATCCATCTTGAAATTGCGCCAACCCCATTTACCCAAGCCTTCGCCGACTTCGATCCAGAAGAACATACGCGGCTCACCGATACGTCCTTGTGCGATTGCCCAACTCCGCGTGCGTTGGATGCGCGCCAGACGGTAGTTTTCAGCCACGGAGATAATCTTATCGTTCCGATCCGCCGCTTCCATCATCACTCGGCATGCCCGCATCGTGATACCGAACGGCTTTTCAATAATAACGTGTTTCCCCGCCTCAAGCGCAGGCACGGCGAGCGTGTGGTGTGCACTGTGGAGCGCACAAATGTCAACACATTCCAAATCGGGATGTTTTGCCAGCATTTCATCGAGTTCTGTATAGACTGCTGGTTTCGTACCGCCTTGAAATTCGTGTGCCTGATTCGCGCGTTCTTCAGCACGTTCCTCAGCGATGTCGCACGCCGCCACAATTTCAAAATCCCTGAGTCCGTTCGACCAGAGTTGGCGATAACCGCCCATGTGTGCACCCGACATACCGCCGCATCCAACCAATCCCATCTTAATTCGTTCTGGCATGTAAGCCTCCTTATATGTTCCAAATCACGATTCGCGCGTCCAACGCGTCTAACAGGACTTGCGAAATTATATGCGATGTGGAATCTCATGTCAACATTTTTTCCTAACCTCAAACCCCTTGACTTAAAAATTCTTTTTCTGATAGAATACGTGAATAAAAGGGGGAAATTACTATGTACATCACGAATACAAAGTTTTTCTTTTATGTCACCCAATTCTCGATTGTACTCACAGTTTTGCTCCTAATCGGTGGTGGAATTGCTGATGCAGCAGTTGATAAACATACAGTCGCTGTCTGGCTCTTTGAAGAGGGAGCGGGAAAGACCGTGGAAGATGTCTCTGGGAACGGACACGACGGCAAATTTGCGGGGAGTCCGAAGTGGGTAAAAGCGAAATTCGGGACAGGATTAGAGCTACCGGGTGATGCTGGAGGCTACGTCGTCGTTGATTCTACTAAAAAACTGGAATTAGAGACGCTTAGCATTGAAGCATGGGTTAAAGTGGAAGAAGGTACAGGTAAATGGCAAGGTCTGGTCTGCAAACAGCAGGCAGGGTGTACCAATCGAAACTATGGTATCTGGGTGAATGTAAATACGAGCGTTCTGCATGCACAAATCGGGGCAAATGGCGGCTGCGCGTTCAGTATAGATGGCACAACTGAGATCACAGATAACAAGTGGCATCATCTCGCCTTTACTTATGATGGCAAGATGGGACGCGTTTACGTTGATGCTGAATTAGAGAACGAGGCGCCCAACGCGCAGTCGTTTCAGAGCAGCGATCCAATTACTATCGGTGTTCCAAATCTCGATAACGCAAACGGATTGAAAGGTATCATTGATGAAATACGCATCTCCAACGTCGCACGCACCGAAGATGAAATTCAGGAAGCAATGGATGTTGGCTTAGCCCAAATCCTCAGTGTTGAACCCAGCGGAAAACTCGCAACACGTTGGGGATATATTAAACACGTACAATAACGTGAGTTTGAAAAAAGTTTATCTGTTAGAAAATCACGGGTAAGTCGCTGCTTCCCTGAAGTTCAGAGAGATTCACCGAGGGCTTGGTCTCCAAAAGCTGATACGCAATCAAGGCAGAAACAACATTGACTTGGAAGTT
>JAJEGI010000057.1 GCA_022819945.1 Candidatus Poribacteria bacterium
GACCCCTTCGGTTTCTATCTCCATGTCGGTGGTACGGGTAACCGCCTCACGTATTATGGCGGATCAGCAGAGAATTTTGATGTCATCATACCACGGCTCAGCCGCACAACGGCACAATACGGCGAGGAAGTCGTGGCACACTTTGAATGGATCGGCACCCCTGTTATCAATCGCGCAAGACCCATCGCAGCATCACGACATAAATTCCACTCCCTACGTATCCTCTCACAGCACGGTTTGCCTATCCCGCCGAGCCTCACCGTCGGTTCCTCAGAATTTTTAGAAAACGCCGTAGCCAGAATGGGTGATTACCCGTTTATTTTAAAACCGTTTTACGGCACACACGGCAGAGGTGTTATGTTATTAGATACACCGACATCACTCACATCGGCGGTGGATGCCCTCTGTGATTTCCATCACGATTATATCATCCAACCTTTTATTGCAGAGGCAGGCGGCGTGGACATCCGTATTCTCGTCGTAGGCGGTGAAGCAATCGCAGTGATGAAAAGAAGCGCGCCTCCCGGCGAGTTCCGAGCAAATATCCACAAAGGTGGCGTTGGCGAAGTGGTCGCGCTACCAGAAGAGTATATTAATACCGCTATTAAAGCAGCAGCGGCGTTGGAACTGGAAATAGCCGGTGTTGATCTACTTCAAACAAACGAGGGACCTGTCGTCTTAGAAGTTAATCCATCACCCGGATTTGAAGAACTGGAAACAGTTACCGGTATCAATATCGCAGCTGTAATCATCGAATTTGCGACGGAGTTTGCACAAAAAAATAAGCGTCTGTAGGGGATGGGTTACCCAACTCCTACGTTTGAAGTGTTAGCAATATCTCTGTTTTTTCGGTTTTCTGCTCCGTTCCAAGCAACGTTTTTTATTTTCTTAAAAATTTAACGAAGCTGTAGCCTGCAACAACGGCGCAGGCGGATCTACGGAGAGGCACTCCAAATGACTAACCCGCTTGACCGAACCGCAAGGAAATTTAAAAATATCGAACCGCAAGGAAATTTAAAAATATTGATGTTCAATCACGAATTCCCACCGATTGGTGGCGGCGGCGGTTGGGTCAGCCATTTCTTAGGCAAACACTTCGCGGCGGCGGGGCACGATGTGCATCTGATTACCTCGCAGTTTCGAGATTGCCCGAAACACGAGGAAGTAGAAGGTATTCATGTACACCGCGTGTCGGCACTGCGCAAAAGCCCGGATGTATGTGCCGTACACGAGATGCTGACTTATGCCATAAGTTCGAGCGTCTACGGATTACGGTTCGCGAAGCAGTTTCAACCCGATATCGTTCAAGTCTTCTTTGGGATCCCTGCCGGGGGCGGTGCGTATCTTCTACGAAAACTCCGAAACGTGCCGTATGTCGTATTTTTAGGGGGGCGTGACGTACCGAGCCGCAATCCGGATCCACCTTATTATAAGTGGTTATACCTATTCCTGAAACCGATGATCCGAGCGATTTGGAATAACGCGGCAACTGTTGTTTCCTGTAGCGACGGGTTACGAGAACTCGCACGAGAAACGGATGCCGATGTGAAAATAGAAGTGATTCCCGATGCTGTGGATTTAGAAACTTTCGCGCCCGTGCAACGGGATGCCCGGCGAGAAAAGGTCCGAGTTCTTACAATTGGAAGGCTGATTCCGCGCAAAGGTTTTCAGTTTCTGATCCGCGCGCTGCCGCAGATTATTGAAAAAGCAGTACACAACTTTGAAATCGAAATCGTCGGCGATGGCCCGTATCACGGAGAACTCCTGAAATTAGCAGAAAATCTCGGTGTCGCGTCACATATCCACTTTGTAGGTTCAGTACCGTATCCGAAATTGCCACAAAAGTATCGCGATGCCGACCTCTTAATCTTACCATCACTCGCAGAAGGGATGCCGCTCGTCGTTTTGGAAGCGATGGGGACAGGACTTCCGATTGTTGCCAGCCGTGTTCAAGGTATTGATGAACTCGTGGCGGACGGCGTTAACGGTGCACTGTTCGATCCGGGCGATGTTGATGGACTCGCGCGTGCGCTCTCCAAACTGATTAACGCTGGCGAAGGTCGCATTGAAATGGGCAAAGCGAGTGTTGAACGCGTCAAACCTTATGATTGGAAAAATATCGCCGACGCTTATTTAAGTCTCTATGCTGATATTTTGGCAAAAGGAGAAAACATACATGCTTCCAATTAAGATTTTGGCTATCGGGGCAGGTGGCTTACAACGCGCCTTAACCCATGAATTCGTCCATATCCTCAACGAACGCAATCTTTACAACGGCGGTATCTTCGTCGGACAGCCGCGCGGTGCTGAGAAAGCCGATGCTTTCAACCGACAGAACGGGACATACCACGTCGTTACATTTGACTTAAGTGGTATCCACGACATCCAACAGGTTTCCAGCGTCATTGGCGCGACGACACTCGCGACAGAAACCGGTCGTGAGCAGTTCTATGTCCAAACAGAAAACCCACTTGATCTTATCCTCGTTGGCGTAACTGAAGCTGGGATCGCCAAAGGCGAACTCGCAATGGATGTACTGGATGAGATCCTCTACCGTTATTTTTGTCATCACGGTGTGGATGCAACGCTCAGCGTTATCAATACCGATAACCTTCGGAATAACGGCGATATTCTCCGCGATATTCTCTGCAACGAATACCCGAAACGCAATAGTGATTACGCGACGTGGCTGGAGACAAATGTCGGTTTCCTGAACGAAATGGGTGATCGGCTCGTGCCACAGGTCTACGCTGTGCCTGACGAGATTCAGGCAGCTGCCCGGGCACAAATCGAAGGTCAAGATGAATTAATAACTTATGCGGAGCAGTCACCGGCGACACCGCTTATTCTGGAAGATTTAGAGAATCGACTCCGTGTACCCTTCGGTGAACTTGATGATTACGGCGTTATTGTCAGTCAGGAGAGCATCGAACCGTATCACGATTGGAAACTCCTTTTGGTAAATTCTGTGCATGTGCCGGGGATTACACACAAAGGCACACTCTCTGGCATCGAATATGTCAACGAGGCAGCCTTACACCCAACGTTTGCCCCGCACCTTGAACGCCTGATGAACGGATATGCCGAGATCGTAGAAGCAGACATCCCGATAGCCGGTAAAAGCGCGCGAGCATACTCGCTGGAATTCGTCAATCGCATTCGTAAAGTCAAAGACGACAACGCTCGAATTAACATCATTGAAACCGTAAAACTCCGCGAACGCGCCGCAGATATTGTTCGTTCCCCGAACTACGATGCCAGCACCGAACTCTTCAAATGCGACTTCGCCTATTCCTTCGCAACAGTGCTCCGATTTCTGACACCTCACGCAATCTCGTCTCTGGATGACTACAGCGGAATCACCGATACCGGTACAACGTATGAAATCCGAGACCCTGACCGAACAATACAGGACATCCTGAGAGGCGCGTTTGGTGCGAGTCAAATAGACGTGAAAGGCCGAATTGAATCTATTTTCTCAAATGCGACACTATGGTCCCCCACCGGTGGGACACCGTTACGTGGCTTGCATGAGAATCAGGATTTTACTGAGCGCGTCGCAGGCTATTATCATCGACTGGTTAATGGGGAGACGTGTCTTGCGGTTTTAGAAAGTATCAATTCAGAAGGCGTATAGAAAAGGCGCGCTTAAGTGGTCATGCATCAGAGGGACAGGAACCTGTTCCTCACGATCACGGTTTGCACTATGTTGTTCAATGAGGTGTTCCAGTATTAATACACTGGTGAAATTACAGCAAACCGGTATTTTCTCATAGACTCGATAGGTCGTACCCGCGGCGTTTGAGTTCGAGAAACAGCGTTTCGTCTGCTATCATTGTCATTACGAAAACAGCGTCACACTCTGAATATTTATATAATGCCCGATCAAGGGCGCGTATTGAAACGTCATAACACTCGGCTTTCGCACGGCAGAGATTAACATATTTCCGCCAGAACGGTTCATCGTAGTTGACTTTTTGGTTATCAATACCAATCCGATTTTGACGATTTCTGCGGCGGTCTCGTTTTCTCGTTGCCTGGTTACGTACCGGTGAAACATACTGATACCCGGCGGATCTCGTCGTTGTCAAAGGGCGTGTGCCTTTCATGATGATGCCTATCGGGTGCTTGTTGTAGGTAGTGCGCCTAAAACACTTACCACAAAAATGGGGGGCGTTCATCCTGTGTATAATAATAAAGTGCTGTCACGACGAGGCCTGTCCCCCAACCTATTACAGCATACATGTGTTGCAGTGATTTTGTTTTCCGTTGATATTCTTGAGTATAGAAAGAAATGTATTCTGGAGATTTCCCCATAAATCTGTTTATAGGGACCTCTGATTTCGTTATCATCAAAGCAGCGTAAGTGGGGATGGTGAAACAACAGCCCAACGCGGTCCACTGAATTATATTGACATCTTTTTTAGCGTCTTTTCTGGCATCAATAATGGCTTGTGCAGCAATACCGGTTTGTGCTGAACACGGAATAGTTGCAAAAAGAGTTGTCAGAATGAAAATAAAAGCGAGTGTTTTCATAAAGATCTCCTTTGGGCTGCTGTCTTTCATGGTCGGACGATCTGCTGTTGCTTCAGCGTTTCGATTTCTTCTTGAAGTTCTTGATTGATTTTTCTTGTGAGTTGTCTTTAATGCTTCGCCAGCCCATCATGATTGTCAAAACGACTAAGGGGATACCTATGAGTGCTATCAAAGCCACAAGAATACCGATGAGCCATACGACGGGCGTTTTCAAACTGTCTATTTTTCAAAACAAACCTTAGAAATTAAAAAAAAGAGTCCCTATCGGGAAGTTCGGGACTCTCTAAGGACTTGGCACTATTTTTTCGATGGCTTTTCTGGTGGTGCCGGAGGAGGCTCCGTGAACTGCTCACCACGCGACTCGGCTTGCTTTCTGCGTCGATCCCATTCTGCGACCTCTTTGTACACCTCGTCTTTTGCCTTCGCGATAATTTGTTCTTCTCTCTTGAAAGAGTCTCTGATACGCTGAAACATGATGTCTATTCCTTCCTCAAAAAGTGTGAGCATTGTTGCGGCTGCCATTATTTTTCAGATATTATAGGCTACGGTGTAAAATGAGTCAACAAAACTATTGCCTTTGATAAGTAAATCATGTAGGAAAACCCCGGTGAGAACGGCAAACGCACACACAGTGAACACAATCATAGCATTCTCAGCGTTTCGGACTGTGAACATTGTGGATCGCTTGTCTTTATTTTCCTCTTGCACGCGGACCTCTTTTAGACTTTATAAAAAAATACCATGTTCTACATAAAATTTCAAATAAAAAAGAAAATCTTTGAAGTTTTCGACATTTTTCAACATTCCGTGAGCAGAATTGTCTTCACTTTTTGAACTTAATATGTGTAGTTGCTACCGCTTCATGGGGTATACCAGTCCCAGTTTGATTTATTCGCTGCTATGGTGGGAGGGTGGCAGAAACAGCGGGCGCTGTTCGTAGCAATGCCACCCAAACTGGTTCAAACAGTATATCAGAAAGGCGAAAATTAGGCAAGTCGTTTTTTGTGCTAAAGACTAATAACCCCTTTTTTGCGTTGAAGCACCGCATCATAAAACCGCATCGTACCAACGCAATCTTGGATACTCGATACCGGCTCCCGACCCTCACGAATCGCGTTGGCAAATTCGGTAAGGCTGATACCGTCACCTGTCAATTCACCATTTCGCTGATCAGAAAAGTTGGACGTAAAACTGTTCCCAGATTCAGTGAAATGCTGCGCACCCCACAACCCGTCTAAAACGATGTACTCGTGCTGCCCGGTGATTTCAATATAGTCATAATTCCGTTGCCACAAGCGTTGGCTGGTCAACTGCAAACTTCCCACTGCACCGTTGGTATATTCTACGCTAACAGCGAACGCGCCTTGCCCATCGACCTCGTTGTGAAAAACGCAGAGTTCTTTGACATCCGCACCAGCGATGTGTCTCGCTAAATCGAAATGATGGATCGCAAAATCGAGCAGATAACTTTTAACAGTCGGGTATTTTCCACTACAGAACGAGCAGAAAAGTTGTGTAAGTGTGCCGAAGGATTCGGTTTGCATGATCCGTCTTGCCTCACGCACACCGAGGCTGAACCGCCGTTGGAAGTTCACCATGAGCGTCTTACCGTGTTTTTCTGCGGTTTCTGCCAAAGCGATTGTTTCTTCAAGAGATGGCGCAGGCGGTTTCGGTGTGAAGACGTGATACCCGGCCGCAAGCGTTTCAAGTACAAGCGGTTGTCTTGGGTCAGGTCCCATGGAGATGATGACTGCTTCAAGGTCTTCTTTTTCAAACATTTCGTGCCGATCAGTGTAATACCTACCTGTGCCGAATTTACCAGCAGCGTCCTTAGCACGATTTTCGTCGGCATCGCAAACGGCTTGCAATGCGACGGGCGCGAGATGAAGTGCGGGATAAATGGTGTACCGTGCGAAACCGCCAGCACCGAGAAATCCAATCCGAAGAGGTTCCATATCTGTTTCCTTTAGTGGTTATCAGTTATCGGTTATCAGTTTTCAGTCGGGGTTGTGATTGTTGAACATCTTTTGTTAATCTTTCAACCGCAATTGGATCGCGACGTGATAAGAAGATGTTGGTAAATCACAAAGTAACTGATAACTATTGAAAAAATTTGTATGCAATTTAGCACAACCTTAGCGAACTGTAAAGGAAATTTTTGCCATATCACTGGACAGATGATGAAAATTTCAATTCAACCTAATTCCGAAAATTGTGTCAAAAGATAAGGGGCAGAATTTTGCATTTCTATATGATCGCGCAGCTTGGAACGAAGTGGAAGGGTTGCTTGAGTATTTCTGCGGATTTCCTCAGTTGAACGGAGATGCGCGTAAAAAAATCCCAGACAAACCTGACCGAACCGCAAAGTAAAAAAAACAAAAAACAGAGCCTTGAACAACGTTCAAGGCGGAACTACGGAATTTGAACTTATTAATCAGAATAACCTGACCGAACCGCAAGGTAAATTAAAAACCCAACGGCGGAACTTCCGATTTGCGCTGCTCCAAGGTGCCTTCATGCGCATCAACCTCGCGTTTGCGGATTCCGCGACCGTGCTGCCTGCTTTTATCCATAAATTAAGCGGTTCTGACCTGCTGGTAGGGTTAACCGGTTCAATGATGACAGCCGGATGGATGTGGCCACAACTGCTGATGTCCAACCTACTGGAACACCGTCCACGCAAGATGCCGTTCTACGCGCTCGGCATGAGCGTCCGCGTTTTGGCATGGCTTGCCGTCTTTTTCTGCACCATCACAATTGGTGAGCAAAACCCGATGTTGCTCGCCGCCTGTTTTCTCGGATTCTACTTCTTATCCTCCTCCGCTATGGGCGTTTCAACGCTCCCTTACATGGACATCGTCTCCAAATCCATAGAACCGCAACGGCGCGCCCGTTTCTTTAGCCTACGGCAACTGTACGGCGGTTTTTTCGCCATCTGGGTCGGATTCCTCGTGCGTGCCGTCCTCGGAAACGAAGACGAATTTACGGGTCTACTCGGAAGTATCACGCAAATCTTCAAAACGTTTACGATGTACTTTATTAGTTCCATCTGTCATCTGGATACGGATCTCAGTTTCCCTTATAACTATGCCTTTCTCTTTATCTGTTCAGTGACCGCAGCGTTTCTTTCATTCGTCAGTTTCTTAGGTGTCCGTGAACCGATTCACCCTGTTCAACCGACGCGGCAACCCATCTCAGAGCATTTAAAGCAAGGGCCGCATTTTCTCCGGACAGACGCGAATTACCGACGCTTTATTCTTTTCCGCGTTTTTGGGCATCTCTCTGGAATGGCATCTCCTTTTTATATCCCTTACGCGCTGGACGAACTTGGGCTTTCTGAGGCGACAATAGGCTTTTTTATTGTCTGTTCCGCACTCAGCGGTGTGATTTCAAATACAATATGGGGATATGTTGGCGAGAAGTATGGCGTCCGATGGCTCCTGATTATCACCGCAGGGTTGATGGGGATCCCGCCTGCAATCGCGTTTGCTTCGTGGATGTTGCCAGTGTCGCTACAAATGCCAGCCTTTTTGCTGATCTTCATAGTCGGCGGTATTTTGGGGAACGGTATGATGGTCGGTTTCATGGCATACATGCTGAATATCGCCCCCCCACGGAACCGTCCAACTTACATCGGCTTTATGAACACGTTGCTCATGCCCGTAAGTTTCGCGCCGGTATTAGGCGGAATTCTCGCACCACATGTCGGTTATCGGTGGTTGTTTGCTATCTCAATCGGCATCTCTATCGCTGCCTTCCGCATCGCTACTGGCTTGCAAGAGATTATGCATGATAACGAAGTCGAAACCGAAACTGAAGCATAATACCTTATTACTCCCTCCTTTCTATATCCTATTACTCGGTTTTTATACGGCATATCTTGTAGTTGTTATGGTATACTTAAAAAAAGAGTGTTCATTATTCTCGGAGGTTTTGTACCGTAAACTATAATATTTGGAGAAATCACATGACAAACACTAAACAGTCCAAACAAACTGAATTAGAAAATATTGAGGACCGTGAATTAGTCGAACGGGTTCAAAACGGGGATATAGAAGCTTTTAACCCGCTCGTTCTCAAATATCAACAAAAAATCTACAACCTAATTTATCTCCGTGTTCGCGACCAAGAAACGGCGAAAGACCTCTGCCAAGATGTTTTTCTCAAAGCGTTTCGGGCACTGCCTCATTTCAAACAGGATTCCGCGTTTTATAGTTGGCTTTACCAGATTGCTGTCAATTGCAGCATCGACTTCCAGCGCAAACAGAATCGGCGGAAAATTCTGATATTTGAAGAATTACCTTTCAACGCGGACGATGAACTTCCGATGACACGTGCATACCCGTCGCCCTTTGAAACGCTTGAGAATGAAGAATTTAGACGTATTATTCGCAAAGCGGTTCGCCAACTTTCACCCGGACAGCAGCGCGTCTTTAAACTCCGCTATCGGAGGGACCTGCCGATTAAAGAGATCGCGCTCCGCCTGAACAAATCCGAAGGCACGATTAAGACACACTTGTACCATGCACACCGTCGCCTCCGTGATATGCTACTCCCCTACTTACAAAATGAACCCCTCTCTTGGAATGGAGAGAATTAGCGTAGGTTCCATAGAGTAATGTAATCAAATTTTTTACGCTTTTTGTGGTCTATGTGATATAATAGCCATTAGGAATATTGGGCTTCAAACCCGTAATTGACAATCACTCTAATGATAAAATAGCAAACAATTGATAAAATAGTCACACATTTAATTCTACATGCTGTCACGGATGCTCAATTCACAACCCTCTCGCGTAATAAAGGAGGTTATGACAGATGAAAATCGTAAT
>JAJEGI010000139.1 GCA_022819945.1 Candidatus Poribacteria bacterium
CAACAACCGGTGGAGAGATTACCACGAATGATAGTATCACGCTGACGTTTGATCATCCACCGGAGGATGTTACCGTCAGTGATGGCGTTGCTATCATTACGGATAATACGGCTACAATCACGGGGCCCTTTACACCCGGCACGCTGACGTTGACGGTCACTTGGGCAGATGGTTCCGAGACACTCGATTATACCGTCCGTCAGCCTGTGGCGTTTGTTAGCATAGAGCCTACCGTTGAGTCGGAGCTGACTGTGGACGAGACCATCACTCTGACCTTTGACAATCCGCCAGGGGACGTTACCGTCAGCGATGGTAATGCTACCACCACAGATAATACTGTAACAATCACGGGACCCTTTACACCCGGCACGCTGGCGTTGACGGTCACTTGGACAGATGGAAGTGTAGAGTTTACTTACACAGTTGCTGAACCGGATACTGAGCCACCTTCAATCACTGGTGGAACTATCAGTGATGGGGACAAAGATGTTGACGCTGAAGCGATTAACAGTAGTGCGCTGATTGAAGTTGCGTTCAGTGAAGAGGTCAGTGGCACCATCGGACTGCAAACCGAAGCGGGTGATGATGTCGGTTGGATCAGTAAAATCGAAGGCAACAAAGTGAGGCTTGAACTCGTCAAAGGTAAAGAACTTGATCCTGAAACTACATACGTTATTATGGGGAAAGTTGAAGACGCTGCGGGCAATGAGACGGATATCAACATTACTTTTGTCACTGCCAGCGCATACGATGGCATCCCCATTGAAGTCACCGATGCGGATTTTGATACCGTCGTGCTTGCGTCTGGGGTTCCTATCGTGGTTGACTTCTATAAGGATGGCTGACCGTTCTGCCAAAGAATGGCGCCAGTTGTCGCCGAAATTGCTTTAGAGCACAAGGACACATTTATCGTCGCGAAATTGAATGCGATTAACAATCCGAAAACAAGTCAAAAATACCAGGTTAGAGGACACCCGACTTATCTTGTATTCCAAGATGGAGCGTTAGTTAAACGCTTCGGAGGACAGACACCGAAAGATGAGTTCGTCCGGAACGTTCTTAACGCTATAGACGTTGAGGAAAATTAAGGGCAGACCCATGAAGTGCTGTTAGTGTAGGGCTGAGGCATAGGAAATTTCACTTAGCCTCGTCCTACACATTTCGCAAACTAACACGTTCGCTGTTCGAGAACTCAACAAATAATAAACCGCTCATCAGTGTAATATCGGGAAAAAAACTTATGAAAAGGTTGATGTGTTTATTGCTAATACTCAGTTTAGCACTCGGATTTTTGATAACGAGTTACGCCGAAGATGAAGATTTTGACGCTCGAAGCGCGTCCGATGTCAACGCTGATGGCTTTGTGACCAGACTTGATTTGACGTTCATTGCTTCACACTTTGGCACGACTCCTGCTGAGAATCAGGTTCCCAACCCTGACATCAATAGGGACGACATTGTCAACATCCTCGATTTGGTGCTTGTGGCAAGTTACTTCGGTAAAACATCCGGTATCCCGTTTGAAGTCACCGATGCTACTTTTGAGGACATTGTTCTGGGTTCTGAACTTCCTATCGTCGTAGAATTCAAATCCGATTTCTGAATATACTGTATACTGATGAAGCCTGTGGTCACAGCGGTCGCATTAGAATATCGGGATACCTTCACTTTCGCCAGATTGGACGTGAATACCCAGCCCCAAAAAACAATTGAATATCACATACGCGGAACCCCGACCTATATTGTGTTCAAAGACGGTGAGATGATAGGGCAGTTTTTAGGGGCAATGCCGAGTGCTAAGTTGGTGGAGAACATTCTCAGCATGTTAGGAATTGAAGAAACTGAATAGGGTTTTCGTGAATTTTATGGGGAACTTTAGACCTAAGCAGCACCTTTAGAAAGCACATCTCCCCGAACAGATATCCCCTCTCGGTGATAAAACCACCATTCCAATAGCAGCACGATAAACGCAAGCAGTGCCGGTATCCGCCACACCTCCTGTGTCATCGGTTGGAACCCATCCACTGTTGCTGCTGGGACTTCTGGCATCGGTGCTATTGCAGAATGCGAAAGTGCTGATACTTGCACATTAAGTAGGTTAACCGTGAACTGCTCAAGCTGCGTTCCATTGACAAAGAGTGTGTAGACCCCCACTTGGTCCGTTTCAGCGAATATGGCATCAACCACGCTAACCCTCTTTTTATCAGGCTTTTGGACAGAGAGGGTAGTACCACCGCCTATAGGTGTAATCTTCACTTGCTCTCCAGTCCGAAACGCGTGTTGCGTCCGCGTTGCATCAGATGCCAGCGGTCGGAGCAGCGTGCTTCTCGCCTCAAACCACGCTAAGCATTGATAGACAAACAGCGGTCCATCAATAGATGTTGCAAAGGTAGAGAGCCGTGGGTTGAACGCGTCAAACTCGAAAACAAGAAACTGGCTATCTGCTTCGGAGCCGAGCCATATCAATGCGCCGTTCTCTGTTTCGACGAGTGAATATCCTGAGAGTGGTAACCTTCGGTGTGTAGATCCACGCACCTGTAATCTTCGGAGTGACACGTTCGCCATGAGTGGATGGGTTTCGTTTGTCTTGATAACGCGTTCTATTCCGGTATCTGTTTCTACACTGCGGCTTTCAGCTGCTATAAATGGCAGGTTGCTACCCGGATTGAAGAAGATTAAATGCGTGCCAGATGTGACCTCAGAAAAACCGCCGAAAGCCTCTTGCCCCGAAGGCGTACCTCCATCAAAAATTGCTATATCTTCATCGTTAGTGCCGTGATAGTCCGAGGGTGTAACCGTGTTCAATTTCGTGTGATTACCGTAAGAATTTAGCAGCTGCGGCAGCAGAGAATTCTGATTGTCGCTGACAAGTAAGATTCGCAGTGGCGATACAGCAGGCAAGATTGCTGAGGCACTGTTATCAAGCGTGAAGTCGTCTTCTAACCGAAGATGCACACTGATAACCCGCTGCTCCAAACCGATTGGATCTCCTGAAAACAGGACGGATTTCGTTTTGCCCGGCGGGATAGATGTTGTTCTCTCATCAAGATGAACATTTTCGACTGCCAATTGAACATCAATTTCTCTGAGTGTATCCGTGAAATTCTGGATACCGACCAGTACTTCATATCGGTCTGCTACAATTTCAACGCTGAAATTAACGATACCGATATTCTCGGCATCCGCGCCGACTCCGATTTTATGGATTGGCAGCGAAATATCTGGTAGATTTTCAAAGTTATCGCTGATAAAGAAGATTGTGTCTTGCGGTGACTCCGAATAGCGTGCTGCTGCATCAAAGACAGGACGCAGATCGCGTGGTATGTGGGTCGGTGTGATATTTTCTATAGCACTCTGGAGTTTGGAGGTATCTGACGTAAAGGCTTCTTGAATATAGGCATCGGATTTGGAAGTACTTGTCACCATGAGCATCATCCCACCCGTCGCTGAGACCTGTTCTATGTGCTTCAGTGCCGCCTGCTTTGCCAAATTGAGGCGAGTTTGTCCAGCCTCTACTGCCAGCATGCTGGCAGAATTGTCAACAATGAGAATCGCTCTCCCTGCCATAAATCCGGGACTACGTAACGCCGGACGTGCTACGCTAAACGTGACAAGCAGTAAAAATAGCACTTGTAGCAGTGGAAGTAACAGGTTACGGAGTCGTTGGAACGGGACATTCGCTCTCCGATCCTCATCAGTGGAGTGCCAGAGCAGGATGCTGGGGACGAGGTAGGTGTGGCGGCGCAATTTCAGAAAATGGAGTGCCACCACAATAGGGATAACTCCAAGCAGATAAAACGCGGCAGGGTTCAGGAACTGCATTTTCGCCTCTCCGCGGTCCTTTCAGTGAAATTTTCAAGGCAAAACTTGTTGTTAAGCGTTTTCTTCTTTTTCCTTGAGGCTTTGCATAACTTCTTCGGCATCCTGTTTGCCGACTTCGCCGTAGTCTTGTAAACGCTCACACGTTGCGCGGACCTTATCGTGTTCGTCAAGTTCCAAATAGAGGCTTGCCAGATTTTTATGCATCTCCCGGAACACCCCTGGCCAATTCCGATCGCCTTCTTTGTCAATAATGCGAGTCGCATTCTCGACGGCGGTATTAACAACTTTGTCTAATGCTGCTTTTTCTTCAGTTGAGATCCGAAAATCCGCCTGTTTGCGTTTTTCGTTGTAGGCTTTTAATTGACCCAATGCTTTGTCGCATTCGTTGTATGTTTTTTCTATGCTTAACGCGCCTTCAAAAATTTTTGATAAAAATCCAAGTTTCATAATCTCTCCGAATCGGTGTCGGGTGAGACAATTATGTCTCACCCAGAAATAGTAGTGTTAGAAATCGGTTTTCAGTTCCCCCCACGTTACTGCCAACTTGTCCCGGGCTTCGACTGCGAGCACACCTGGAATGCTGAGTTTCATGGATGCTTCAATTTCTTCTTCCGTCAACGCTGCGGCATATATGACGACTTCATCAATAATCGCGTCCTCGACTTTGTGGAGCGTAGGGTTCTCACCTGCCCCGATGTAAATCGCCGCCTCTTTATGCTCAGGCAAATCAAAATTCTCCACCTGGGAACCGATGAATTCACCGTTGATATAGACTTTGCCATCTTTTCCATCGGCAACCATAACGTAGTGGTACCACTCATCTAATTCAAATTGGAAGTGCCCGAGACTCTTGTCAGCGTGATGCCCGGCATCCCAGAACGGGTTGAAATTCGGGTTCACCATAATCCGGTATTCGCAACATCCCGCAGCAGCGGCTTCAATTGAGATGATACCGTCATACGCGGCGTGTTCATTGAGATAGAACCACGCTTCCATCGTGATTACGCCTTTTTCGCCGATCGGAACGATAAAATCATTTGCAGCCATCTGGACGACACCGCCGTTGAGACGTATCCCTTTTTTGAATGCGCCGTCAACGAGTGATCCTTTCCCCGCGAGTTCTGCGGTGTTCCCGTTACCGGAATCGTCAGGAACTTTGTTGCCGTTCAGTTTGTCGAAAGAGTAATAGACAAGAATATCCTCCTCTTCGACAGCATAAGAGAGACTCACAGCGAATATACATACTGCTGAAAGCCCCAATAAAAATAGACTTCTACGCATTGCTCTGCCTCCTTTAGTATTTTTAACTGAAATAATTCTAACATAAAAGGACAACAGTGTCAAAGCATTATTTGGTGATCAGTTATCGGTTATCAGTTGTGAGTTGTCATCAGCCGTTGGGTTTAGCACAGTCGTAGAGTTTTCGTAATTTCTTGATAACTGATCCGCTGTATCCTTCCGTTGTAAGCACCTATAAGCATAATTTGATCTTGCGGGTTCGAGCGTAAAGTGCTAAAATAAACGTATGACCTTTCTTGAAGCGATTTTTCTTGGGATTTTACAAGGCTTAACCGAATTCCTACCGATTAGTAGTTCAGGACACCTCGTTTTGGCACAGACGTTCCTCGGATTGAAGGAGCCGCTCGTCTTTTTCGACGTGATGCTTCACGTCGGGACGTTGACGGCTGTGCTTGTCGTATATCGTAATGCAATCGGGAAATTAGCAATAGGCGGCGTTTCTGCACTTGTGGATACTCAATTTTGGCGAAAACCGAGTGCTACCTTCAATACATCCACCGAACTCAAGTTCATATCACTGATACTGCTCGGCTCTATCCCGACGGGTGTCATCGCAGTGCTGTTCAAGGATCAGTTAGAATCTTTTTTCCATGAAGTCCAGCTCGTGAGTATCATGTTAATTCTGACAGGTCTTATCCTACAATTGCCCCGACTTCGCAAGCGGGATGCAGCAAGCAGCGAATTGAAGGCGTGGCATGCACCGCTTATCGGGATTGCACAAGGGTGTGCAATTACACCCGGCATCTCTCGCTCCGGCACGACAATCTCGTTGGCTCTGTTTTTGGGGATTCCAGCGAAAACGGCTGCGGAATACTCTTTTCTGCTCTCGATTCCTGCGATACTCGGTGCGGTTGTGCTAAAAATCCGAGATGTCGGCGACACTGCTATCCCCTTACACATCGTTGGTGCCGGAATGCTCGCTGCGTTTATTGTCGGTTATATCGCGTTGCGGTTTCTGTTAGCGGTGCTAAACCGAGGCAAATTCTCTCTATTTTCCTATTATTGTATCGCTTTAGGGCTTATTTCGCTCTTAATCGCTTTAATCTAATAAGTTGCAACATACCCAACGCGTTGCTTGGGACTACGATACTTGGTTATAGTAAAGCCCCTAATTACTTGAACACCGAAAGAATGGCGGGGTTAATGAAGTTTAAAAAAATAAATCGGTAATGTGGCGGGGATACAATCCCCGCCTGCAGGGGAGGACACCTGCTTTGTGCAGAATACGGAATTACCGAATTAATAAATTAATCTTCATCAAACCCCGCCTGCAAGGAACAGAGGTTCTGTGTTTCCGAGAGTGTTCACATATCTTCGGGCTTTACTATAATACGTGTGGCTGGCAACAACGTTGGCTGCGCGCAAGCAAAATTGAGTAAGCGGCTACCAATAGGTGTAGAGCAAGACTTCGCCAATGATGAGTTGCGCAACGAGTAGACCACCGACCCAGTAGAGATCGGACAGCGGGCGATCCGTGAGGTGTTTGGCGACGGGGATAACGAAAAACGGCACCATGAAAATCCAGATACGCTCAACTTCCATTGTGAACAGCGTCGAGAATGTGAAAAAGAGGAGTGTAATCAGGAAACCGATGACGAAAGTGTCTGTGTGTTCGTGCCGGAGGATCCAAGAAATCCGTGATTCACCGGTTTGCTGTTCAGATGTGCGGGTATTGTGTCGCCATTCCGTTATTGTTGTGACAAGTTGCCGGAGCCAGACCATTGTTATGGGAAACCCGACACCGATGAGGAAGGCAAATAGATTCGCGAAACTCAGGTGGAAATAACGTCCAACACTTTCATAACCTGTTCCCATGCCCATTTCATCTTTTTTGATCGCTGCCCAGAGTGCTTCAATGGGACGGAATCCGGTCAGGACGAAGAGCAAGAGGTAAAATCCGATAAATCCTGAAGCCGCGAACAGCAAAACCTTTAGATACTGCACGAACCGTTTCCGTTCCAATAAGGCGATAACGCACAAAAACACACCGACGACGACCGTCGAATACGTCATAAACATCCCGAGCGCGAGTGAGAGACCTGTGAATAAACTGTAAGGACGAAATTCGTTCCATTTCTGATCGGGTACAGTTTCTCGTTCACGTGCCATATAAAAGAGATAGACACTCAGAATAGGGAAGACACTGAAAGGACCGTCCATTGACGTGCCGGTGAACATCACAAAATTGGGTGTGATAAGGAACAGGAGGAGTGCGTACCGTGCGACTTTTTTGCCGTAGAGCATTTCAGCGAGCCGATAGATCGGTATCACTGTGAGCGCGGTGAAGAGGATGGAGATTAATGATGCCGATATGAGGTTGTAACCGAAGAGTCCGCTAACGTGCCATAAAAACAGCACACCGCCCGGTGGATGTGTGCGTGTGTGTCCAGAAAGTGTATTAAACAATTCAGGTTTGCTGTAATCTCGAAGGAAATTGCGGATGCCGAGTTCGTCAACGCGCGGCACATCCCCGTAATACTCTAATGAAGTTCGTGTATACGGTTCTAAGAGCGTTAAGATTCGTTTTTTATCGTCTTCTGCCCCAATTTCTCGGTATCCGTCACTTTGGGCGACACCGATGTTAATCACGCAGAAAAGTGCAATCGCTATCCAGATTAAACGCCGATCGGACACTTGGGAATCGAGGCATAGATGGCGGAGATACAAGTAGCACATACATACGACGAGTGCGACAGGTAACGTCCATACGCTGAAGTCAAAACTCGGTTGGGCGTAAAGTGGCACAACATGATTGTTATATCCCACCGCGCCTAAGTCAAGCCCTGTCTCGCGCATGACATATTTCAAAAACAGATGGTAAAGACAGAAAAATAGCGCGAGCAATCCGATTTGGACGGGTATCAACTGAATCGTCTTTTGGTTGTGCTGCTGTAATTCTTTCATTTTTGACCTTGTGATGTGTTATCGATCTCGGATGTCTGTAACTGTTGTGCTGCTTCTAATAACGCGTTGGCTAAAAACTCAGGGTTGACCTCGTCCGTTCCGCGGAAGGTGCGGACGCGTTCACCACGCACCTTTAGGACTGCGAGCTCTTTACCGCCTAAATGGATACCGACCTCGGCGTTACGGGTTTCACCCGGTCCGTTGACTTCACACCCCATCACCGCCACCGGAATGTTGATGCCATGTTTCTCCAGCAGTTCCTCGGCAACGGCAACAATGTTTTCATAATTCGCATCCGGGTCACCACGTCCACAGAACGGACAAGAAACAACGTCGAGCATGTCTTCTGCGATACCGAGTGCTCGTAGGAGTTCTTTCGCCGTCAAGACCTCTTCAACTGGATCGCCGGTAATCGAGATGCGGATGGTATCACCGATACCCTCCAATAAAAGTGTCCCGATGCCGAGCGTCGATTTGACATGCGCACGCCGCGGTGTCCCGGCTTCCGTTACACCGAGATGTAAAGGGTACGGCACTTTCGCTGAAAGTTGGCGGTTCGCCGCTATCATCCGGAGCGGATCGCTCGATTTAACGGAGATGGCGATGTCTCTGAAATCGTGTTCCTCACAGATATTGACGTGCCGCATCGCGCTCTCCACCAATGCCTCCGCTGTCGGTGAGGGGTATTTATCCAACAGGTCCTTTTCGAGCGATCCCTCATTGACCCCGATACGGATTGGGATATTCGCGGCTTTCGCTGCAGACAGGACCTCTGCAATCCGTTTTTCGTTACCAATATTACCCGGATTGATGCGGACTTTTGCGACGCCGGCATCGACCGCGGCGAGTGCGTATCGGTAGTTGAAATGGATGTCGGACACTATCGGCACTGATGCACGCTTTACAATTGAACTGAGTGCCTTTGCATCAGGTGCTTCAGGGACAGCGACGCGAACAATCTGCGCGCCCGCTTCTGCACACCGTTCTACCTGTGCTAACGTGGCATCGACATCGTGTGTCAGTGTCGTCGTCATCGTCTGGATAGAGATAGGGCTGCCACCGCCGATTGGGACATCTCCTACCATGATTTGCCGTGTAGGACGCTTGTTGCTGAGCTGTATGAGTTCTTTCATGTTTTTTATAGTTATCAGTTACCAGTTGTCAGTTGTCAGTTAATCTGAGTCGCGGATTACGCGGATTACACAGATGACGCGAATTTTAAGACCTCTTCCTGTCAAATCACTGCTTATATATCGGGGTTGAAAATCTATCCTTCAAAAGACATCTTAACTAACAGACGATAGTTGGCAACTGACTGCTCTTAACGCTGTAATGAATCTTTCGTTTTCTTGCTGTGTGCCTATTGTTACGCGGACTGCATTTGGGTAGCCGTAGCCTACCATTGGGCGCACGATGACCCCTTGTTTCAAAAGCGCATCAGTGATGTCTGCCCCGGATTGTGGTACGTGCAACATAATGAAATTGCCTTCGGTTTGGATATAACAGAGTCCCATGTCGTCAAACGCTTTATAAAGGAACGCTTTTCCGACTGTGTTGCTCTTCTGGCTTTCCTTAACGTGATCTGTATCCATCAGCGCGGCGCGTGCTGCTGCTTGTCCTACCAAACTGCAATTGAACGGTTGTCGTACCCGATTCAAGGTTTCTACCAATGGAGGTGGCGCGATACCGTAGCCAATGCGTAGCCCGGCGAGTCCGTAGATTTTGGAAAACGTTCGGGTGATGATGAAGTTGCGTCCTTCCAGCACATAAGGCAGCGTCTGAGGATAATCCGAACGCGCAACATATTCATAGTAGGCTTCGTCAAAAACGACAAGCATATCCTCTGGTACCTGTTTCATAAACGCCGCTGTCTCGTCCGCCGTGACCATCGTCCCCGTCGGGTTATTCGGATTCGCGATGAAGATAATCTTTGTTTTATCGGTGATCGCTGCTGCCATAGCAGAGAGATCGTGTGTATCGTTCACCATCGGCACGACAACGGCTGTCGCACTGCACAACTTCGTTACAAGGTTATAGACGACGAATGCTCCCGCTGCGTAGATGACTTCATCGTCCGGTGCAAGGTATGCCTCAGCGACTAACTGCAGCACATCGTTTGAACCGTTCCCCAAAATCAGAGATTCAGGAGAAATACCGAGATGTTGCGCGAGGTCCCTTTTGAGATAGTAGGCGTTACCGTCGGGGTAGAGATGTACTTGCGTAGCACTTTCAGCAATCGCCTGTACCGCTAACGGCGACGGACCCAATGGATTTTCATTGGATGCCAATTTGATAATATCGGTGATACCCAACTCGCGCTGGACTTCTTCAATCGGTTTACCGCCTTGATACGGTTGAATCGTTTCAATACTCGGTTTCGGTTTTAGCATAGTGTTTTTGTGTCTCAATTCGCCTGTATCTTATCTATTAATGTGCCTAAGCACAATTCTATTATAGCATACCTCTTATTTTTTCAAAAAGGAAATTTCGGGCATTAGCCGTTAGCCGTCGGAAACCGTCAGCAGTTGGGATTTAGAGATCCTTCCTACGAGGGGGGTGTAAAGTTTTTGGAATGGGACAGTTTTTTTACATAGCACTCCGCTGGAGTGCAGCCGATTGGTGATCAATATACTATAGACATATTGCTCCGCTGGAGCAAAGAGGTTTCTTGATACGGAGGATGTTCCTCACGCCAGAGGTGTGAAATATCTATAGAAATCACAATGTCCAAAACCTCATACTATAGACATATTGCTCCGCTGGAGCAAAGAGGTTTCTTGATACGGATGATGTTCCTCACGCCAGAGGCGTGAGATGTCTATAGAAATCACAATGTCCAAAACCCCGCACTCCAGCGGAGTGCTATGTCTTAGGTCAGGTTTCCAATATGGAAACGCTGCCAAAATGTTTACACATCCTCCTACGCAGAGCCATTCAATTTTAAGAAATTATTGGGTTTTACGTCTTTTTTCAAGGATCCGGTTCGGTTAGGAAACCGAACCTACCGGGCCTGGGTGGTGAAAATTCGATCAAAAAATGGACAATTGAATGACCCGACCCTCCTACGAGAGATATGTTGACATTCAAATAGTGCTTGTGTAAAATAGAGTGCGATTCCAACAAGATTTCGACTCACCCAGTTCTTCTCACGAAAAAGGAGTAAGCACTATGGCATTTTTGAGACACATCGCACTACGGACGAAGGATATGGAAGCCTCCCGCAGATTTTATGAAACCATCGGTTTTGAGTTTGTCGGTTATCGCGGACGTGGTGGACTCGACCTCTCCGACGGCACCCTGAACATGACAATCCTTCAATACAACGGCGAGGAACGCACAGCGTTTGAAGAAGGCACAGAGTTTATCCATTTCGGCATCATCGTTGAAGATTTGGCGAGCATCTATAACACGCTTCGCGAGGGTGGCTTTGAGTTGCTGATGGACAACGTTAAAAAAGGCGACGAAATCAGTGCTGATAAAGCACCTGAACGCTCTTTCAAGGTATCAGATCCAGATGGCAACGTTGTCGATATTACTTGTGCTACAGATGAGTGGCACGGTGTGAAAATTTAATAATGTATACCGAAATCCAAGTTGTCACCTAAAAAGTTATAGGTCTTGGAAACCCTGCTATCTATTCAATCAAGCCTATACACTTAAGTCAAAATCACATTTTTTTAGTGGTGATAACTTGGATCACAGATCGAATCTCAATCCTCCTGATCCAAACAAACTCCTACTCTTGCAGAATTATGCAACCGTTTCACCCCTAAGTAGCGTCCTTATAGCACTATCGGAGGTGACTTATGAACAACACGGATACAGCATTAATTCATCGCACCCTCGACGGTGATGATAACGCCTTCGCTGAACTTGTGAAAAAATATCAGAAACAGGTTCACGCGCTGATATGGCGGAAAATGGGTGATTTCCACATCGCCGAGGAACTCACACAGGATGTATTCCTGAAAGCCTATCAGAGGTTAGCGACACTGAAGAAGCCACAGAGTTTCGCAAGTTGGCTCTATGTGATTGCCTCGAATGACAGTAGCACGTGGCTGCGTAAAAAGCGGTTGTGGACGCAGTCGTTAGAGGACACGAGTGGTACGCAGCTCGAAAAGGCAACGTATTCTGGATACGTTATTGAGGAAAATGAGCGAGCAGCGGCGGAAGCACAGCGCGATGTCGTTAAAAAACTGCTGGCGAAACTGCAGGAGAGTGAAAGAACTGTCATGACACTCTATTATTTGGGAGAGATGACATGCAGAGAGATTAGCGAGTTTTTAGGTGTATCGGTGGGCGCGATTAAGAGTCGTCTCGACCGCGCGCGGCACCGTTTAGAGAAGGAGGAACCGATGATTCGAGAAGCATTAGAACATTTTCAGCTCACCCCGCATCTCACGGAGAATATCATGCGTGAGATTGCGCGTATCAAGCCGATTGCACCGTCTGGGGGTAAACCGTTCGTGCCGTGGGCAATCGCTGTTTCCGCGATCACAGTGGTATTCTTAATGTTAGGTGTTGGCAATCAATACCTTGCACATTTCCAGAAGCCTTATAGTTTCGATGCTGCGTCGGAGATGACAATTGACATCATTGAGGCACCCGTTGTGTTAAATCTCGCGTCAAAACCGGATGTGCAAACGCAGATCAGAAAGACTGACGCATCCGATAAGATCAACATCTCTAATCAGCAAACTGACGATACATCAGCGCTGGTTGCGAAGGCAGAAGCAGACGAAACCGTCAAAAATTATCCGCAGTGGGAATTGCCGAAAGCGGCGAAAATACGTTTGGGGAAGGGTGGTATTAATGATATGCAGTTTTCACCCGATGGCACACAACTCGCGGTCGGCACTGATATTGGCGTGTGGCACTACGATGTTAAAACGGGTAAAGAATTATCCTTATTCGCTGGAGCATCTGACACTCTCGCCTTTTCACCTGATGGGCGTTTTTTGGCAAAAGGTAAAAGAGAATACGGTGGACGTAGCATCCAGTTATGGGAGACAACTACCGGACGTAAAGTGGCATTGACCCATACGCCTTCTTCTGTCGTAGCGTTACAATTCTCAGGGAACGGCAGGACACTTGTCAGTTTGAGCGGCTGGAATTCTAACCGAGGATACACAATTGACAAATTAGATATTGAGACAGGCCAGGTAAATGTGGTGGAAGCGCAAGTAGTCTGGCCGGAACATCTTCATTGGCACAGGCTTCCTGAAATCTATTCACTCACACACGACACATTTGCAATTGGAAAGAAAGATGGAAAAATTCGGTTATGGGACACAACCACCGGCAAAAAGTTACTCACACTCACAGGGCATGCAGAAACGACTGTGGATAACTCGCCTTGTGAAGTCTTAGCCTTGACATTTTCACCTGATGGAACGAAACTCGCAAGTGGAAGTAAGGATACAACGGTCCGATTATGGGATACCATCAGCGGCGACGAACTGGCAGCCCTCCAAAGACACACGGGCAAGGGGTGGACAACCGTCTTAGCATTTTCCACAGACGGAAAAATGCTTGCCAGTGGAAGTA
>JAJEGI010000110.1 GCA_022819945.1 Candidatus Poribacteria bacterium
AAGAGGCATGGCGGTTATTCGTCCAAATCTTGCCGTTTGCTTCTTCATTAATTCATCTGTAGGTATATGACCTAAAGAGCCTTCATACGGATCCCCTAAATTATTATAATGAGGAAAAAATAACGTTCCTGTAGATAGCAAATCATAATATTTTTCGATACTTATATACCTTGTCAATTCCATCTAGCAAACTCCATTGGTTAGTCAAGCAAATTTTTAGATAAATCCGTGTCATCGGTTGTTTTAGGTTGTTTTAACTTCGGTGCTTGACGGACCGTTGGCATTTGATGGATCGTTATAGTTTCGGGTAAACTTAGTAACATGACTCCGTAAAAATTTGTGGTAATTGGGCTGCGCATAAATGTTAAAATGGATTTCTAACTCATTTCCTTTAGCAAAATGCCAAATGTATGGATCGTTTAGATTAAGCGACATTTCGGCTCCCTCTATAATGTCAACCTCTAATTTGCCATCCTTACTATCAGGATAGGTAATTCTGACGTTTCTATTTGGCGTTAATAGAAATAAACCAAAACTTTCCAAACTGTTGAGTAAAGATCCGCCAGAGCCGGAACGCGGTTGAACTTTATATTCATCACCAGTAGATTGACTTAATTTCCTGGCAATATCACCAGCAGTACTAATATCACAGCCAACATTAGTTGATACTTTAATTATTAACATATTATCCATACGTGCTGAACTATGTTCATCGTATTTTAAGTCTGGATAATTTTTCAGAATCTGCTTTAGTATCTGAACAAGTTCTTGATTCTCTGATAATTTCATAATAAGTTCCTCTTTGAAAGTCAACGGTTTTGTCTAAACAGTGATCAGGAAATGAATCGGAAATCCTCCGGATCGCGCCGCAGTTAACTCGGTTATATTCATAGGAATACCTCAATCCGTTGACAAAACCCGCGTCAAGATCTGGTTCACCAGTTGTGGGTTTGCCTTTCCGCGGGTAGCGCGCATTACCTGCCCTACGAGGAATCCGATCGCTTTCTTTGTGCCGTCACGATAATCCTGCGCTGGGCCGGGGTTCTCCTCTACAACTTGTAAGACGAGGGCTTCTATCTCTGAGGTATCTGTAATCTGTGCTAAACCCTTTTCAGTGACAATCTCTTTCGGCATTTTGCCGGTCTCAAAGGCATCATCAAGCACGGATTTGGCGATTTTGCCGCTGATGGTTGCGTTGCCAATCAGTTGGATGAGTTCGTTGAGGTGCGCGGGTGTAACCTTTGATTCTTGAATCTCAATTTCTGCTGTGTTGAGAAGTCGGGTGAGATCTCCCATAATCCAGTTTGCACAGGCAGTCGGTTCGCCGCTGAGCTGCGCGGCTGCGTCGAAGAATTCTGCAAGGGGTCGGGTAACGGTCAGGAACTCGGCGTTCTCTTCGGAGATGCCGTAATCCGCGATAAAACGTTTGCGACGTGCTGCGGGAAGTTCTGGGAGTGTCGGTCGGATTTCTTTAATCGCTTCATCGCTGATCTGGACGTGGACGAGATCGGGTTCAGGAAAATAACGATAGTCATCTGCCTCTTCCTTGCCGCGCATCGCCACCGTTTTGCCAGTGCTTGCGTCAAATAGGAGTGTTTCTTGGACGACCTCTTCACCGGCATCTAAAATCTGCGCCTGCCGTTTCACCTCATACTCCATTGCATCAATCAGTTCCTGAAACGAGTTCTTGTTCTTAATCTCTGTGCGCGTGCCTAATTTTTTACTGCCTTTGGGGCGTAGCGAGAGGTTCGGTTCACATCGGAGGCTCCCCTCTTCCATATTGCAATCGCTGACTTCGATATATTCCAAGATTTCCTTAACAGCACGGCAATAAGCAATCGCTTCTTCGGGGGAGTGTAGTTCGGGTTCACTCACAATTTCGAGGAGTGGCACCCCTGCACGATTGAAGTCCATGAAACTACGGGTTGGATCGCCAGTAACTTCGGCGTGAATGGATTTTCCTGCGTCCTCTTCGAGGTGGATTCTGCGGAGCGCGACGGTACGAAGTTCTCCATTAAATTCAAATGTTACCTGTCCATTTTGACACAACGGGATGTCGTATTGTGAGATTTGATAGTTTTTCGGCAGGTCTGGATAGAAATAGTTCTTCCGATCAAATTTGCTGGAAGCCGTAATTTCGCATCCCATCGCCAACCCTGCTCGGATTGCGAACTCAACGGCACGTCTATTAACAACGGGCAGTGTTCCTGGCATCCCTAAGCAGATCGGACAGGTGCAGTCGTTTGCCGATGCCCCGAAAGTATAAGCACAGTTGCAGAAGAGTTTGCTTTCTGTACATAATTCCGCGTGGATTTCCAGACCGATAACGATTTCGTATTTTTCCATGGATTTACTCTTGTTTTAGATGGAGCTATTTAGTTTTCGATTTTGCCTGGAAGACCCCCCTATAGAAGAAACACCCCAGCAAAACACCCCCTTATCAGGGACTTTCTGCATCTTTCATGGAAAACTAAATGCCCTACGTTTTAGATGTCTACTATGATAAACAGCGCGAGTACCTACCTTGAGATGCAAAGCAGGACATCTCGCGCCACAATAGAATAAGGACCTTCTATAAACCTTTCTCCGAGAATTCGTTGACAACTGCGACGTTCGCTTCCACCTCACTCTCTGAGGTCATGCCGATAGTCATGGCGTGGACACAAGGGAGTCTCATCACGAATTCGATTGCCTCGCGTTGCTGTTCTGCATCTTGTGCCAGTTTTCCCATGCCTAAAACTTTCATGCCGTAAATACCCTTGCCAGCAAACGCCATCTGCTCCATTGTTCGGATGACATCAGCGGGTGATGCGTCCATGCTAACCCCAGCGTGATTAATTCGCGCCAAAACAACATCGACCCATTCCGTCATTGCGGATGTTTGGAACGCGCCGTAGTCGTGGCAAGACACCCCGTGTGCGCGGATCAAGCCTTGCTCTTTACAGCGGACGAGTGCTTCCATTGCATCTGGGTAGCGTTGTGGCCAATCTACTTGTGTGAGGCAGTGGAGCAGTACAATATCCACATAATCAGAGCCGATTTCTTTGAGAAACCGCTTCACGTCTGCTTCTACTGTTTCCCGTGTGCGGGATGTTGTCTTTGTGGTGATGGTGACGCTTTCTCGTGGTAGTTCTTCGAGTGCTGCTTTGACATGTGGGTGGCTTCCGTACTGATCGGCGGAATCCCAGAACGTTACGCCTTTTTCATGAGAAAACAGCAGTAGATCTCGGAAGGTTTCAAACCCTAAATCCGTCTGATTTGAACGACCATTCCAACCATTCGATCCGGTGCCTATTGAAAGCCGTGAAACATTTAAACCTGTTTGCCCAAGTGCTACAATTTCCATTAGATTTCTCCTTACTACTTGAGATGCATTTCCAATCTAAATCCAGCGGTCCGTTAAGTCTAAATTAAGTGTAACATAACAACCCGAAATTTGGCAAGCGATTTCTGTTGTTCGCGACCGCAATGATCCCTATTCACTTTTTTGTTGCTTTTCGCTAGTAATAAACGTTACAATATGAAGTAGGAATAAGAAAATCCATCGTCTTTCTATTATGGTGGGATATAAAATATGTAAACTTTTTAGGGCAACAATCTTCTCTTTTGTTGGTGCAGTTTGTAACTTCGCCAATCTTTTGGTCTATAAATAATGTTATATTTTACTATGAATCTACGCAAACTAATATCAGGAGGAATAAAAAAGGATTGAAATGGAGTATATGAAATTCTTTAGCAGAGACCGAATTCAGTCCCGCAAAAAAGCGAACCCAAGCATTATATTAGATTCCATTATGATCCATAAGTTTTTTTGGGTGGTGCTTGTGCTGACTTGTAGCTGCTTCGTAACGGGAACACGGGTTGTAGCGGATGAAGCGCGTGGTGAGGTATGGGAGGAAGCCTTTGCGCTCGTTGACAAGGGTGACCGCAGACGCGCAGTTTCAAAGCTGGAAGGTTTATTGAAAACTGACTTGCCTGAATCGGAAAAGCTTAAAATCCATCATGTGCTTGGTTACAACTATGAGAAGCTGCGGAATCGCCCGAAAGCGGTTGGGCACTATGCTCGGGTCGCCACACTGAGTTATCCATTGGCAGATTGTGCGGTTTATCGCCTTGCTGAGCTTTATGAAGGTATGAATAATAGCGCACGTGCGATAAAGTGGTACACACAACTTGTTAAGGACTATCCGAGAAGTTTCTATCTCTCAGAAGCGAAATGGGCTTTGGCGCAGTTGTACTTGGAGCAGAAGGCGTATGAAACAGCCAAGTCGTATGTAGTGGACCTTGTCAAAAATCCACAATATGCCAGAGAAGCAGCCTTCGTCTTAGCACGCTGTAATGAAGCGTTAGGCGATGTTTCTGCTGCGTTTGATGCCTATCGTGAGCTCATTAAGAAGAAGCACGGATATAGCGTTGCTGAAGATTCACTGGGTCGGTTGAAGTTATTGGTCAGAGGACATAAATCACTAAAATTGACCCCGGTTGATCGGATTAATTGTGGCTTAGTGTTCTATGCCAACAAACAGTGGCAGTCTGCTGTCAGAGAATTTGAATTAGTCCCCAAAACTTCGGATTTGAATCTCCGCGCGCATGCGCTTTATCTCATCGGACGGAGTTATCAGGGACGTAAGTGGCCCAATACAGCGATTAAGAGGTTTAACGCCGTGATTGCGCTGGGTGGGGAAAATGAATATATAGCGCGTGCGGCGTATCAGATAGCGCAATGCTATCGACAGAAGGGCCATCTGAAAACAGCAGTCAGTCGATTTGAGAGTTTCGTGAAAACCTATTCTGAGGATGAGTTAGTCGATGATGCTTTGTACAATATTGCACAGATCCGCGAAAAACAGGAAAAATCGGAGTTAGCACTTGAAGCGTATTCACGTTTAATCAAGGTAGCCCCGAAGAGTCCTTATGCGGATCTCGCAGCGTGGCGAACGGGTTGGAAGCGTTTTGACGAACGTCGCTATGAGGAGAGTTACAACGCTTTTAAAGGGTTGAAGGAGCACTTCCCTGGCAATCGCTATGCAATGGGTGCACATTTCTGGATGGCGAAAATACGTGAACGCCAAAACAGACCAGCTCTTGCCCGAAAATTATACAAAGAAGTGGCAGAGGCGCGCTATTGGTACTATTCCGCAAGGGCAAAAGCAATCTTGGAGATTACTGGCTCCGAATTGGAACCGAAAGCCGTTCAGGATGCGGAATTGCCAGTGCGTGAGGGGTGTCCGTCACAGGTGTCGATGTTGATGGAACTTAGGCTTTATGAAGATGCTATCGCGCAATTAAATCAGCATATTAACAACGCTGCTCTTTCTGAGCAAAAGTGTTTTTATGATCTGATTGCCTGTTATGAAGGGCTCGCGATGTATGATAAAGCGCGGAAAGTAACTGAACAGTCGCTTGATAGCCCTGCTTTCGTAAATGCGACACGCGTAGATTTGGAGAAACTCCATCACAAGCTTTATCCGCGTTACTATGCCGATGCTGTTGAGAAGTATGCCAGGATGTATAACGTTGATACATTCTTAATTGCGGCTATGATTCTCGAAGAGAGCCGATATAATGCTGAGGCAGTGAGTTGGGCGGGTGCGATTGGGTTAATGCAGATTATGCCTGCTACTGGACGAGAACTCGCTCAGAAGCTCAAGATCCGACGGTTCCGGACGTCAATGCTTAAGCAGCCCGATATTAATATTCGGATGGGGACGAAGTATATCGGCGAACTCAACTCATGGTTTGATGGCAATATGATGCACGTCATCGGTGCGTATAATGGGGGTCCTGGACGGATGGAGCGTTGGGTGTCAACGAAAAATATTAAGGATATTGACGAATTTGTTGAGAAAATCACTATCCGCGAGACACGGCTTCATATCAAGAAAGTTATCGACAGTTACGATAATTATATTGAGATCTATCGGAGAACTGATGAACCTCCCGCGGTGAATTCGACGACGGACGTGAAACAAAAGCGATTGGAGGGTTTTTAAAGAGGGACTACTTCCAATGGTTTGTCTCGCGTAATGAGAACACGTTGTTGCCAAGCGGGATCTTCTGGTGTCGGGAAATCGGCACGGTAATGGGCCCCGCGGCTCTCTGTTCGGGTCAGTGCGGATTGCGTTATCATCAAAGCGACATTGAGCATGTTAACCGTTTCAATCGTTGCTACATCTTTTACTTCTGGGTTTGTTAGCACGTTTCCAAAGTTTGCTGTTAAGTCTTGTAATTCGGCGAGGGTTTTTTGTAAGCCCTCGCCGTTTCGTTCGATGCTAACATTTTCCCAGAGTGTCTTCTGGATTGCATTTTTCGTGGCTTCTGTATGCGTCTCCACTGCTGCCTCAGCGGGGGATGCAAGAGATGTGTCGAGGTTACTGGTGACGGGTATATCCGGTGGATGGGCGGGCTGCGATTTGGCAAATGCTGTGGCATTTGTGCCAGCACGGGCACCATAAACGAGACATTCAAGCAGGGAGTTGCTTGCCAAACGATTGGCACCGTGGACCCCCGTGCATGCCACTTCTCCACAGGCATAAAGCCCTTTGAGATTTGTTTGTGTATCGGTATTGGTACGGATACCGCCCATCATAAAGTGTGCCCCCGGACGGACAGGGATTAAGTCGATATTAATATCTAATCCGTAGCGTTTTGTGGTATCAGAAATGGTAGGAAATCGCTCAAGGATAAAGTCTTTGGGTTTATGCGTAATATCGAGGTAGACGCAAGGGAATCCCGTCAAGTCCATCTCAATTTGGATAGCACGGCTGACGACATCACGAGGGGCGAGTTCGCCTTTCTCGTGGTATTTCTCCATAAAGCGTTCGCCGCGAATGTTCAGGAGTTTACCGCCTTCACCTCGGACGGCTTCGGAGATTAAGAAGTTGGGTGCCCCGTCTAAGAAGAGTGTTGTCGGATGGAATTGGACGAATTCCATATCTATCATTTCGCATCCAGCACGCCATGCTGCAGCGAATCCGTCACCGGTTGCTATTTTGGGGTTAGAGGTACAGGGGTAAATGCGCCCAAGTCCTCCGGTCGCGAGGATCGTAGCTTTGGCACGGATACAGACGATCTGTTCCCCTACGATTGCTGTGACACCGTAGCATGTGACGACTTCTTCGCGTCTTTCTGGGCTATCTGCATCCGTCAATAGATCAATAGCGAATGTGTTTTGCAGGACGTGGATACGTTCTGTATTGCGTACGCGCTGAATGAGGATATCCGTTGTTTCACGTCCTGTTGCGTCCCCTTTATGCACAATCCGACGGCGGCTATGGGCGGCTTCTTGTGTAAAGCGCGGCAGAGTTCCTTCCCAGTCGAAGTTCGCGCCCCAATCTAAGAGTTCCGCAACGCGTGGGATACCTTCAGATACCATCATCTCAACGGCTTCCACATCACAGAGACCGGCACCCGCAGCAGTGGTATCCTTTATGTGCAAGGCGATCGTATCATCGAGGTTCATAGCGACGGCGATCCCACCTTGGGCATAGTGCGTGTTGCTTTCTGTGAGTGTCGTTTTGGTAATTAAGGTTACATCGGCGTGCTCACTTGCGGCGAGGGCAGCGCGTAACCCGGCAGCACCGCTGCCAATGATAAGTACATCGGTATCCCAACTTAAATGCCCCTCTGAATTCATCGCAGATGTTGGATTTTCCATATTTTTAAATTACCTTGCGGTGGGTCAAGGGATTTGATGGATCTAAAGTTTGTGGACAAATGCCGTCCCTCCATTTCATTACGGGACTATGTTTGTGACTGAGTCGGTACCTTCGGTGCAAAATTCTCACCGACTGGGACGACTTTACCTGCGCCCGTAGCTATAAGGGTGCCATCACTGAGCGTAACCTCTGCCTTTGCTTCCACTAACCTCTTGGAAACTTTAGTACGCTCAGCGCAGACAAAGAGTTTCACATCGGTTGGTGCGGGATTACGAAAGCGGACTTCGAGTTGTGCTGTTACTGCAGGCTGATCAAAGGTGCCTATTCCGACGTAGGTAATCGCTTCATCTAACAGGGTACTGAGGATACCACCGTGTAGAATGTTCGCCCAACCTTGTAAGTGTGTGGCGGGTGTGCATTCAATGCGAACAGATGCACCATCATTTATAATTTCAGGTTTTACCTGAAAGCCGAATGGGTTTTTCATACCGCAAACAAAGCAGTTATCGTTGTTTTCAATCGCCATTTTCACTTCCTGATTCGGTAAGCATTGCGAGGCTTCGTGCTAATTTGTTTTGCTCTATCTGTAGCCGTTCAAGTTGTGCTCTCTTTTGGGCAACGACCTTTTCTGGTGCACGCTCGACGAAATTCGGATTATCCAATGTCTTCTGTGCTGCTGTCACATCTTTTGTTGCCTGTTGATGTCGTTTACTGAGCCGTGCGTGTTCGGCATCGAGATCAATTACCTCTGCAAGCGGAATATAGATAGCGAGTTCGCCGATAACCGCTTCAGCTGAAGCGGGCGGTTTTTGCAAAGATTCAGCGATAGTGATACCTGCCACCCGTGTGAAAGCCGGTAGGTACTGTCCTAAATACATTTCGAGGCGTTCACGCACTTCCATGTTCGGCGATTGGATATGGATCTCGACAGCTGCACCGATCGGAACATTTAATTCACCTCGGATACTCCGAATACTCTCAATAACTTCCATGAGCGTTGCCATAGTGTTCTCTGCTGTTGGATTTTCGCTTTTCGCTTCGGGCCAAGGTGCGATTGTTACGGAGGTATCGTCTTGGAGGTCAGTAGTGGTTCCATTTTGTAGCAGTTGCTGCCAAATTTCCTCAGTCAAGAAGGGCATGAACGGATGGAGGAGTCGCATTGTCTGCTCCAAAACATCTGCAGCTACCCAAAGTGCTGTGGGTTCGTCTTGAGCGATCCGTTGTTTGGTAAATTCCAAGTACCAATCACAGAATTCGTGCCAGAGAAAGGCATAGAGTGTTTGCGCTGCTTCGTAGAAACGGAAGTTTTCGAGGGCATCGGTTGTTGTTTTAATGGTATGGCTGAGTCGGCTTTGTATCCATGCGATTTCGAGCGTTTCCTGATGAGTTTCCATCGCATCTGCGCCTGCGGACAACGGATGTTTCTCTAAATTCATAAAGATGAACCGTGCGGCGTTCCAAATTTTGTTGGCGAACCGTCTGCCTGATTCAATCTGTGCTTCTGGGAGCGAGACATAAGGGATTGGCGTGCTGGCATTGGCAAGCGCGAAGCGGAATGCATCCGTTCCGTAGGTGTTGATTGCCTCTAACGGGTCGATGCTGTTCCCTTTCGATTTGCTCATCTTTTGCCCCTTTTCGTCGGCAACAAGTCCGTGCAAATAGACGGTTCGGAACGGCACCTGGTCCATACATCCGAGTCCTAACATGATCATTCTTGATACCCAGAAGAAAAGAATATCCCAGCCGCTGACAAGAACGGAGGTTGGATAAAAAGTTTTCAGTTCTTCTGTTTCTTCTGGCCAGCCCATAGTGGAGAAGGGCCACAACCCTGAACTGAACCATGTATCTAAGACATCTTCTTCTTGGTGGAAGTCAGTGGCACCACACTTGCATTGCTGTGGCGTTTCCATTGCGGCGGTAACTGCGTCGCATGCGTTACAGTACCATATCGGGAGTCGATGCCCCCACCACCGCTGACGTGAAATGGGCCAAGGTTCAATAATTTCCATCCAGTGGTAGAATCGATCTGTTTCGCGTTCTGGAATGAATTGGACTTTGCCCTTTTGGGTCGCTTCTATGGCGCGTTGCGCGAGGGGTCGGACATTCATGAACCATTGTAATGATATAGCAGGTTCAACGATTGTGTTGCACCGGTCGTGATGTCCAACAGCATGGCGATGCGGCACAATCTTGACGAGATACTCTAAGTTTTCCAAATCTTCAACGACCTGTTTGCGACAATCCCATCGAGATAAACCGACATATTTTTCGGGCGCATCTTCGCTGATATGTCCATCTTGTGTAAAGATGTTACGCTGTTCGAGTTCGTGCCGCAGCCCGATTTCGTAGTCATTGGGATCATGGGCGGGTGTTACTTTCAATGCCCCGGTACCAAACTCTCTATCTACATAGGCATCGGCAATTATCGGGATTTCTCTGTCACAGAGCGGTAGGTGTGCTGTCTTTCCGATAACGTGTTGATACTGTTCATCGTCGGGATGTACGGCAACAGCGGTGTCGCCTAACATTGTCTCTGGACGCGTCGTAGCGATTTCAAGGACGACATCACTGTCTTTGACAGGATAACGGATGTGGTAAAAGTTGCCGTCTACCTCAATCGGTTCCACTTCAAGGTTACTGATCGCAGTGTTACACTCTGGGCACCAATTGACCATGTAGGTGTCGCGATAGATGAGTCCCTGATTATAGAGTTTAACAAATGCGGTGCGAACGGCTTTTGAGAGCCCTTCATCGAGAGTAAAACGCTCACGTTCCCAATCGCAGGAACAACCGAGTTGTTGGAGTTGTGAGACGATGTAGCCGGCAGATTCCGCTTTCCATTGCCACATGCGTTCGGTGAATTTTTCTCTGCCGAGTTCGATTCTACTGGTACCTTCCTCGGCGAGTTTTCGCTCCATGATTAATTCAGTGACGATACCGGCGTGATCGGTGCCCGGCATCCAGAGCGCGTTATACCCTTGCATGCGCCGCCACCGGATCAGACAATCTTGGAGTGTATTATCAAGGGCGTGTCCGATATGTAGGCTACCGGTGATATTCGGTGGCGGAATCACGATTGCGTAAGGCTGTTTGTCGGAAGTAGCCTCCGCGTGGAAGTAATCGTTTTTTTGCCAAAACTGGTACCATTTCCCCTCAATTTCTTGAGGGGCGTAGATTTTTGGAAGATTTGTCATTTTTTAGTTCTCAGTTCTCAGTGGTCAGTTATCGGTTAGGCGAAGAGTGGCTCCACCCACCCATAAGTCCCTTGCGTCATTTCATAAAGGAGGTTGACCTGTCGCGTCTCGGCGTTTAAAAACAGTAGGAATGCGGCATTTGAGGCATGGAGTTCCGTTGCGGCTTCGGCAACGGTTAGCGGTTTTGATGCAAATTTTTCTTGTGTTGCTACGATGACAGGTGCGTCAGGCGTATCACCTTCTGTTAGCGTTGTTCCATCGTTGGGATTGAGTTGTGCTACCACTTCACGGTGCGGCGCGTTATGCCGTCGATCTTTTACTCTATCCTTGTACCGACGAATCTGAGTGACAATTTTATCTGTCGCACTATCTAATGCGGACAACACCTCATCTGTTTCGCTTTTTGCGAAGAATGATATCCGGGGTGCGGTCACGATCATCTCAGCATCAAACCGATGCTTCTCAGCTTTGAGGATGACGTTCAGTTCCTGCATGTCTCCAAAACGGGATTCAATTTTGTCGGCACGTGTTAGAATATAAGCATGAATATCATCGGTAATTTTTAAGTTATGTCCGGAATAGGTTACTTTCATGTCAAGCCCCTTTCTTTATATATCTCCCGAACCAGGTTCGAGATGAGCAAATCGCTTAATAGTCCGTAAAAATGTATCCGCTCGTCCGAAATCTGATCAATTAGTTATGAGGGCTGGTATGGACAGCAGATCTTTCACGTGATGTTGGAATGCCTAATTCGTCGCGGTATTTCTGGACGGTACGTCTTGCTAACAAGACCCCTTTCACTTTCAAGGCGTTACTGATCGCCTGATCGCTGAGCGGTTTGGTCGGTGTCTCAGCATCGACCATCTCTTGAATGAGATTTTTCACTTGCTTGGCGGAGACAGCTTCCCCTTGTGTCGTTGTCAATTCATTACTGAAGAAGAATCGTAGTGGGTACATCCCGTGTGGTGTTTGTACGTATTTATTGCTTGTTACTCGACTGACAGTTGATTCGTGGACCCCTATTTTTTCAGCGATCGTTCTCAATGTCAAAGGTTTAATGCTTTTCGCGCCTTCTGTTAAGAATTCTGTTTGCACCTCAAAAATGGCTTCAGTGACGCGGGCGATCGTACTGCCGCGTTGGGCGAGGCTGCTGAGTAAATTTGATGCGTCCCGGTATCGTTTTTCGATCCATTCTTTTGCCTTGGCATCTAAAGTATCTTGGCGATTTCGCATTAGATTGAGATAGTATGGATTCATCTGTAAGCGCGGTATATAGCTATCTACAGAGATCGCCTGATATTTTCCATTGAGGTATTGTATCTCCACATCAGGGGTAATGATGTCCGTACGCGGAATTCTGTTAAGTGCGTGCATCGTTGGATCCGTGAAGTGTCGCCCCGGGTGGGGTGACAACCTTCCTATCCACTTAACGATTGTGTCAATAACTGTGATGTCAACTTTCAGTGCTTCTGCGAGGCAATTCCATTGCTGATTGAGAAAAGCGTTGTAGTGGTTTCCAACAATTTCTTGGGCGAGATACTGGATGGCCCCGTTTTTCTTTAGGAGATGTTCACACCCTACCAACTCCACATCCAAATTTCTTGCGACGTTTCGTATATCTTCTGGTTTCTGGTTCCGAATTTGGATGAGCAGTGCTTCTCTTATATCTCGATGTGCGATGCCTATGGGTTCAAAGTTATCTTGTATTTCACGCAGGATTGTTTCAACAAGTGCTGTTTCACAGCCAATTGCTTCAGCAATATCTTCCAAAGTGAGCTGATAGAAGTTCAGGGCTGGTTTATAACTGCAAGGCGTGTGTTCATATACGATGGTATAAGTTTTGTTATTATCTGCGTCACTAATTTTCCATAAGCGGTTTATACGCGGACCTTCATTTTCTGTGGGCGTGCCGGTTGCTTTTTTAGCGGTGATTGTGGCAGTTTTTGAGAAGTGGGCCTTACTGTCGCCTGTTGCCGTTTGTAGACCTTTCTGAATAGCGGCATGTAATTCGGCTGAAAGGTCTTCTGTCTCCAAGGTTGTTAGGAATTCGCAGGGGATTTGAAACAGTTTGAGCTCTAATTGTCCATCGTCGTTGAGATTTCCGAGGATATATTTCGCGATGGTGCGTTCTGTTTCAGATTTTATAATATCGGATGAAGCGATTTCCAGCTGCTCAGCAAGATACTCGTGCAGTGAACACTCGTATGCTATATCTGGTGGCGGTTCATCAGCGTCTGGGTATCTGGAGTTCGTCTGTTCACTCAGGGACACGCGGTCCTCAAAAGCGGTTTCCCAATCAATGTCAACAGAATTATCTTCCTGATCAAGGTTTGCTTCAGGTTCGTTCCATTCAGATGCTGGGTCTAATTCTTCATCGATAGAGGGTGTTATCTCGTCGTCGTCTTCGAGTTCAAGGAACGGATTTTGTTCCAATTCTTGACGAATGAAATGTGTGAGTTCCTGCAGCGGCATATTCAGCACTTTAAGTGCTTGCTGTAACCTGGGTGTGATAGACGTTTTCTGCGTCAATTGAGGTGTCTGGGTGAGCTGCGCTTTATACATTTCATGCGTCTCCAGGGAGTTTTAGCTGCGTTGCTGTTCTACCCGATAGGAGAAATTGTGTCCAAAATAAAGATCTCTCGCGGTTTCGTTGTTGACGAGTTCTGTAGGGGTTCCAGCGAGAGTGATCCTTCCATCAACAATGATATAGGCTCTGTCTACAATGTCAAGGGTCTCAGCAGCATTGTGGTCTGTAATGAGTACCCCGAGATTGCGATCCCGTAAATGCAAGATGAGCTGCTTAATGTCTGCGACTGCAATCGGGTCGATTCCAGAAAGTGGTTCATCCAGCAAAATGAAATCTGGTCGTGCTGCGAGAGCTCGTGCGATCTCCGCTCGGCGACACTCACCCCCAGATAGCGTGTATGCCTTGCGCGGTAGCAGGTCTGAAATGCCGAGCTCGTCTGTCAGTTCATGGATACGAGCACCGCGTTCAGGTTTCGGTGTCCGTTGTGCCTCAAGAATCGCCTCAATGTTCTGCTGAACCGTCAGTTTACGGAAAATTGATGTTTCTTGTGCGAGATAACCGATGCCGAGGCGTGCCCGCTTATACATCGGATAGAAGGTAATGTCTTTATCGGCGTACGTAATTCGACCCGCATTCGGGCGAATTAGACCTACTACCATGTAGAACGTTGTCGATTTGCCGGCACCGTTGGGACCAAGCAGACCAACGACTTCACCCTGCTGTACCGATAGACTCACCTCGTTAACGACAATTGGACCGTTTCTTGTATAGCGTTTTACGAGACTGTGTGCTTGTAATTCTGTTGCCACGATTTCTAACTTTAGTGTTCCCTTATGATTAACCTATCCGATCAATCTGATGTAAAGTAGAGACTAATTACGTTTTATATTTAGTCCCATTGGTTTTGTATTATATTTATCTGTTTAATCGTTTTCGGATTCTTCGGTTTGAGCGTTCGTATCTGCGTCATCGGAGTTTCCAGTGTCTGTATCGGTTTCTTCCTCCGAATCCGTATCGTCAGCGTTGTCAGCGTCCGCTTCAGGTTTTTCCTCAGCAGCGTCCCCGTTTCCAGTGTCTGTATCGGTTTCTTCCTCCGAATCCGTATCATCAGTGTTGTCAGCGTCCGCTTCAGGTTTTTCCTCAGCAATCTCATCCGCATTGTTTGTTTCAGCATCTGCATCTTCGGGTGAAACTGTAGAAGTTTCTTCAGGGTCAGCATCCTCACCATTTTCAGTATTCTCATCTGTTTCTGGACTCACGGGTGTTATTTGTGTAACCGTTACTTTGAATTTAACGCCCCCCTCGCCAGTCTGTTTACCTGTTGCCCGATTAAAAGTGAAAATCTTGGTTTCGAGTCTGTCCTTGTTCTGTAAGACGACGACGTTCTCTGTAAGGGTAATGGTATTCGTCAGGTTATTCATGAGGGCATGGTCACAGGTCGCGAAGATATCTTGGTCTCGGATTTCCACATTGCCTTCAGCGATAATTTCTGTTGTTGTTCCAGTTTCTGTGTCGGTTTTAAGGGTGATTTTATCAGCGTTAAGAAACCCGATTTCAACATCATCCTCGTTATACCGTACTGTTTTGGCTTCGCCGATAAGAATCGTTATCCCTTCCTTCTCATATCTCTCCATCTTGTCGGCGGTGCCGGTAATTTTTTCCTTTGTCATTTCAATGGCGGTGCCGCCACTATTGGCAGTTGTGCTGTCTGTATTTGCTGTTGTCTGGGGCCCATTTTCTGTGGTTTGCGTTTCTGCGCCGTTGGTAACTGGAGGGTCTACCTCAGTTTCCGTATCCTCCGCAATAAGGGTTAGGGAGGCAATACAGACCAGGAGCATCAGGAGACCTGTGTACAGACAAAAATTACAAAATTTGCGAAGTGGGTATCTGCGTTCAGTTCTACTCTTGTTGGGTTGGCGTTTTATGATATTCATGTGCTTTCTCGTCTTTTGGGTAAAGTGTAAATTGATTATTTTTCATCGTTACGGTTTCAAGCGTCGGATTCGCGAACATTTCTGCTCCGGTCCAGGTAGAATCTCCACGTACGACTGTGGCTTTATCGGGCGCATACAATCTACCTGCGCGGTTCTGCCAATGGAGTATTTCGGTGAAGAGTTTGCCATCTTTGCTGATCCCGACAACATTCCCTGTCAGATGCAGATTGTCCCTCTTAGTGCCGTTGAGAAATTGTTTGCCTCTCTCGCTATTCAAAGTGATAGAAACAACACCATTTTCAAAAATCTGAACAGTCGGATTTTCCACTTCAACGTAACTTCCGTGAAATGTTGAGGTATCGCCGACAAGGGTCCATTTGATGACTCCTGCCTCGGTATGTTGTGTGGAAAACGCATTGAGTTTTTGCTTTGGAACGGCTTCTGCGACTTCGTCCGTTGCACCGACCGGTGTTTCTGTGCTTTTACAACACGTTACACCGAGCAGCAAACAGCAAAACAATCCTATGAAAAGGGGACTAATTCTCTGTTTTCCACCGTTGATGCATCCAAATCCACTGTGCTGGATATTTCCGGATATAAGATTCAATAATATTCGTGAATTTCTGTGTATTGATAACAAGGTCTTTCTCTTTGATGTTTGTCCGTTGCAAGGCCAAAGGTGATTCAATAATTGCGCGGTGTGAACCATCGGGTTGGCGAATAATAAACGTTGGTAGTATGGTTGCCCCTGTTTTGAGAGCAATAGCAACTGGACTATAAGGCGTATAGGCACGTCTGCCAAAAAACTCGACGAAGACCCCGCTCACAGTCGTGTCAACATCAGCGACGATGCCGAGGAGTTCATTGCGTTTGAGACACTGAAGTGCTTGACGTATCCCTGTATCTCGGTCAATGGTAGTGTACCCTGCTTTCTCTCGGTAACGCGAGACCAATGCATTTAAACGCGGGGACCGCAATTCACGAACAATCGGTGTCAGTGGGGCAACTGTAGTGGAAATACTGGCAGCGAGAAGTTCCCAATTCCCGAAATGCCCTGTTAAAATAATCGCGCCTTTCCCTTGTGCCAGTGCCTGTTCCACGTGCTCAACACCTTCAAAAGTGACATACCGTTGAACTTGCTGCCTATTCAAACGCGGAAACTGCATAAATTCTACGACAGTTTTGCCGAGGTGTTGAAAGCATTGTTTGGCAATTGTTCTGATATGGCGTTCATCTGAAAGTGTCAAGCTGCACCGTAGGTGTTCACATGCCAATTTTCTCTGTTGCGGTGCAAGCCAAAAAGCGAGTGTTCCGAACCATCCGCCGATAACTAATGTTGTACCGCGCGGCAGTCGAGACACGCAAAACCCGACCAATTTGGTAGTAAACTCATAGCACCAATCTTTCATTATTAATATAGTATACTAAATTTCCCGCGAAATTACAAAAAAAAATCTAAAGCGACGCGAATCCTGCGGCATAAGCGTAGAATTCGATACTTTGTTGCATTAAATGCAGGCGGGGTTTGAAACCGCGCCTGCAGGGTGTCAGGTAGAATTTGATACTTTGTTGCATTGGATGTGGATTCCCTTTATTTTTTTACGAGGAATAGTTGTCAGAGGGCTGGTTGTCAGTTATCAGTTGTCAGTAAGAGTTGGGATTTGGAGATTCCTCCTACAAGCGTGATCAACGACCTGCTTGGCGATGAAATATCGCTTGATTTGCACTCTGATTTGGGATAGACTCTAAGATAGAAATAGAACGGACATCCCTATGCATAATTCTGAAAGCGTCAATAAAGAAATTTATCGCCTCGCGCTCCCGAATATCGTTAGCAACTTTTCTATCCCGCTTTTGGGTGCGGTAGATACTGCCTTGATGGGACGGTTGGAATCCGAACACTATCTCGGTGCCGTCGGTATCGGTGGTATTATCTTCAGTTTTATCTATTGGGGATTCGGGTTTCTGAGAATGGCGACAACCGGGTTGACAGCGCAAGCCTTTGGGGAAAGGGACCTCCAAGAATGCGGACGTTTGCTGCTAAGGGCGATATGCCTTGGGATCACGGCAAGCCTACTGCTCTATACCTTCCAGTGGCAGCTTGCGGATGTCAGTTTCCTGCTCATTGGGACAAGTCCAGAAGTCGAACACCTTGCCCGCGTCTATTTCCATATTCGCATCTATGCTGCACCTGCTACGTTGTGCCTACACGCGTTTCACGGTGTCTTTTTAGGGGTACAGAATGCCCGCTATCCGATGCTGTTGACGATTGTGGTGAACCTCGTCAATATCGTCTTGAACTTGGTGTTTGTGCGACTGCTGGGTATGAAGGTAGAGGGTGTCGCCTTAGCGACTGTCATCGCACAATATGTCGGATTATTCTTAGCGATTCTACTTTTTTCGAGATACTATCGAGGTCTTTTGAGGACGTGGCGTTTCCGAGAGATCTTGGCATTTTCCAAACTCAAGCGATTCCTTAACATCAGTGGCGACATCTTCATCAGGACCTGTTGTCTCGTGTTTAGCCACGCCGTTTTCACAGCAAAATCCGCTGCCCTGAGTGATACTGTCCTTGCGGTTAACACGATCCTGCTTCAGTTTATCAATCTCATGTCTTATGCGATTGATGGGTTCGCTTTTGCGGCGGAGAGTTTGATTGGTAAATATAAGGGCGCGCAGGATATGGGAAACCTCAAAAAGACGACCCATCAAATCTTCCTCTGGGCGTTTCTGTTCGGTGGTGTGATTATGTTAATCTTCATTCTGTTTGGGGAGCAGTTACTGCATCTCTTCACAGATCAGATGCGGTTGATTGAGCAGACGAAACCGTATCTTATCTGGATAATCGTCGCGTCTGTTGTCAACGTCGCTGCTTACATTTGGGACGGTATTTTTCTCGGTGCCACGGCTTCTAAGGCCCTACGGAATTCTGTGATTTTGTCAACATTTCTCTTTTTAAGTGCTATATACCTGCTCATGCCTTTTGGCAATCACGGTTTGTGGGGGGCATTAACGGTGCTTCTGGTCGCCCGCGGTATATCACTGACAGCGTTGGCACCGAAATACCTGTTTAGGCAGGACGAGTCTGGTTCCTGATACCCCATAACTGAATGCTTCTGTAAAAAACTTGAAACCTATTACAATTTGTGCTAAATTAAAAAATATCATACGCTATAAGGAGAACAATGTAAAATGCCAAAGTTTGGTGTCAATTTATTGCTCTGGGCAGATAAGTTTGATCGAGAAACTGCAGACCTGATTCCGAAAGTCGCTGAAATGGGTTTTGATGGTGTCGAAATTCCTATCTTTGACCCAGATACGGTGGACATTCCTTACACGCAAGCACTCCTCAAAGATACAGGTTTAGAGACCATCGGGTGTAACATCATGGGTGGGGATAGGAATCCGATTGACGAGGACCCTACTATTCGAGAAAACGCGAAAACCTATCTTAAACGCACAATCGAGATCGTTGCTGAATTGGGTGCCGATACGCTTGTTGGACCGATGTACAGTGCTGTGGGTAAACTCGTTGGGCGCGCCAGAAACGAACAGGAGTGGGCCTGGTGCGTTGAAGGTATACGAGAAGTCGCTGAGTTCGGCGGGAAACACGGTGTCACTCTCGCCAGTGAACCGCTCAATAGGTTTGAAACCTATTTCGTTAACATCGCTGAAGATGCTGTTAAACTTTGTAAGGCAGTGGATAGCCCGTATTTCAAGGTACATCTGGACACATTCCACATGAACATCGAGGAAAAGAATCAAGCAGATGCTATTGTTGCGACGGGTGATTACCTGCATCACATGCACTGTTGTGAAAACGATCGTGGTACTCCGGGCACAGGACTGGTTGATTGGGATGGCGTTTTTGGGGCATTGGCAAAGGTTAACTACGATAGATGGCTCGTGATAGAATCATTTACGCCGGCAGTCAAGGAAATCGCCGCTGCGACATGCATCTGGCGCGACATCGCCCCGAGTGCTGAAAGCCTCGCAATAGACGGTCTCGCCTTCCTGAAACAGAAAGCAGCCCAGTACCTGTAAAATAGTAAACTATTCAAGAGGGAGGGATGGAGATGCGTTGCCTTAAATGGATTGGGCTGTTCTGCACAATATTCTTTACTATTTTTATAACACACAATGTTGTAGCACAGCGGACAACGCCGGAAGCAACAGAGGCTCATAATTCTGTTGAGGAATCAAGATTTCTCAGTAATATCCGACAACTCACTTATGACGGGAAGCGCGCCGGGGAAGGCTATTTCTCTGAAGACGGCACCGCGCTCATCTTCCAAAGTGAACGTGAACCCGATAACCCGTTCTATCAGATTTATCTACTAAACCTGCTGACCGGTGATACGCATCGCGTTTCAACAGGTATGGGGAAGACAACCTGTGCCTTTTTCCGTCCGGGGACCGATGAGGTGCTTTACGCTTCTACACACCACGACACTTTCGCGAAAGCAAAACAGGAAGAGGAACTGAAATTCCGAGCGTCGGGGCAAGAGAGACGCTACAGTTGGGATTATGACGAAGCGATGGACATCTTCTCGGCGAATCGGGATGGAAGTAACCTCAAGCAATTAACAGACGCGCCCGGTTACGACGCTGAAGCCTCATACTCGCCTGATGGTAACCTTATCGTCTTCTGTTCACTTCGAGACGCGTATCCTAAAAGCCAACTTTCCGCTAAGGACCTGAAGCAACTTGAAGTGGATCCTTCCTATTTCGGCGAAATTTATATCATGAATGCCGACGGCTCAAATCAGATGCGCTTGACAGATTCACCCGGGTACGACGGCGGTCCCTTCTTCACACCCGATGGACAGCACATTGTCTGGCGGCACTTCACGCCTGATGGTAGCCAGGCGGACATCTATACGATGCGGATAGATGGCTCAAATATCCTGCGACTGACCGATTTTAAGAGTATGTCGTGGGCACCTTACTTCCATCCGAGTGGTGCTTATGTTATCTTTGCTTCCAATAAACTCGGATTTTCTAATTTTGAATTATATCTCGTTGATGCGAGAGGTAGACATGAACCGGTTCGGGCCACTGCAACCGATGGCTTTGATGGACTTCCGGTGTTTTCACCTGACGGAAACCAGTTATGCTGGACCTCGAATCGGAACAGTCAAGGGGTTTCGCAACTTTATCTTGCAGACTGGGATCATCAAGCCGCACTTGACGCAATCTCTTTGGCTCCGATATCTCATAACGCGCCAATACCGATTTTCAACTCGCTGGCAAAGGATGTCGCACATGCACATGACGCATCGACTTCAACGAAGATCAGCATCCAGCAGCGGGTAGAATTCCTCGCCTCTGATGAACTCGAAGGCAGGATGACCGGTTCCGAAGGCGCGAAGCACGCAGCGGAGCACATCGACACGCAGTTCACACAACTTAATCTCAAACCTATCGGTGATGAGGGGAGTTACTTCCAAGAATTTGAGTTCACCGCAGGGAGACGGATTATAACAGAAGAGAACAAGTTTCACCTCACACGCCAGACACACGGCTCCGAACAAGTGATGGAATTCAGCGTGGAACGCGATTTCCAACCGCTCTCCTTCTCTCGGAACGGTGTTGTTGAAGGCGAAGTGGTCTTTGTCGGGTATGGGTTAACTGTCCCTGGCGAGTTAGGTGAAGGCTATGACGCTTATGCGGGGTTGGATGTAAAAGACAAAATAGTTGTCGCACTCCGCTATGTGCCGGAAGGGGTTGAACCTGAACGCCGGCAGGAACTGAATCGATATGCAGGTCTTCGCTACAAAGCGATGCAAGCGCGTGAGCAGGGCGCGAAAGCGTTTTTTGTTGTTGCTGGTCCGAATTCCCCGAACGCGGGTAAATTGATTCCGCTTGACTTCGATAGCAGCCTCGCGGATTCCGGGATTGTCGCTGCATCTATAAGCGATACTGTGGCAAACGCACTCTTCGCACCTTCTGGTAAAAATCTGAAAGATGTTCAATCTGGACTGGATGTTGAAAATCCACACTTTCTCGGACAATTTCCGTTGCCCGGTGTCAAAGTCAAAATCGTAGTTTCGGTTGAGAAAGTTAAGAAAACCGATCAAAATGTCGTTGCACTTCTGCCACCCCCGGAATTAACAGACGACACTGAGTATGTTATTGTCGGTGCACACTACGACCATATCGGGCGCGGTGAAATCGGTTCACTTGCCCGGAAAGGTGAAGAGGGTCAGATTCACAACGGCGCAGATGATAACGCCTCTGGCACCGCTGTCGTGTTGGAATTGGCTACCACGCTCAGCGAAGCTTACCAGAAATACCCCGAAAAGTTCCGCAGGGGGATCATCTTCGCGCTCTGGTCGGGAGAGGAACTCGGACTCATCGGCTCTACCCACTTTGTCAACGATCCGATTATCCCTTTAGAAAAGGTGGCGGCGTACGTTAACTTTGATATGGTCGGACGGCTCCGTGAAAATAAACTTATCTTGCAGGGGGTTGGTTCGTCGCCTGTATGGACGAAACTGATTGAGAAGCGGAACATTCCCATCGGTTTTAATCTAACACTCCAAGAAGATCCTTATCTGCCCACAGATGTAACTGCCTTTTATCCGAAGGAAGTCCCGGTACTCAGTTTCTTCACTGGCGGACACGAAGACTATAACCGACCCACCGATGACCCAGACAAACTCAACTATACTGGCATAGAACGGATTGCGCGCTTGGCACACGGCATTGTTTCGGACTTAATCAGTGCTGATGAACGTCCGGAGTATGTTCGGGTGGAACGGAGTCAGTCAGAGGAAGGGAGTCGTGATACACTCCGTGCATATCTCGGTACAATTCCTGATTATACAACCGAAGGCACTGGTGTTAAACTCTCCGGTGTCCGTGCGGGAGGACCTGCTGATAAAGCAGGTTTAAAGGGTGGCGATGTTATCGTCGAATTTGGTGGACAGAAGATTACCAATATCTACGACTACACTTATGCGCTTGACGCTGTGAAAATTGGCGAACCTGTTGAAGTTGTTGTGTTACGGGAGGGAAAACGGGTAAAATTGACGGTTACGCCTGAAGCACGTAATTAGTTTCACTGAAACTAATTACGAAGGTGCCACAAGTATTTCTCATTTCGACTCGAACCGTAACCCTGTTAAAAGCGTCGGGGTGCGACAGATGATTAATGGGCAGCCAGAACCCTATTCTGACATAATTGAGGCAGCACCTGTACTTGCTGACCCTGAGTGATACTACCCAACGCCTAAAGGCGTGGGCTTCGGTTTCATAGCGACTGCGGTTTTCGCTCAAGCGTCCACCGTCTTATTATCGCTCCACCAGCAGGCGATTATTCCGAATCAGATCGGCATTATCGTGGCTTATGTCACGGGTATCCCCGCCTGCAAGATATTTTTAGCAGCGTTGATGTCTCTATCGTGGTGAGAACCACATTCCGGGCATATCCACTGCCTATCAGAAAGCGTTAGATTTTCGTTGCGGTATCCACAATCAGAGCAAGGTTTTGTTGTGGCTGTCCAGCGTTCCGCTTTCAATAATGTTTTGCCATACTTGGCACATGTCCATTGAAGTATTGATGAAAACTCACCGAAGGCAAGGTCAGATACTTTGCGTCCCCAAAGTTTTTTCATGCCTTCAAGATTCAGCGTCTCTATCGCAATCCTATCATATTTTCGCACAAGACGGAGTGCAAGTTTGAAAAACCAATCGCGTCTTTTTTCTGCGATTTTCTTGTAGAGACGAGCGATGTGTCGTTTCGCACGATACCACGCATTTGAACCTTTTTGCTTTCGGGAGAGGGTTTTATTTGCTGAACGAATGGCATTCAGCATGCGTTTATAGAACTCTGGCGACTCTATTTTAATGCCGTCTGAAAGTGTCAGAAATGTTTTCATACCGAAATCTGCCCCTGCCTCATGACTGGTCAGTGGGAGTTTCTTGGTAGGTTCGCAATCTTCACACGATAGATATAAATAGTAGTCTCCGACATTATCACGTTTGATCGTTATAGTTTTGATCGTGCCAGTCCACTTACGGTGTTTCCAAAATGTAAAGGATTTGTCTAAACAGTTGATTTTTATACGATTGCCTTCAATCTCATATCCTGCTTGTGTGAACGTCAATGAGTTATATTTCTGCCTCGGTTTGATTTTAGGCTTGCCTACTTTGCGAGGGGACAATCCTTTCTTTTTGGCTTTAAGATAATCAAAAAACTTTTCATAACCGAGGTGAATACGTTTGGCAACTTGTTGTATCACTTGACTCGGCAGTTGATTCCAATGCGGTTTTGTTGTTCGCTTCAACTTCGTTATATGACCGCAGATACGACCAAAACCGGCATACTTGCCATACATACGATAATAACGCCTCTGCAATAAAAGCAAGTGAACATGCACATCATGCAAGTCGTCAAGCAGATTACCAATCTGTATCATATTAGACTGATGATAAAACTCACATTCATAGGTTGTCATGGTATATCAAGTATCAATCTTTAAATCCCCGTTCAGTGGGTAGGCAAGCACGCCACCAAGTGATGACGCTGAACATGCTTGCCAACTTGATACTATAATCATACCACATTTCACAGGTGAATGTCAAACTTATTTTAGCTATTAGGCATTTAGCAGTCTTATATCCCAAAGCTAAAGCATTGGGCTTTACGACCAAATACCCGTAAGTCTAAAACCGGTGAAATGAAAAAGCACGCTGTGACGGATCTTTAAATACTGTTACAGCGTGCTTTGCTTTTTTAGAGCGTCAGCGATTTCGCATTACTCAAAAGTGAAATGTGCGACAACGCCAGCGTGGTCGGAGGGCCACAATCCAGAAGGTAAACGATCAGAGGGTTTATCGCCGATGGTATAGGTCATAACAGAAATCGGAAGTTCCAGATTTCGGACAAAAATCTGGTCGATCCGTTTCGTGTGCTCACTCATTGGATTCAAGATGTCATCGGCTTGACAACAGGTATTGCCGGTGCCTGTGGAATCCATCTGCCAGACATCAACATATCCCGCTGCTAATAAAATTTGGTAAGCAGTCCCATCAGGTGCTGGTGTATTGAAATCTCCTAATAGGATAATGGGCAAGGTCTCCTGGCTCAGAACATCCACAAGTTCCTGTGTTTGTGGAATCCGACTTTCCGGCACAAATGCTTCTAAGTGTGTATTGACAACGCGGTAAGTGACACCAGAAACAGTAGCATCTATGGCAATATATCCTCTTTCTATTTCAAGCGCAAGCGTTTCAATCGTAAGCTTATGGGTGTAATTCATGCTCATAGGGCGTGATACCATGACATCGCTGCGAGACAGTATGACGTCATAATCGGTTAAGCGCACATCATCAAGGCCGGTATCCGTAAATATGGGCATTTCAACGTCTATATTTTCAACTTTTCCAGCGATCTCATAACTTAGCCCTTCTGCCTGAAGCGCGTCCATCAAAATTTGAAGATAATCCAAGATGACCTCTTCAGCATCAGGAGTTCTGTTCGTAATAGAATCCCCTGGGCTTTGACGACGAATTAGCGAAATCTCTTGTAATCCGATGAGATGTGGTTGGGATGTCTTTATGGATTTGGCAATTGCCGCAGCGCGTCCCGGAAAATCGGACGCCATGACATTGTTATACATGTTAGCGACTTCTGCTGGAGCTTGTAACGGATTCTCTACAGCCAAAAGTGGCTCTGCGCTGCTCCCGACGTAAACGTTGTAGGTCATTACTGTGAGGGGTTCCGCTTCTAATGTACTGTCATCTGGTAGTATCGTGTCTGATATTCTTTCGCAACCCGAAAGGCTGAATAAAATTCCAAACAACAGCAGCATAATTTTGATGGAACTGACAGATTTTGAAAACTTGTTATAAAAATTCATTTTTTTTATCATATTCATCTCCAGTGCCTCAATTTTTAGGTTGAGGGGATTTTGCGAAACGGTGATCTTCTGATCGCAACCAATATTGATTTTCCATTGCCCGTGAAAAAACTGTGCTAAAGAGAGAATACCATAAACCTGCCTGTATGTCAAACCGAAATTATTCAACTACTTTCGCTTGACATTTACCTGCTTTTCTACTATACTTAAGGCAATTTCTAAAAGACACATGGAGGTATGTATCACAGTGAAATTCCGCTATCAATCTTGTTCGTATTACTGGAGATCAGCACTCATAGTTGTTTTGGTGACAACGGGATTTTTTATTGGGTGCAGTCAAAAGATTGGGACCCTGGAGGCTCCTCAAACGGCATCGCTCACTGGGACAATTGTTGAAATTGACGACCATGGCAATGCTGTGACGAACCTTGAAATCGCGCCGTTTACCGAACGCGGTTGGAAACTTGGCGATACGCTTGAAGCAGCATTTGAGACAGGACAAAAAATTCAGATAAAATTCGTTGAGAACTATGGGGATGTTCCGGTTGGGGACTATTTAGGTAGGTTTTCGACCTCTACTAAACAGTTCAAAATTGCGATCAACATGGGAAACATCTCTGAAACTTTGAAATTGAACACTCAGAGCAAGGTAGTTCTCCAGAAAGTGGAAGTCCCCTCAGCGGATTAAGCAGATCCGCCAAGGCAGATAGACCTTCTTTTCTGCGCAAACGCAGACCTATTTTTTAACGGATACATATCCGGTGCGAGGATAAATATAGAAAAATGCTTCTGACCCTGAAACAGGCAAGCCAATGGGCTTCAGAACGGTTGAGTAAAAACGTTACACCCGCAAATATCACCTATTTAATCCAGTATGGGAGGATTGAATCCGTTGTTGATAATGGGTCAACGCTGATTCCTCTGCAAAGTCTTGAGGATTATTACAGTCTGAACCGTCGAGAGAAACGTTGGAAAGATGAACTCGGTGATGATTTGAATTGGACATTGGCTTTTGAAAAAGTTAAAGAAGCGGAAACGACAAAACACGTTCACCGACTACATCCGTACAAAGGCAAATTTATCCCACAATTGGTTGAATATTTTTTAGATGCGCACACCGATAACTTTAAGCGAGATGTCTATTTTCGACCGGGAAATATTGTGCTTGACCCGTTTTGTGGAAGTGGAACTACTTTGGTCCAAGCGAATGAACTCGGCATGCACGCGATTGGGATTGATGTTTCGGCATTTAACGCTTTCATTGGCAACGCCAAAGTAGGAACATATAATTTGATCTATTTGTATGAGGAGAGCCAGAAAATCACGGCAGCTCTCAAAAATTTTGTTGCTACATCTGGGATACTTGAATTTGATACTAAACTCGCGGGATTGCTTGCGGCTTTTAATAATCAATATTTCCCCGTATCCTTTAAACGCCGAGTCAGAACCGGTGAAATTGATCAGAAGCAATACGGGAATGAGAAGGAAACTGTTTTTTTGGAGACATATCATAAACTCGTTGCTGAGTATCAAATTGACACACAGATGTCAGCCGACTCTGCGCGTTTTATGAAGCAGTGGTATCTTCCAGGGATTAGAGCAGAGATTGATTTTGTCCACAACGAAATTCGTAAAATGGAAGACACATCAATCCAAAAAGCCTTGATGCTCATTTTAAGCCGGACGATCCGTTCGTGCAGAGCCACAACGCATGCAGATTTAGGCACATTGCGGAAACCTGTAACGACAACCTATTATTGTCGAAAACACGGGAAAGTCTGTAAACCTCTTTTTTCAATCCTGAGTTGGTGGGAGCGGTATTGCAAGGATAGCATCCAACGATGGAGTGAATTTGGCAGATTAAAAACGGACACCTTTCAACACTGCATAACCGGTGATTCACGGACGATTGACATCTTGACGATGTTGAGACAAGCGTCTCCGCAATTCGCTGAGATTGCCCAAAAACAGAAAATTAAGGGGATTTTTACAAGTCCACCGTACGTTGGACTGATCAACTATCACGAGCAGCATGCTTACGCCTATGATCTCTTTGGGTTCAAAAGGTTGGATGAATTAGAAATTGGTCCCTTATTTAGAGGAAAAGGACGAGAGGCAAGGGAATCGTATATTCATGGTGTGGCAGAGGTTTTCAAAAACTGTAAGCGGTTTTTAGCCGACGATTACGATGTATTCGTTGTTGCAAATGACAAGTTCAATATGTATCCAACTATCGCTGAGATGGCGGGGATGCATATTGTCAACCAACACATGCGCCCTGTCTTGAATCGGACCGAAAAGAATCATGAGGCAGTATATCTGGAGACAATATTTCATCTTAAGGTGGCGAGATGACGCTTATGAAAGTTGACAATGCTTTTGATAAGACGGAACTCCTGGAACTTCTCAACACTGCCTACGGTTTATCTTTGAAATCTATAACCTTTTTCCCAGAAGGTGAAGATAGTTACGGCTACATTGCTGTGTCTGAGACAGACGAGAAGTATTTTGTCAAAGCCTCTACTTCTGTACCAGATACCTGCTTAAAGGTAGCATCGCTTCTGCGGCACCGATGCGACATTCGAGGTGTTGTCGCTCCGTTGGAAACGGAGGATGGCATGCTGAGTCTTCCGTGGCAAGGTTTTAACGTTTCACTTTTTCCGTTTATTGAAGGTAAAAGTCGGTGGGATCTGTGGAAAGTCGGAAAGGATTTCACTGACCCTGAACTCTGTCAGACCGCTGCGCTGTTAGCAACAATCCATGACGTTACGACGGTTGATCTGGATTGTCTACCTATAGCAAAATATGACTTGCCTTTACGGAGTGAACTCTATGGAGTGCTTGAAGCAGCGGAAAAAAAGATATCCCCAGAAAATAAATATCAGAAGCAGCTTCTTGAGGCGCTCGTGGCACATCGGTCTGCTATCTTACAGACATTGCGTAGATATGATGATTTAGGACGTTCAGGGACGGCACTACAAACACCGTTTGTGATTACGCACGGTGACCCGACGCCCGGCAATCTCATTATAGATGCTGAAGACCGACTTCACATAATTGATTGGGACGGTGTCTCTTTAGGTCCGGTTGAGAAGGATCTCGTCGCTTTTACGGGTGAGCGGTTTGATGTGGTTTTAGAAAGTTATCTGGCGGAAAGACAGGACCGGACTGCTCTATATGCGGATATTTTCGGCTTTTATATCTACGAATGGACGCTCAATGAGATCCGAGATTACGGCACCAAAATCCTTTTTAAGAACAACGACGCTCAGCAGAATGAATACGATTGGGAGAGTTTGCAAGACTATCTACCGCCTAATCAGGCGTTGATGGAAGATGGCATTGCGACTGTCCGAAACACACTCGGTAGGTATAATCTCCTACCGAAAAATAGTGGAGGTTAGATAATGTCTCAAATCAAATCAGTGTTCCTTTGGGAAAACCAACGTCGATATGTCCGTGAGGCGATTGATGCTGGCACGCTTGAAGGTGCGATCATTCCTACGGGTAGCACAGAGCAACACAACGAACACTTGGCAATGTATCACGATACGCAAAGCGCGGTCTATGTCTCCAAATTGGCGGCTGAAAAGTTGTTTCCGCGGGTGATTGTGACAACGCCTCTGGCGATCGGTGTATCGGAACACTGGATGGACCACAAAGGCACACTCACGCTTCGCGCGGAGGTTTTCGGGGAGGTGTTATACGATGTCGCCGATAGCATGCGTCGGCACGGGATTAGTAACATCTTGATTGTCAATGGACATGCGGGGAACGCGGGTCCGGTGCATGAACGCTTGGACGGTTACCGCGAGAAACTCGGCATTAATATAGAATTCCATTCCTATTGGGAGGCGTACACTCCAGAGTTAGTGCAAGAACAGATGGAATCTGGCGTTTGTCCTGGACACGCCGCGGAGTTTGAGACGGCGTTTGCGCTCGCTGCCTTTGCGGAAAATGTCGATTGGAACGGCGTGGATTACGACAGCGCGAAACTCACTATTTCTAATGAGGGACAGGCGAAGTCCGATCGCGAATATCATCATCAAGCGAAATTGGCGACAGCCGACAAAGGACAAGCAATGATCGATGTCGCTGTGGACTGGGTAGCAGAGAAAATGCAGTCAATGCTTTAATAGTTGTCAGATACCGTTGGGGCGAGGTGACCTCGCCCCTACGATGGCTTCTCTAATGTCCCTCAAGTGCCTTCCTGACTCCGTCACCATGTTCACGCCACCAGCTGTAGAGAATGGAAATATCGGTGCCGATGCAGAAATGCCGAACCCCCATATCCAGATAGCGTTTCGTGTCGTCGGCACTCCCAATTTCCGCGCGTGGTGGGACTCCCATCTTTATGGCGGTCTTAAACACTCTGTCGTGTGCTTCTCCGATTTCAGGCGCGCCGCGCTGACCGACCATTCCGATACTCATTGAGTAATCTGAACCGCCCCATTGAATCATGTCAACACCTTCAACGGACAGTACTTCTTCGAGGTTGTCAACGGTGCCTTTCTTTTCAATCATAATGACGTTGACGACATCGCGGAGGGCTTGGACGTATTCTGGACCACCTCCGTAACCCATATAAGAAAATCGGCGCGTTGCCACACCGTAGCTGCCTCCATCTTCCGGTGTATCCGCTCGGGTCGTGCGTACACACTCTTTTACATCTTCAACGTTTTGGCAGTCTGCGTAGAGTACACTCTGGAAGCCGGAACCGATTGCGCGTTGTGCGATGAAACCGCGAGGCTCCTGGTCAACCTTAATCATTGTTGATATATTGTGAAGTTCAGCTGCACGGCAGAGGTTATCCAGATCGTGCAGATCGAACGGTCCGTATTCGCCAACGAATTCAACATAGTCATACAACCCAGTATGACCGATTGCTTCAACGATGGAGGGCCAAGTGGTATGGATATGCGTGCCGACTGTCGGTTTATCAGCGTTGAGTAGTTCTCTAAATGTATTTTTTCTCATGAATTGCTCCTCTGTTTTTGAGTATAGGACGTAGCGTTCAAGACGCTATTAACTTATCAGAGATATGCACTTTTTTCAACAACTTTTGACTTGCAAACGCGCCAAAAAGTGCTTGCAAGCCGACACTGTTTCTGTTAAACTTGTACCATCTCAATTGGACTTATTGACTTTTCTAATACTCCCTTCCTTCAAGATGCAAACAGAGGTTTCTCATGGAAAACTTAATTACATTACCAACAAATTTTGATGATTACCTGACGATTGAAAATGCTGATCTCCGTTTCAGAGAGGCGACCGATGTTGCAGAACGCGTCATCGGCGCAGGTGTAGAAATCTATCCGAACATGGATCACGCTGCGATTTTTTGCGACCCGCCGCACCTTGTTGCAGACGGTTTAAAACAACTCGGTTATGTCAACGGATGGGATGCGCGGTGTTATCCGTCGCCTGTTGACGGTTGCGACTATATCAATGTATCTGCGCAATTGCCCGCGGAGAGTCCCGCACGCAGCGAGGGGTGGTTTGATTACGTCGCTGTTGTGCACCCTGTTGACAAACTGGCACTGCAGCACATGCTTGGGCAGGGATACGGCAACCCGTTTATTCATCATCTGACGTGGGGACTTGTAGCACCGGAACGCGCGACCACTGATGATTTTGAATACGCGAGCCAAGTTGTACCGTTTATGGTAGAGAAACGGAAGGTCATCGGAGATGCTATCGGAGATGCGCCCGGTACCTTGATTATCGCCTTACCAGAGAACGTCCTCTCACACCCGAAATTTGATGAATCTCTACCGACATGGCTTGGTGATCTTGATGAAGAAGCGTATCAGGTCGAATCTATGCAGGGTGGCGGTTTCCTGATTCAGTTCTTTGTGCTGACGGGTGGTAGGATTGAGGTTGCCCTCCGCGTAGATACGACACAGACGTTTAATCCGAAAAGTGTCCATAAGATTTCGGAAGATGAGATTAGTGCTGTGCAGGGGGAATAGATGGGTTTGTCCTTCTTTATTGAGAATTCTGACGTTGGTGGGGTATAATATCTATTGGCTATTAATCCCTTGGCAATGCGTATTTTTAAAGTTAACGCCCGTCGAAAATGAGGTTAGTGTTTTTTCGATATTTCGTTGAAAGGAGGAAGTAAAAATGGATACAAAATGGATACAATCGAATCCATCTATTATGATGGGAAAACCTGTCATTGCCGGGACCCGTATTCCTGTTGAGCTGATTTTGGAGAAATTCGCGGCAGGCGAAACAATTGAGCAACTGCTTGAAGCATATCCGCGTTTAACTGAGGAGGGTATCCGTGCAGCTTTTCGTTTTGCGGCACAAGCCCTTCGCGCTGATGTCATTTATCCTATCTCTGCTTGTTAACGTCTTTCAGCGTCATCTTTGCTAAGGATTCGGAATCCATAACAATAGCAGCCCCAGCGGGGCGACATGTTTATAGAAACACAGGTAACCAACCACTCTTAGCCTCAGCGGGGCGACATGTGCTTTATCAATTTTGAACTTGAGTGAAGGTTCGTAGTAGTGCGATTTATCGCACTGCTTTGCAGTGAGAACAACGGGCAATGAATTGCCCTACTACGAACAGGATCGCCTATAGACTCAAACTTGAAGAACTACATATTTATAGAATGCTTTGGGAATTTTTAAACTATGGAATGCAGTATAATGGAAGAAGTTCGCGAAATGCGGCGAAAAATCTCTGAGAAATTTGGACATGATTTCAGTCGATTGGTTGCGTATTACCAAGAACTGGAAACTGAAATGCGGAAATCAGGTAAATACAGATTCGCGGATCCGCCAAGCGAAAAACCGGCATCTGAAGAAGATGCTTTCAGCTCTCTGGTTTCTGTTCAGTTGGTCCCTGAAGAATTTGAGGTTATTCAAACACTTGCCAAGTCGCGCGGAATATCTCCTGGACACTTAATTCGGGAGTGGGTTCTCGAACATATTGAGGCAAGGTAGTCATTAAAAGGAGGTCTAACATGAATAAAAAAGTGCCCGAATTGTTGGATTTGACCAAAAAACTTTTAGATCAATCCGTGGAAATTGTTAACGATTCAGTTCCATCAAGTGAATGTGTACCTGCAGAAGAAGTCCGATATTCAATTTTCCTCCGTGTTCAAACCAGCGAGGCCTTAAAGCTTGGCTATGGGGCTTACAGCAGTTGTCATAACGGTTGGGGACATGGAGGAATAGGGGCAGCACGTTCCATATATGAAATTCTGCTTGACATTAAGTACATTACCCATGATGAGACACACAAGGACGAACGTTTTACAAGATTTCTGGATCACGGTGCTGAATATCTCTACTTGAAAATGGAAAGAGAACTCCGATTGGGAGGACAGATATCTGAAAAAGAACAAGACGAACTGACAGATAAATATGATCAATTGAAAAAGAAGTACAAGAACATGCACGAACAGGATGTAAAATCAGGTATAGCGAAACCGGACGCAACTCCGCGTTACAGAAAATATAATTGGGCAGGGCTTGACCTTACTGAAAAGGTTGAAGAGGTTAACTTGGATACATTTCACCAATTATATAAGGAACTTGCGGAGTTATCTCATGTCAGTATGAAGTCTATACTTGGTGCAATTGTAGGATTTACGAACGGACAAATTGAGGTGGATATGAATCTCAATCCATCTCCGGTCCATTGCTATGATGTTTTAATGGTTGTGTTCACATGTATTTCTGGGATATTAGAGGAATATATGGCGTACTTTGAGATTGAACATTCTAGTTACCCTATCCTTGGAAATCTTTGGAGAGATTACAAGGAACTTTTAGACAAATAAAGGTATTACGAGATGGAATCTTATGAAACAAACTTATTTTTTCATTTCAATGCTACTACTTGCTGCAACCCTTTTCCAAGCAAACGACGGACTAGCGCAAGATTATGTTCACTATGCTACTCTCATGGGACATACATCTTCTGTTATCATAGTCAAAGGTTTAGCGTTCAGTCCGGATGGGCATACCCTCGCAAGTTGGGGTTCTAGGGAAATTATCCTATGGAATGTAACGACGGGTCGTCGTAAAGCTATTCTTGCTAAGCATACGAGAAATGTCGAAAATGTTGTGTTCAGTCCGGATGAGCATACCCTCGCAAGTAGTGGAAACGCGGTTAGTTTGGACAGTAGTATCCATCTATGGAATGTTATCTCTGGTGTACACCTAAGAACCCTCTCGAAAGATCCCCGGATCGGTGTTAACAATTTAGCATTTAGTCCTGATGGGCAGGTGTTGGCAGCTGGTGGCTTCATATCTGGACCTCCTAATCCTTCTCATGGAATTATTATGCTGTGGGATGCCAACACCGGACAGTGGAAGAAAACGCTTACTGGACACTCGCGGGGGGTCACTAGCATAGCATTCAGTCCGGATGGACAGACGATCACAAGCGGGAGTTATGACAACACGGTTCGGTTGTGGAATGCTGTTACAGGAGAAAATAAAACAACGCTCAAGCATTCGGTGAGAGGGAATCTTGATGTAGTCTTCAGTCCTGATGGGAAGACGCTAGCAAGTCGTGGTGGAAAAGAAGTTCGCTTGTGGGATGCTAACACATACCGTCACAAAGCCACTCTCACTGCTAACAATATGGAGATATGGAGCATAGTTTTCAGTCCTGATAGCCGTACTCTCGCTGGTGGGACTCTCTTTGTTGACCTATGGAATGCCTCCACAGGAGAACATAGGGCTACGCTTTCTAAGAGTGGTCTTGGGGCAGTGGAACATATAGTTTTCAGTCCTGATGGCAGCACTCTTGCTAGTGAGCGTTTCGGTCATATTGAACTGTGGAATGTTGTTACAGGTGTGCACCGGCAAACCCTCAGAGGAAGGACACCGATTTTCGCTCCTAATGGACAGATGTTTGCAAGTACAAGTGGTAGTTATGATGGGTCAATTCGTTTATGGCGAGTTCCCGCCGCCCGTCCAATAGATATCAATCCTTTCACACCTCCAAAATCCCACGCTGACCAAATCTACGACAACGCCATCCGCTCAGTCATGTGGATAGTCAACCCAGGGATAAGTGAAGGCAGCGGCGTATTATTTGACGAGAAATTCAAACTCGCTGTTACCAATGCACACGTTCCAGGTAAACAGAGCACAATAGATGTATACTTTCCGGTGCCTGGCGAAAAAGGTGAACTCATTAAAGACCGAAACTTCTATCTGACAAGCAAGGGCGTGCTAAAACGACTTGGTTATTACACCAAAGGGCACGTCGTCGCGAGGAATGAGAAAACAGACCTTGCAATCATTAGACTTGATGGTCTTCCTGAAACCGCTCGCGAAATTGATTGGGATTTCACCACATCCACAACAAATGCTGGCGATCTCGTGTACATATTGGGCAATCCGGGTGGACAAGAGTTATGGCGTTGGACACTCGGCGAATTTCTCAAGGATCACGGGGATTTTCTACATCTCCAATCCGATGTGTTTGGTGGTAACAGTGGTGGACCGGTGCTTAACAAACAAGGCATCCTGATCGGCATTGTTGCCCGGAGCGACAGGCACATGAATGCATTGGCAATTCCGGTGCGGGATATAAACGGGTTATTGTCTGAATCGCAGTTGAAGCATTCACGATCCAGCAGATAAATTCAACATATAGGAGTAGGGCTGCTATACCAGTTCTTTAGAAGGAGATATCTCACAATGGTTTATAACGATTTTACCTTAGGAACGGTAGTCGAAGCATTTCAACTGGAAGTCGTTGAAACTTTAGGCCTCTTTTCTGACATTGAACCGATTATACCACGTCCCCATTTCGCGACAGATCTTGAGGAAAGGGTGCGATTAGCCTTTGCAGTGAACACAGATAAAGCGAAGTCGGAATTTGTTATTTCTTATATCCTTTTTGAGTTGTGGGTACATTTGGATCGCTGTCCGACTCTTTTTTCTGGCATTGAATTCAATATTGATCCTGAAAAGGGTTTGACCGGTATGTGCGATTTTTTAATAAGTCTGTCCCCATTTTCATTTCTTGTAGAGGCACCTGTTAGTCTTTTTGTTAAAGTTCCGGATATTTCAGGAAAGGATGAGTCCCACGTAATTGGCCTCGGTGCCTGTGTCGCGGAGATGCTCGCCGCACAACGCTTTAATAAGGCAAAAGGGAACGAAATCCCTTGCATTTATGGAGTTACTACTTCAGGAATAAATTGGCACTTTCTCAAACTGGAAGGGCAAAAACTCCACATTGATCAGGCACTTTACCAAATTGTGCAGTCCGATAAGATACTTGGCATCCTCGCAAGTATGGTGGAGCAAAAGGCATAAGTGCGTATAGGAGGACCTCACAAATGGCTTATAGCAATTTTACTTTAGAGACAGTACGAAAGGTTTTTCAACTGGAAGCTGATGAAGCTGCAGACCTTTCTTCGGGCATAGAGCCTGTGCCACCGAGTGAGTATCTCATTACGACATTGGCGCGCAAAGTGCCGTTAGCCCTCGCTATAGGCACAGAAAAAGCAAGTTCGGAATTGATTGTCGCGGACATTCTTGTTGAACTCCGTGAAAAATTTGAGCATCGCATTAGTTTTTTTTCAGGAATTGATTTTAGTGTTGATGCGGAAAGCGGCTTGACGGGTGTGTGTGATTTTCTGGTAAGTCTCTCGCCTACCCAATTTCATTTAGAGGCCCCTATTATTGTCCTTGTTGAGGCAAAAAAAGACAATCCAGTGCTCGGTTTCGGTCAGTGTGTTGCGGAGATGCTCGCCGCACAACGTTTCAATGCTGAGAGGGGAAATGATCTTCCTTGCATTTATGGAGCTGGCACTACAGGCACCATGTGGCAATTTCTCAAACTGGAGGCGCAGCGGCTCTACATAGATAGTGCTATCTATTCCATTGGGCAGTGCGACAAAATCCTCGGTATCCTCGCAAGTATGATAGAGCAAAAGGTTTAGTTTTTCTGCGGCAAACCTTGGAAACCTGATATCGTGCCTACAAAAAATAAAAAATTTGCAATTAATATGCAAATTATGTTATAATTATAATAATCAATAGGACGTTATATATTTCAAAAAACCTTTTTAATCCAATCCAGAGAGGTTGAAAAAAGGATGCAAGACTACAATTTGAATCGGAGCGAAAATTTAGACTGTCCATCGGAATTTATTGGATGATGCCTTTCTCGTTACTTTAGACGGGAGAGGCTTTTTTATTATCAAGAGATCTCATAGGACCGAAAAATGGAAATGCGTGAAAAAGCACAAGTCATGAACGCCGAAGAGATTCGTCGCGCTTTGCTCAGGATCGCTCACGAAATTTTAGAGCAGAATCATAAACACATTGAAGAACTCGTATTTGTCGGGGTTAAAAGTAGAGGCGATTTTATTGCACACCGCATTGCTGAAAACCTTGAACGTATTGAGGAAATCGAGGTTGATGTTGGTGCCATTGATGTCACGCTCTATCGAGACGATATTAATCTCCATGAGACACAAATTCAGGTTAGCAATACCGAACTTCCGTTTGACATTACTGGTAGATGGGTTATCTTGGTAGACGAAGTCCTCTATACGGGACGCACGGTTCGCGCGGCAATGGATGCACTCATGGATTTCGGTCGTCCAGCTGCAATCCAATTGGCGACGCTAATCGACAGAGGACATCGCGAATTGCCGATTGCCGCTGATTACGTCGGCAAAAATGTTCCCACCTCCCGAAGAGAGTTTGTTCGGGTGCGGCTCGCCGAAGAGGGTGGCGTAGATTCAGCGACCATTTATGAAAGGGAAGGTGAATGAGCGACGCGTGTATTATTAACGGACATATTATCGATCCAGCTAATAACATTGATGAAGTTGGGGATATCTCTATCACCGATGGCAAGATCGCCAAGGTTGGTGGTAAGGAAGCGTTAACCGATCTCCAAAATGCCAATGTGTACGATGCGACGGGGTTGATTGTCGTGCCGGGCTTAATCGATATGCATGTCCATCTCCGTGAACCCGGGTTTGAACATAAGGAGACAATCGCGACTGGTACGGCAGCGGCAGCAGCGGGCGGATTCACATCTGTTGCCTGCATGGCAAACACGTCACCGGTAATAGACACGCCTGAAAAGATTGAGCAGATTTACGATATCGCGAGCAAAACTGCGACGACAAATGTGTTTCCTTTCGGCAGTATTACCACAGGTCTTGCGGGTGAAGAACTTACCGATATGCGTGGGATGCATTCCGCAGGGGCAGTCGGTTTCAGCGATGATGGCGTTACTGTCATGAACGCCGCGCTTATGCGCGATGCACTCACATTGAGCGCAGAACTCGGTTTTCCGATCATGGTTCACTGCGAAGAGCATAACCTCAACGCAGGTGCCGTCATGAATTTGGGAGAGACTTCCCGAAAGTTGGGACTTGTCGGTAGCCCGAACGCTGCAGAAGACATCATCGTTGCCCGCGATATTATGTTGGCAGAGATGACAGGCGGACACCTCCATGTGCTACACGTTAGTACGGCAGGTGCTGTTGAACTGATACGTCAAGCGAAAAAACGGGGTGTTCATGTGACTGCTGAGGTGTGTCCACACCACTGGATCCTTACAGATAGTGAAGTAGAGAAGCAGGGAACAAATGCTAAGATGCATCCACCGCTCCGCACACAGACCGATATTGATGCAATTATTGAAGGGCTACGTGATGGAACGATTGACGCAATCGCGACCGATCACGCACCGCACGCGCCTTCGGAAAAAGCACAAGGTATGCTTGATGCCCCTAACGGAATTATCGGTTTAGAGACGTGTCTATCGCTTGCGTTGACATATCTGGTTCAACCGGGGCACCTTACATTGACGGAAGCGATCGCGAAAATGACCGCCATTCCAGCGAATATACTCGGTATTGATCGTGGGACGCTTTCTGTTGGTGCTGTTGGGGACGTTACTGTTATTGATGTTGACGCGATAAATCGGGTTGACGTAACAAAATCTCGTTCAAAAAGCCGAAACACACCTTTCACAGGATGGGAACTCAGAGGTTGGCAAACGATTACACTCCGAGAGGGAAAGAAAATATGAAAGCGATTCTGGCATTAGCCGACGGAACAGTTTTTGAGGGTGAGCAGTTTGGCACGACCGGCGAAACCGTCGGTGAGGTTGTCTTCAATACCAGTATGACGGGTTACCAAGAAGTTTTGACCGATCCCTCCTACAAAGGACAAATCGTTACGATGACATATCCCTTGATAGGTAATTACGGCTGTAACGAAGCGGACGTTGAATCTATCGGTCCGCAAGTGGAAGGGTTTGTTGTTCGTGAATATAGCGCGTACCATAGCAATTGGCGTTCAAAATGGAGTTTAGATACCTACCTTTCCGAACACGGTATCATCGGGATACAAGGGATTGATACCCGCGCGCTTACCCGCCGTCTCCGGGTTCACGGCGTGATGAACGGATGTCTCTCTACAGAGGATTTGGATCCTAAAAGTCTTATTGCGAAAGCCAAAGCGTGGCACGGCTTAGTCGGTTGGGATTTGGTGCAACGTGTGACATGCCCAAATCCGTATGCGTGGCAGCACCAGAGTGATAACAACTCTGACGCTAAATATCGCGTCATAGCACTTGATTTCGGTATTAAATATAATATTTTGCGTCAACTCACTGAGCACGGCTGCGAGGTTCAAGTTGTACCTGCAAAGACAGCTGTTGAAGAGATTCTCGCCGCGGAGCCAGATGGCGTTTTTCTGTCAAATGGTCCGGGTGATCCGATGCCAGTTGGCTATGCGATTGAAACGATCCGAGGCTTAATGGACAAAAAGCCGCTTTTCGGGATCTGTTTGGGTCACCAACTCCTGGGGCTTGCCCTCGGTGGAAAAACGTTTAAACTGAAGTTTGGACATCGAGGGGCGAATCAACCTGTCAAGCATCTTGAAACCGACAAGGTTGAGATTACCTCACAAAACCACGGATTCTGCGTTGATATTGATTCACTGCCGAACAGCGTTGATATTACGCATATCAATCTAAATGATGACACACTTGAAGGGATACAGCATCGGGAGTATCACATTTTTTCTGTACAGTATCACCCGGAAGCATCTCCTGGTCCGCACGATGCCAGTTATCTCTTTTCGCGTTTTACAGAGATGATGGATACGAAAAGTCGTTAGTCGGGTTTTTAAATTGGGTTTCTGCTTCGATTTGTCCGATGTCCAAATTGGGCTTCCGACTAAGGACATAAAGAGGCGCATCAAAAAACATAGTCCCAAGCAACGCGCCGGGTTTATTTGCTTGGGTGTTTCTTCATAGATATACGGAAAGGCACTTTGACATCACAGTCTCACCTCACCGAACCGCAAGGTAAAATAAAAAATGCCAAAGCGAACAGATATAGACAAGATCTTAATTATAGGGTCCGGTGCGATTATCATTGGGCAAGCGTGTGAGTTCGATTACTCAGGAACGCAGGCGTGTAAAGCACTAAAAGAGGAAGGGTATGAGATTACCCTTGTCAACAGCAACCCGGCCACCATCATGACGGATTCGGATTTCGCGGATCAGACGTATATTGAACCGATAACAGCCGATACAGTGGAACTTATACTTGAAAAAGAACGTCCAGATGCGTTGCTGCCGACACTCGGTGGGCAAACCGCTTTGAATGTGTCTGTCGAACTTGCGGAATCCGGTGCGTTAGATAAGTACGGGGTTGAGCTGATCGGTGCGAAATTGCCTGCGATCCAAAAAGCGGAGGACCGCGCGCTCTTCAAAGAGGCGATGGTGAAAATCGGGTTGGAAGTCCCACAGAGTGGCATTGCCCACACTGTGCAAGAAGCCCTTGCGCTTATCAAACAGATCGGTTTCCCGGCGATCATCCGTCCGGCATTTACACTCGGTGGCACAGGCGGTGGTATCGCTTACAATATCGAAGAATACGAGAAGATGGTCGCAGCGGGACTTGCCTTAAGCCCGATCAGTGAGTTGCTCATTGAAGAATCTGTCATCGGATGGAAAGAATTTGAGTTAGAGGTGATGCGCGATGGGGCGGACAACGTTGTCATCATCTGTTCTATTGAAAACGTTGATGCGATGGGAGTCCATACCGGTGATAGCATTACCGTCGCACCTATCCAGACATTGACGGACAAAGAATATCAACTGATGCGGGATTCGGCGATTAAGATTATCCGCGAGATTGGTGTTGATACCGGTGGTTCCAATATCCAGTTCGCTGTTGATCCGAGGACAGGTAAACAGGTGGTTATTGAGATGAACCCGCGTGTCTCCCGTAGTTCCGCGCTTGCCTCAAAAGCCACGGGATTCCCAATCGCCAAAATCGCTGCGAAGCTGGCTGTCGGTTATAATTTGGATGAGATTCCAAACGACATCACCGCTGAAACCCCTGCCTGCTTTGAACCGACGATTGATTACGTGGTTGTCAAAATCCCGCGCTGGGCGTTTGAAAAGTTTCAAGGCACCGATGAAACACTGACAACACAGATGAAATCTGTCGGCGAGGCTATGGCTATCGGTGGAACGTTTAAAGAAGCGTTACAGAAAGGGTTGAGGTCTCTGGAGACTGGATGGTTTGGGTTAGATAACCATCCACTTGATGAGCTTCCACTTTCCGAACTTCCGAGTAAACTCAGCATCCCGAATGTGAAACGGATTTTTTATATCAAAGCCGCCCTCACACGTGGAATGAGCATTGAGGATATTCATGCTTACACGCACATTGACCCGTTTTTTCTTTATAATTTGAAAGAGATAGTTGATTTTGAAAAAGGGTTAGCGGCACCCCATATACATCAATCCATGCAAGAATGGAAGAATGGAAGAATGGAAGAACCGCGTACTTCCAGCCTTCCAGCCTTTCACCCTTCCATCCATCCGCTCTTTCGTCAGGCAAAACAATTTGGGTTTTCTGATCGACAGTTAGCGGACATCTACGACGTATCCGAAGAGGCTATCCGTGAGTGTCGAAATGAACTCGGCATTGAGGCGACATTCAAAACCGTTGATACCTGTGCTGCAGAGTTTGAGGCAGAGACCCCGTACTACTATTCTACCTGTTCGAGTGAAGACGAGGTACGTCCGTCTGATAAACCGAAAATCATGATTCTTGGTGGGGGTCCCAACCGGATCGGACAGGGCATCGAATTTGATTATTGTTGTGTTCACGCCGCGCTCGCACTTAAAGACGATGGTTATGAGACGATCATGGTAAACAGCAACCCTGAGACTGTTAGCACTGATTACGACACCTCGGATCGGCTCTATTTTGAGCCGTTGACTCGTGAAGATGTATTGAACATCTATCACAAAGAGAAGCCTGCCGGTGTTATCGTTCAGTTTGGTGGACAGACCCCGCTAAATCTCGCTGTTGCCCTGAAGGATGCAGGCGTACCCATAATCGGCACAAGCCCTGAAGATATAGCACGTTCCGAAGATCGACGCCTCTTTAAAGCGGTATTGGACGACATCGGGTTGATGCAATCACCCAACGGAACGGCGACATCGAGCGAGGAAGCCGCGCCTATTGCTGCCGCGCTTGGCTATCCTGTTATTGTCCGCCCATCATATGTGTTGGGTGGGCGTGCCATGCAGATTGTTTACGACGAGGAACTCCTACACGACTATATGAACACGGCTGTCGAAGCATCACCGGAGCATCCTGTACTCATTGATAAATATCTTGAAGAGGCGATTGAAGTCGATGTTGATGCAATCTCTGATGGGAATCTAACCGTTATCGGTGGTATCATGGAGCACATCGAAGAAGCCGGTATCCATTCTGGAGACAGTGACTGTGTGTTGCCACCTTATACACTCGTAGATGAACAAATTGAGCAGCTCAAAACCTTTACGTACGACTTAGCGAAAGCACTCCGTGTCCGTGGCTTGATGAACGTCCAATACGCGATAAAGAACGATGAAATTTATGTGCTTGAGGTGAATCCCCGTGCATCTCGAACGATTCCGTTTGTCAGTAAAGCGATCGGTGTCCCTTTGGCGAAACTCGCTGCACGCGTAATGGCGGGTAAAACACTTGAGGAACTCGGCTTCACGCGCGAGATTGAACCCGTCTATTTCAGTGTCAAGGCACCTGTTTTTCCGTTTAACCGCTTTCCCGGTTCAAACACGCGTTTGGGCCCCGAGATGAAATCAACGGGTGAAGTCATGGGGATTGATACGGATGTCTCCCGCGCCTTTGCGAAGGCACAGAAAGCCTGTGGTTACAGTTTACCACTTGGTGGTAAAGTTTTCATCAGTGTAAAAAATAAGGACAAACGCGCGATTATCTTCATCGCTAAGAAACTGACAGATATGGGTTTTGAGCTCATCGCTACACATGGAACAGCGAAGGTACTGCTCCGCAATGGAATGGAGTCGGAACTCGTCTTTAGCATCGGAAAGGGCAGGCCGACGATTCACGATTATATCAAGAATCACGCTGTTGACTTGATTATTAATACGCCTACTGGTGACTTGCACCGACCGAACGAACTCTTGATTCGTGAAATGGCGATCGCACACGATATCCCGATTTTTTCAACGATACCCGGCGCAGCGGCAGCCGTTAATGCTATTGACGCACTACAGCGTGGAGATATTACTGTCACACCGCTCCAAGATTATTTTCAGATGCTTTGATAGTTTTTAGTTTTTAGTTATAAGTTTTTAGTTAAGAGGTTTCCGGTTGTCCAATATTTTTTGGTACCGTCGGTGTTTCAATTCGGTAACCACCATTACAAGGAGATGATAACGCATCAGAAACCAGACTTATAACTTATAACTGACAACTATTAAAAAAGGATAAAAAAATGGCGAACGATTCTATACAGAGAAACACCCGGTGGGTTCAAACCTTTGATCGGATTCTTGAGATGGTTAATCTTGATGCGGATCGACCGGTGAGTGTCCTGCAGATTGAAGATGGTCGGGAGGTTGTTGTTGTGCAACCCAACGCCTTCACTATCTCGCGCATTTATGCGACCGGTCGTCCTGACGGCATGCGTCCACACGGTGTGGATTCCTATTACGACTATTTCTTTGCAAAATTGCAGGAATATGAAGAACACCACGGTACGCGTGAAGGGTTCCAATTGGAGTCAGAAGAATGGGATATCCTCTTTGAGGAGTCTTTCCATCGATATACCCGCTATCTTCTTTTCGCGGGCATTAAACGGTGGCAAGATGTTCAACGCGATACGGCTACCAATATCGCTGTAACGAATTTAGCGCGCGAATGCGCGCCATCTGAGATCGCTTGGCAGAGTTATCAGTACAAAGGCTATATGCTCATGATGCACAGCATCGCCAACGCAGAATTGAGTCTGGAGGAAAATGATGCTGAGGCGGCGTTACGACATATTGATACTGGCATTCAACAGATTGGAGAGTTCTGTGGTGAGTGTCTACGCGAGGAACACGGCGAAGCAGAGAATATAACGCGTGAACGCTATCTTAGCAACCTTATAGAATTTCGGTCTGATCTGGAAACGCTTGGTACCGAGGATACCGAACCTCCCGAGACCGAAGAGGCAGAGGGTGACGAAGAAGATATCTTGGCGGAATTGGAAAGATTGCTAAATGAAGACGACACATAGCGTCAATTTCTGTTAGGGCCTTGGGATGGAAAATTGAGGCTGCGAAAGCACTCACTTGATCTATGATAGCACGCCAACCGTCGTGTATAAATTCGGTACTACACAAACAAAGTATCTCTACTTTACAGGGTAGCACTTGTTATATCCCTTCCTCGTCTGGTGCTTGTATAAGCACCCCCCCGAGGAACAAAAACGCTATACCTCGGATGAGCACGTGCAATTGAACACCAAGGTTTAGGAAAATGCCTGCTGGAAACGCTACTATCACAAGAAAGAATAGATACCCCGCAACTGGATTTCCCCACGTATGGAGTGCCGAACCATAACAGAGTGCTAACAATGCACACAAGAAGGCGCCGGTCATAAAGAGTGCTTCGGCCCACTCTATCCAGAGATCATAGAGCGGTGTCCCGATAGTAGCGGTTGCAGACTCACCTACTAATTCCGATAGGGCGTTTATCGGCGCGGTTTGTGAGCAGTGGGCTACGAGTTCTATGACAAGCCACAGGATCGCGATACTTGACCCTAAAGCACTACGTGCGTATGCTTCTGAAGCGAGTAAGCCATAGCTGGCTAATAGAGTCGGCACGAGCAAGATAATTGTGACAACCCCGATTCCATGAAAAATCCCGATTCTTCCAAACTGTTCTGCTGATGGCGGTGAACTAATAGATGATAAACTAAAAATAAACCAAATACTTGACGCTACCATGAGAAGTCCGCTTAGGATACCGGTGAGTCCACCGAGTCTATATAGCGAACTGAGTTGTTTTTCCATTCAATTCCTCCGAAAAATGTGAACGAAGATTTATTATGTTGCGGATAATGATTTTATAGTTTACCTAAATTTTCAATTTTAAACAATACTTTTTTTAGGTCATAGCAAAATCTGAGACCCTATTGATATTTCAACGAACAGCAATCCACAGACCTGCTTTCATTGGCAAGGTTTGTAGCTCCGTCAATTATGAACACAACAAACGCGCAAAAAACAGTCCTGATTGTTGATGCTGATAGGATTGAACGCGAACTTGTCTGCGAAACACTTGCGGGTAAAGGGCTGCGTCTTCTTGTCACCGGCAATATGTATCAGGCGTTTCATCAGATTGAGCACTTAAAAATAGATATCCTTATTGCCCAATTGAAAGCGGAGCGGATTGATGGATTGGCACTGTTAGAAGCGGCGATACAGCATCACCCGGATGTCGGCGTGATTTTTATTACAGAACCAAACATTTTAGAGACCGATATCGGTATCAAAGCGATGCTCGCTTATAAAGACACCTATTTCCTATCGAAGCCGGTTAACCCGGTGCATCTGGAGGCACTGCTACATAGGACCTTTGAAAACCAACGCCTCACCTTTGAAAATCGACAACTTCAATCACAAATAGATGAGAAGGAAGGCTTACGGCGCCTGACAGGTAATTCGCCGCAAATCACCAAAATTCGCGATATGATTACGCAGATCGCACCGACAAAAGCAACTGTAATGATTCACGGGGCGCGCGGCACCGGTAAAGAACTGGTTGCCCGTGCGATTCACCACCGAAGTTTACGGCACGGGCCCCTCATCGCTTTTAATTGTGCGACACTCAACGAAAACCTGGCGGAATCCGAACTTTTCGGGCATGAACGCGGCGCGTTTAGTGGGGCATACTACCAACGCAAAGGAAGGTTTGAACTCTCACACGGGGGTACCCTCTTTCTTGACGAAGTTTCACAACTCAGTATGTCGAATCAAGCGCGTCTTTTGCGGGTTCTTGAAGAACGCGAATTTGAACGGGTTGGCGGCGATAAAACGATTCAGGTTGATGTCCGCGTTGTATGTGCTACAAATCACGATTTGGAAGGTGCGTCCAAAAGACGAGAATTCCTCCCGGATCTCTACGATCGGCTCAACGTAGTGCCTATTCATCTCCCTACGCTCCAAGAACGTATTGAGGATGTTCCGTTGCTTGTGAAGGATTTTCTTGAAGAGTTTTGCCAACAAAATGGGAAACCGCTGATAACGCTTGCCCCCGAGGCAATTAGAACGCTGATGAAATACGAGTGGCCAGGAAATGTGCGCGAATTGAAAAACTGCATCGAAGGTATTGTTGTAACGTCCACCCAATCGACACTCCAACAAATTGACTTACCTGAACGCATCCTCAAAGCAGCTGGCATCGCATTTTCAAATCTACTTTCAGTTCCTGATATCCCGAAGTCAGTTGACCCAATTGGGGATGAACAGCATTTACATTTAAATGTAAAAGTCGGCATGTCACTCGATGAAATTAACAGGGAGGCACTCCGTGCGACCCTTGCGTCTGTAGATAATAACAAAGCAAAGGCTGCGGAGATACTCAGGGTGAGTCGTCGGACAATCCAAAGAAAAGTGAAAGAGTACGGTTTGTCCGATGAGCAAGACTTGTAGCACGATGTCTCAAATTTCAATGTCCTGAGACAAGAGTTTCAGTTTATTTGCGTAAACCTGTTTGTAGTAGTCTACGCGTTTGAGTTGCGAAGCCGCTGCCTCGTCAATAATCACAACCGTTCGTGGATGCATCTGCAATACCGATGCGGGCACTTCTGCCGTAATCGGTCCCTCTACAGCATTTGCAATCGCGACCGCTTTTGACTTTCCGCTCGCCAACAATAGACACTGTTTCGCTTCCATGATTGTGCCGACGCCCATCGTAATCGCCATTTTCGGGACATTATCAATGGTGCTGCCGAAATGTGGTGCGTTCGCCTCAAGGGTACTTTGCGTCAGTGTCTTAATACGCGTCCGAGACCCAAGGGAAGAACTCGGTTCGTTAAAACCGATATGCCCATCTTTTCCGATGCCGAGGACTTGAATGTCAATGCCGCCAGCATCGACAATCGCTGCTTCGTACCGCTCACAGAATTCCGCGTGTCCGACCGTCGTACTCTGTGGGATATAGCGATTCTCTGCCGGTATGTTAACGGCACTAAAAAGATGCGTCTCCATAAAGGTATGGTAACTATACGGATGATTGGGTGGAATCCCGACGTACTCATCTAAGTTAAAGGTGGTTACACCTGAGAAATCGAGTCCCTCTATTTTATGCATTTGGACTAAGGCATCATAGACACCGATGGGTGTGCTGCCAGTAGCGAGTCCCAGAACGAGGTCCGGTTTTTTTAAGAGCGCGTCTCGGATGATTTTAGCCGCAACCGTCGCGAGTTGTTCATAAGTCGGTTGAATAATAACTTCCATTTATTTTGTGGATCCCGGTTCCAAATATACCACGTGATTTGTAGGATGAGCCCGTTTCGTCTCAACTTAACACATTTCTCAGGTGATCTCTCATTAACTTAATCTAATATTATACAGTTCCAGCGATAATTTTGTCCATATCGCTGCTGATGCCATGTACCCGACCTTCAGGATCGTCCTCATCAACAGAAAGTTCTGCTGTCATGTAGTCCTGGTACCCGATCTCTTCTAACGCCGACATGACAGCGTTCCAATCAATCGTACAATCCTCAATCAAGTAGGTGAACCGACGCTCAGTTGCATTGAAGCCTTTGACATGCACTTTAGAAATGCGATTCCCCAGAGAACGAATCCAGTGTTGTGGATATCCGTATAGCACGATGTTGCCTACATCAAAATAGGCTGTTATCGTCTCACTGTCAAATTCGTCAAGGTAGCGACAGAACTCTATGGGACTGAGCAAAAATTTGTTCCAAACGTTCTCAAGGGCAATTGTGATGCCGTTTGCTTTTGCTTCTGGAATCAGTTTACGGATTTCCGCTTGTGAACGTTGATATGCGTCTTCGTAGCTGGTTTTATCATTGACGACGGCAGGAACGAGCAGCACAGTGTCTGCGCCGACAGCCGTCGCGGTTGCTATTGAATCGCGCATTCCATCGTGCGATTCAGCACGAACACTGGCATCAGCATCAGAGAGTGGACATGCCCAATGTTTGCTATTCATCACGCTGAAGATTTCTAATCCGTGTTGTGTGGCGATCTCTTTTGTCTGAAGTCGGTCGTCATCATTTCCGAGGGTGCCGATTTCAACGCCATCAAACCCGGCTTCTTTCGCCAGTTTAAACCGCGCTTCGGTTGAACCGCCCGGTAATGATCCGATACAGATCCCTTTTTTCATTTTTTCTCCTTTTGAATCTTTGTGCGTAGTTTATTGTATGCCTCTACATTCGGTGCTAACGAGATGGCTTGATTAATAGCGTCCAAAGCCTGTGCATATTGGGCATTGCGGAAGTAGGTATATGCAAGAGTGTCATAATGTTTCGCTGTCGGTGCCAGAGCGACCGCCTGTTGTGCTAAATTTATTGCTTGTTGCATCTCTTTACCGAGTCCCGCATAGAGCCGTGCGAGGTTGTTATACGCTTCTGCTGCCGTGTTATCTGTAGCGATGGCGCGCTTGAACGCCGCGACTGCTGGTTCAAACTGGCGTTGGTTGATATAGATAACACCTAATTTTATTTGGACTTGTGCGTTATCCGGCGCAATTTCTATTGTTTTCTCATACACGCGCGCTGCTTTTTCAAGCGCACGTTGCCGGATAAATACCTCACCGAGGTGAAGATACGCAGGTAGATAGGACGGGTGCACCTGCGTGGCAACTTCATAAACCCGTGCTGCTTCTGCTAAGTTGTCATGCGCCTCATGGAGTTCGCCGAGTTTGATATATAGCACTGGCAGGTGCGGATTTGTGTAAATCGCCTCTCGAAATAGGTGCATCTGGTCCTCATAAGTCTTTAAACGTTGAAACTGCGCCATAGCAGTTTCGGATTCCCCTTTGTCTCCAAGTTTCTGATATGTGAGTGCGCGCCTATAGTGCGCCTGCGATGAATATTGGTTACGCACGAGCGCTGCATCGTAATATTCTATAGCCTGTCTTAGGCGATTTTGCATTTCTGCGACCCGTCCGAGTCCGTAATAGGATTCAGTGTGGTTTGGGTTCAGGCGGATGCCCTCACGGTACGCCTTTTCAGCTGCATTGAATCTACGTTGGAGAATGTAGACATCGCCGAGATGGATGTGTGCTTCTGCAGATTGTGTCAATAGGACGAGTGCTTGTTTGAGGTGATCCTCAGCAAGTGTTAACTTACCTTGTGCTTTATAGACGATGCCTAAATGAAGGTACACATTCCCGTGTACTTCTTGTGGTGCTTTGCGTGCCAATGCTTTCTGGAATGCGGATACAGCCTCGGTCAGATTATTGAGTTCTTGGTAAATAATTCCAATATAGTAATAGGCAAGACTCCCAATGTCCGCTGAGGTATGGTATTCTTTTGCGATAGCTTGAAATTCGGAGAGAGCCAGATCAAATTGCTCTGCTTCAAGGTAGCGGACACCGCGTTCAAACCGGATGTTAATTTCCGGTTCAGCATCAGCCCACGTCCCCAATTGCGGCAGCACAAGGAGAATAAAAGAAAGCGTAATGGTTTTGACTATGGGGAATAGATAGCATCGAGGCGTAAACATGCATTGACGAGAAAAGGAATATGGGACGGCATGAAACCGTCCCAACGGTTCAGGGCGTGAAATTAATCACGACGTGTCTTCATTTGGCCCCATGTTGTGGCGAGTTTATCCTCCGGTTCGACGGGGAGGAGTTTGCCATCCATAACATCTGAGACCTCGTCAGCATCCAATGCTCTATCGTAGATATAGAGGTCATCGAGATAGAACTTCGCAGCGGCATAACCCGTTTGACCGATGTAAAGTTTCTCTGCGCCTTGTGCGTGATCCTTCGGCACATTCTGCTCATCAACGACTTCGCCATCGATGTAAAACAGGAATTTGGTGCCCTCTTTAATACCTGCAATATGGTGCCAGTCGCCGGTTTCAAATGTACTGCCTTCTCCATCGGGGCCCACACAATGGCTTCCAGCATTCCCCGGATTGAACCGATAGTGGATGTGAAGGGGGACCCGGTTACAGGTCCAGATACCGGGTGAACGGTCAGAGCCCGGAGCTTTTTTCGCGATGATTTGATCCCAACCCCCGGAGTTCGGCTTGGTGAAGTTGAGCCAGAAGAGATAGGAGTTGTCCTGATAATTTTCTAACTCTTTGAAGGAATCGACTGTCACACTGTCGCCGGGATCTTCAAATAATATCGCACCTTTACCGTGGATGACTTCCTTCGTATCAATCTTTGTTCCTTTAACTATATCACCATCATTTCCACCGCCAGTCTCATCCTCTATCGTTCCGCCTTTTGCCGAATCGAAACTGAAGTAAAGGATTAATCCGTCGTCTTGGACTGCGGCATGTGTAGTGAGCGCGCTGCCTACCATTAGTAATGCGACAGCGAGTACATAGATAACTAAACGCATGCGTAAACCTCCTCATGTCTAAAGCAAATTAATGTGCTATGCGAACACCTCGTATTAGGGCGGCTTCCAACCGACCTATGGATAGAAAGGCTCGCGTTTTAACCCATAAAAGCATTGTAAAAGAAATACTTAAATATGTCAAGGAAAATCTGCATTTGTTTAGGCTAAAACTGTAGAACCGTAGATTTTCACCTTGGAGTAGTTGGAAAAAGGTAGAAATTTTGATGAGTAGATAGGTAAGTGGGAAAAGAATGTGGGACGGTATGAGAACCGTCCCTATGTTTGTTCTGGGTGTGAGATTAATCGCGACCTGTTTTCAGGTGTCCCCACGTTGTGGTGAGTTTATCTTTGGGTTCAACAGGGGTGAGCAAGCCGTCCATTATATCTATAACCTCGCCGCCACTCAAGGCTCTATCATAGACAAAGAGTTCATCAATATAGAAGAGCGCAGAAGCGTAACCCGTTTTACCGATATAGAGTTTTTCTGTCCCTTGTGTGTGGGCTGCTGGAACGGTCTGTTCATCAACGACTTCGCCATCAATATAAAATTTGAAGTTAGTCCCTTCTTTGATACCGGCAATGTGGTGCCAGTCGCCTGCTGCAAATTCATCGCCTTCTCCGTCAGGACCGACACAAAGGCTTCCAGCATTCCCTGGATTGAACCGGTAGTGGATGTGTAAACTAACGCGATTGCAGGTCCAGATACCCGGCGAACGGTCAGACCCTGGTGCTTTTTTCGCGATAATTTGGTTCCAGGCACCAGAGTTCAATACAGCGAAATTGAGCCAAAAGAGATAGGAATTATCGGTATACTGTTCTAATGCGGCAAAGGAGTCAACAGTTACACTATCATTGCCATCGTCAAATAATACCGCCCCTTTACCGTGGACGACTTCATCGTTAACAATCTCCGCGCCATCAATTACGCCATCATTGCCGCCACCTGTTCCATCTATAACTACATTGCCCTCTGCTTCATCAAAACTGAAGTAAAGGATTAAGCCTTCGTCTTCGATTACGGCGTGCGTGGTGAGGGCACTGCTTATCATCAACAAGGCAACGGCGAGTAAATACATCATTAAACGCATGAGTAAACCTCCTCATGTCTAAAAAATTAACATACGATGCGAGCGGCTCACATTACGGAGGCTTTCAACCCATCCATTAAATGAACGACCCGCGTTCTAACTTACAAAAGTATTATAAAAGAAACGTTTAAATATTGTCAAGAAAAATTTGCAGTATAAAACGATTCAGTTCTCTAATCGTTTCGATTTTACGCACAAGATCGCTTCGCTCGACTGAAGGTGAAGTTGGTTTGGCAGCAGCTCTGCGAGATGTGGTATAATTTCACCGAATGTGACATTTGCTCGACTACTCTTGATGTCCCTTGCGGTAAAAATCTTTTGACATACCTTTGTTGCTGTGTTATGCTAAGGAGCAGTTCAGGAAGAACCAAGATGGATCCGCACTGTCTCATTTCTCGCTACAATTGTGTGGTATGTTTAGGGAATTAACGGAAAAGGATACCGAAAATGGCACGTACCAATAACCAACCTGTCTATGTTGTTGCTATCTGTGGAAGTCTGCGGGAAGGTAGTTCAACGCATGCGGCACTCCAAATCGCTCTTGCTGCTGCGAAGGATGCAGGTGCCGAGGTCGAATTGCTTGAACTTGGTGAATATGAACTCGTTTTTCAAGGTTCTGTCGCTAACGAAAGTGACTATCCGCCTGGCGTGTTCAAACTCCGAGAAAAGGTGAAACGTGCACACGGTATACTTCTCGGTTCCCCCGAATACCATGGCAGCTTTAGTGGTGTCCTTAAAAGTGCGCTTGATCTCATGGGCTTTGATGAATTTGAGAATAAGGTTGTCGGACTTGTCGGCGTTTCTGGTGGACGCATGGGTGCAGCCAATGCGCTTTCTATGTTACGCACGGTCGGTACAGCACTCCACGCTTGGGTCGTCCCGAAAGACGCATCCATTCCGAATTCATCTCAGGCATTTGATGCTGAGGGTAATCTGCACGATCCTGAATTAGCTGCACGTGTCAAAGCCGTAGGTAAACAGGTTACAGAATTCGCGGCACTTCGGAATTCGGCATAAATCCAAAACCACAACGAATTGAAACGAATTAAATGAACGCAATACATAACTGGAACGCATGGATCGGCACGGACGAGGCAGGTAAAGGTGATTACTTCGGGTCCCTCGTTGTCGCGGCTGTTTACGTGGATGCTGAATGCCGAGAAACCTTCTCAGATTTAGGAATTACTGATGGGAAAAAGTTATCAAATCGTCGTATCCAAAATCTTGCAGCGTTGATGCGCTGTGATTATGCCCAGCATATTGTCGTTGTGGAAAAGATGCCTGCTGAATACAATTCCCTTTACACGGCTTTCCGTAGACGCGGGCAAAACTTAAACCATCTACTTGCCTCGCTTCATGCTGAGGCGATTCATATATTGGCGAATAGGGTCGGCGCGGCGCATGTCCTTGTTGACAAATTTGCTAAAGATAACCTTATGAAGCAACAACTCGCCGAACAGGCGAATAACACACTACACTTACAGCGTGGCAGCATGCGCGCCGCGTCTGCGACGCTTGGGATAGAGATTAGACAGGTAACAAAGGCGGAACGCGATATCGCAGTCGCTGCAGCCTCTATCATCGCTCGCGATGCATTTTTGACAGGGATGGATAGGTTATCTGAAACATACGAGATGCGTTTACCGAGGGGCGCGTATCAGGTTGTGGAAGCCGGTAGAGAATTTGTTAAGCTGCACGGAAATGACGCATTACAGAATGTAGCGAAACTCCATTTCAATTTGACCGATGCTGTCCGTGCTTTGTAAGCAATATATATCCTTACCAACGTTCTATTACGTTAATCTTTGAAAATTCATTCTTTGTAGCACGAGAGAAATCATGGAAGAATTGTTTAGTATCCATTACGCCGAAGTTGGGCTTAAAGGGAAGAACAGAGTATTTTTTGAAAAACGGCTTGCGAACAACATCAAACTTGCCTTGCGCGGCACCGGGTATGCTGAAGTCGAGCGACTTCACGATAGGATTCTCGTACATCTTGAGCAACATGCCAATATATCTAAAATTAAGCAACGTTTGGGGCAAGTCATGGGCATCGCCCATTTTGAACTCTCATGCCGCACCAAAACCGACATCGCATCTATTAAAGATGCAGCACTACGACACATCCAAAATGCTGCTTGCGAGTCTCTTAAAGTCGAGACAAGGCGAGCGGACAAAACATTTCCATTAACCTCACCAGAGGTTAGTGCGGAGGTCGGGGGGTATCTCATCAAGGAGACGGGACTCCGTGCGGATATGCATAATCCCGATGTGGTCTGTTGGGTTAAAATAACGCAGAAAGCAGCCTATATTTCTACAGAAAAAATTCAAGGTATCGGCGGTTTGCCAGTCGGTGTGAGTGGTAAAGTACTCGTCCTGCTATCGGGTGGAATTGACTCCCCCGTTGCTGCATGGCAGCTGATCAAGCGTGGTGCGAAAGCCGTTTTTATTCATTTTCATAGTTACCCGTATACCGATAAGGCTTCTTTAGAGAAGGTCATCGAAATTGCTCAGATCTTAGCAGTATCCAACTATCGGAGCATAATCTATCTCGTTCCATTTGCGGATCTCCAGCAAACCATTGTCGCTTCAACGCCCGCGCCATTCCGGGTTTTGTTGTATCGACGGATGATGACACGGATCGCAGAGCGCGTCGCCGCCACGGTAGATGCGGAAGCTCTTGTTACAGGTGAAAGTCTTGCACAGGTTGCTTCGCAGACGTTAACGAACCTCCGAGCGATTGAAGCGATCGCCGAAATCCCGATCCTGCGTCCACTGATTGGTGAGGACAAGGCTGAAATTATAGCAAAAGCACAGCAGATAGGGACATTTGATGTATCTACACGTCCGCATCAAGACTGCTGCTCACTCTTTGTGCCGAAACATCCGGCCACCGGCGCGTCGCTTATTGAATTAGATAATGCAGAATCGGGACTGGACATAGACGCATTGGTTGAGGATGCCCTGAATAACCTTGAAAAACAGATAATCGGTTGAATTTTATTTGACAGCAAATTAGAGGCGCGTCTTCTGTTCACGGCGCGTATGAGATAAATGGCTTCGGAAAGAATACTGCTGATTCGACTCAGTTCCCTTGGCGATATTGTGCTCACAACACCGGCGATCCGATCCGTCCGTGCACATTTCCGAGATGCGTATATTGCTATGCTTGTTGCAAAACAATCGGCAGAGGTCCTCCGTGAAAATCCGCATCTCAATGAAATAATTACCTTCGATCGGCTTGCGAAAAATAAGGATACAGGTGAGATGTTGCGGGTTATCCGTCTTCTGCGTGAACGGAAATTCACGTTGGCTATTGATTTTCAGCGGAAATTTCGCACTGAGATGTTAATGTATTTCAGCGGTGCTGCCGAACGTGTCGGTAAGGGTAGACTCTGTACCGTCCGCATCCATGAGCAGGGGAACAAACACGCCACAGCACACTATTTCGAGTTGTTACATGCAGCGGGTATTCCGGCAGCAGATGCAAGATTGGAACTCTTTCTCTCCGAATCTGAGCGGTTAGATGCGGTGCAACGGTTTGACACTGCAGGTGTTAACGATGGAGAATTAAAGGTCGGATTTTTTCCGGGGGCGGGCTGGAAGTTGCGCGAATGGATGCCGGATCGCTTCGCTGCTATTGGAGACAAACTTGTGGAGCATTTCAACGCTAATGTCTTGATTTTTGGTGGTCCCAGAGAAATGGAGCTTGTGCGGACTGTCGCGAATCTCATGAACGTTCGCGCTATTCCGTTTGCGGGTAATCTTCAAATTCGACAGTTAGCCGCCTGCATTGAAAGATGCGATCTTTTTCTCACCAACGATACCGGTCCGATGCATATTGCCGCGGCAGTCGGAACGCCTACGGTGTCTCTGTTCGGTCCGGGCAATTACATCCGGTTTCAACCGCTCGGAACATTGCATCAAACCATCCGCCACGCCGTGCCGTGTAGCCCATGCAAGCAGTTCACGGATAAGTGTAAGGACAATATCTGTATGAAAGGGATTGGTGTAGATGAAGTGTGGGAGTCCGTCTCTCGCACCCTTCGGGAAGTTTCTGAACTACATCTGAATGAGATACGGACCTAAACCCATCATACCGAGATTGAGGATTCCATGAGCAAGTATACAACTCTCTAAACCATATTTTTTGAAAAGGAATCCAAATGCTATTCCGATAGGAAAAATCTGTGCAATTTTCACCCATTCTGGCGCGAGCATATTCACATGAGCAAGGGCCCAGAGTCCTGAAGTTAAAACGACTGCCACCCAATATTTATCTCCATTGAGTCGAAATTGCTTTGCCAAATAGTTCTGAATACCGAGTCGGAAGACTATTTCTTCGCTAAACGCAAATGCTAAAACAACAAGCGCGAGCAATACCGATGGCTCATCACTAATTCCCAATTTAGCTCCTTGGCTCTCGGATAATTGTTTCATAGCATCCGATATATGTGGAGAAGTCAATTTAAACAGAATAACAGAAAACAGTATAGCTCCAATGGCCGTTCCGATTATGGTGAGAATGTAGTTTCGACTCGTAAACGTTTCAAAATCATCAGTTTTACCAGAGAACTTTTTTATCAATGGAATCTCTACAATTCCGAGCATCGAACAATAATAGATTCCCATGCAGGTGAATACTAAGGTTCTCACAAAAACAATCGCATCCGCTATGAGCAATTGATACCAAGGCGTGACTTCAAAGAAATTTGGAATCAACGCGACAACGGCAATCTCAAAAGCGAGGAGGATAATGGCAAACAAAACACCATATTTCACATAAATATTAATTTTTTTTCTATACCGAATACTATTTACAAGAAATATGATAGTTAAAATGAGTATCAGAATCCCGTAAATAAGAGAGAGTATCATTTAAATCTCCTCCGGGGTTGTCTAACGACCAAAGTATCGCAGTAAAGTTACAACAAGAGCTAAACGAATGCTTTATCCGCATGCCGCCTCAAAGACGCGTAGATGGTTTTCGCCGAGTACTTTTCTTATATCGTTATCGGAATAACCGCGTTCGCTCAGTCCTTCCGCTATTTTGATGAACTCACTGGCATCCTTGAGGAGATCTCCGCCGCCATCAAAGTCCGAACCGATCCCGACATGGTCGATGCCCGCGATGTCGATTGCGTAGGCGATATGGTTAAGCAACTGTGCCAGAGGTGGCATTTTTTTCCAACCGTCTATCGTAATAAATCCGGGAACAAAGGTGATACCGACAACACCACCGTTCGCCGCTAACGCTTTCAGTTGTTCGTTGCTCAGGTTCCGTGAGTGACGGCACAATGTCTTGCAGTTGCTATGCGATGCAATAACAGGGTGTTCCGAGATTTCAAGGACATCCCAAAATCCACGTTCACTGATATGTGAGACATCAACGAGCATTCCTAAGCGGTTCATCTCTTTGACTAATGCCATACCGAACCGTGTCAAGCCACCACCCATATCCTCTTCATCGTTTCCCGTTGATGCCCACGTGTTTAGGTTATGGGTTAAGCCAATTGAACGGACCCCCAGCAGATAGAGTGAGCGTAGTATATTCAGACTCCGTTCAACTGCCTCGCTGTTTTCGATGACAAGAATTGCAGCAAGTTTGCCGGCTGCCTTTGCTTCACGAATATCATTTGCATTCCGAGCGATGCAGATGTCGTCGGCGTTTGCTGTCACTTCTTCGTTGAACCAACCGAACGCATCTAAGGCATAAGCGAGATGGTTTTTCCACGCGCGCGTCACGTCAACAGCAAAGAAGGCAGCATCAACGCCACCTTGCCGCATTTTCGGGATGTTGAGTTGAATCCCGATGGCTTTCTCTTCCGGCGGTACGGGACCGCGGAGATAAGCAATGGTCCCAGTCGGTTCCATTGGATTTCGGACATTTTCGTCAGCAAAACTCACGTTGCCTCGACGGATATGCGCGACGATGGCATCGTTGTGCGAATCAATCACGAGTGCTTGCTCGTGCAGTTCCGCGATTCGCTTATCTGATTGTGTCTGTGTATTTTTTTGTTCCATAATCCTCAGGCTTAATTGAATACCGTTTGTATCGTTCGTTCGGCTATATCAGGCGTAATCTGTAGCGTCGTCGCAACGGTATGAGGGAGGTTATGTTGCGCGACGTATTCTGATAAATTGATAAGCGTTTCAATAATTGCTTCAGGAGCAACAGCGGGTGGACGGTAGTTAATCTGTAAACACTCCAGTGCATGCCGATACTGCATCCAGGGTTGCGATTGCAGCGCAGCCATCAGCAAGATACCGAGTCCTACCAGTTCACCGTGTAAAACATTTCCACTACTTGTGGATGTTAAATGGTTCTCAATAGCATAGGTAAAATAGTGTTCGCTGCCTTCTTCGACACGACTATGCCCACATAAGTTGCAGAGCTGCACCTCTATACAGAGGAGGTCAAATAGTAGTTTCAAGCCGTCAGGCGTGCCGCTGCCGATTTCTCGTGCATTTTCCAGAAGTGTTTGGAGGAGTGTCTCTGCTATGTTAACTGTTTGTGGTGTAAGCCGCTGATTGGGTGGGTTTGCCCGCATCTTCTCCGCTTCCTGCCAATCCCAGAGTGCTGTCGCGATTGACAACACATCTGCGGCACCACTTGCCCGCATTGCAGCGGGTGCTTTGCATAATATATCCATATCTACGATAACAGTATCAGGTGTTTTCGTCTGGAGATACCGGACACATCCGTTTTCTCTAATGCCTGTTGCGTCGGTGAGAAAAGCGTCTGTTGATAAAATAGTTGGGAGTGCGATAAGGGGCAATCCATTTGCCGCTGCAACGTACTTAGCGGTATCAATGGTCAGTCCGCCACCGATTCCGTAAACCACTTCACCTTCACACGCTTCAGCGATTGCAGCCATAACTGTGTCTGTATTCCCGTCAACATAGATAAATTGACGAGGATTTATATCAATGCCTTTGACCGCTTTCCATGCCGGCTCCGTTGTCAAGACGACTGCGTCCCGTTGTTCCTTAATATTAGCAAACGCGCACTGCACTATACTCGGGAGTCGTCGAATTTTTTCCTCAGAACAATCCACTAACAACATCAGAAACCTCTTATCGGGTTCAAATGGTTCTCTACTTCAGCCGTGACGATAAGTCCACGATATATATCTGTCGAGATCCTTCATGAACGGAGTCGAAGGTAATCGTTTTTCCATCTGGTGCCCAACGCGGATGTAAATCGCATCGGATATCTCCGGTGAATTTTGCTTCGTGATGGAATTCGCCTAAGACAATTTTTCGATTTTCAGCGATATTATAAACCATCAATTGTGCGAGTCGTTCGGGATCTCGAGGGTATGTGTCGCACAGGAGCCACTGTCGGTCGGGCGAAAATGAAGCGTGTCCATCGTTGGGTAGTATCGCGCGCCCGATCGGCGTAAAGTCGCGCCTTCCATCCGTAAATTCAACAAATCCCATTTTACCGAGGATATCTGAAGATACAAGAATCTGCGTGGGTGTCCGCCAATCAAAATGTGACACACGATAACCGAACGGAATTTGCATTTCCAAATCAGAGCCGTCAGGATTCACTGTCCAGAGCGAAGTGTAAAATCTTGTTTCCTGACGCACGCGGCAAAAAAATAGGAGTCGCGTGCCATCCGTGTTAAACAGGACATGATTGAACCAGGTCCGTTTTCCTACCACACGTTCATCGGCACTTGCTCGGATAACATCGGCGATAGAAAGTACAAGTTTAGAACTTCCATCTTGGAGGTTAAGTTGATATAAACCATCTTCCTCGGGTTGCGCCTCAACATTGTCAGATTTGCTGTGCGTAGCGTATCCAACAACGGCGCGACAGTGCGCCATCCGTCCATAATTCAAACCAATCGCGTGCGGGGCGGTTGGTGACACGGCAGCAATTGCGCCTTGGATAGTGCGCACTGTCCCTGTAATTGGGTTAAAGGCACGTGATACAAGCGTACCGTTCGTCCAATCGTTAAACGTAAATTCCGCGTCAACACCATCACTGTCATCTGTTGCGATGTTACCTATCCAATGCATCATACTGCCCTGCTGGAGGTTAAAAGCGGAAGTCTTCGCGTATGGGATAAATTGATGCGTGTCCCGATCAACAAGTCCGACGGTCGCCATATCTTCAGGCAAAGGTCGATGCGTATGAAAATCTGTCTCTAATGCGAGATGATATTTTGATGTACGATCCCACGGATTTATACCGTAATATCCGAAAAAATGGTGCTTTGCCCCGATAGACAGTTTCTGTATATCCATGTATACTTTTTATTTTTGGTTACCGCGTAAGGATAAGCGGTGTTCGGAACTTGTTTGCTTATAGACTCGAAGATCCTTCTAATTTGACCTAAGGTTGCAGGTTCAGTGGTAATTAATTTGATTTATTGATTGAATTATAGCACAATTGGAATATTAAGACATTAAGTCAATGCAGCCTTTTACTGAATTCGAGAGTCCGAAATATTTCACTACGTGCGAATTTTGAAACCGCAATCGGGCTTTCATCGTTTTACTTGTTGACATTCCGAAAAAGGATCGGTGGTTTTCTGAACAAATTTGGCACCTTACCTGAATATAGCCCGCGAGAAGCCTTTTTGTATTCTTAACCACAAGGGACCCGGACACAAAAAAATGCAATTTGCAGTGAAAACAGATACAGGTAAGCTTCGCGATAGGAACGAAGATTTATACTATTTCGATACGCAGCTCCAATTGTTTGCTATCGCCGATGGTATGAGCGGACATGAGCGCGGTGATGTCGCGAGTCGTATTGCTCTCGAAGTTATTCAGGAGTGGGCGGAAACCCAAGCGTCTCCGCAAAGCGATCTGGGTCCCATGAAAAGACTCGGCGTTTTAAGCGAGCTTGCGGAGGAAGCGAATCAACGTATCTATACTTCCACCGAGAGTCAAGGTAAAAGTCGCGGCATGGGTACTACCCTCATCGCGGGTTTTGTTACCTTCAGTTACCTTGCTTATGTTCATGTCGGGGATAGTAGGCTCTACGTCTTACGCGATGAAGAACTTACACAGATAACGACAGACGACTCCATTGTTCAAAAAATGGTCGAAAAAGGTGAAATCACTCCGGAAGAGGGACGGGTCCATGAAAAACGGAACATGATTACACAGGCTATCGGTTTAAAGTCAACGGTTGCCGTTAATGCTGATGCATATCCGCTCGTCCCCGGGGACATTGTGCTTGCTTGTACAGATGGTTTACACGACTTAATTATTGATGACCGCGAAATTGCTGATATTATCTTGGATGCCTCAGGTATTGAAGAAGCGTGCGAAGACCTCGTGAACAAGGCGCTTGATTATGGCGGCACCGATAACGTTACTGTCCTACTTGTGGATGTTGATTGACTAACTAACCCGAAGTTTAACAACACCGCAGCTCTCCTGCCTCAGATTTTCAGAACAGGTTTTGGCAACCTGTCATCTTCCCAAAGCAAATTATGCTTCTGATGTGCTTTCCTCTTGGTCTCCGAAGACTAAGATGCCATCTGGATCCACTGCCTCTTCTTCCAACGTTTCCAAGTGTGGGGGTATTGTTAATTCTGGCAATTCAATCCGTTCCGCTTCAGCCCACAAGCGTTCGAGATTGTAATAGGTACGTCTTTCGGAAAGAAAAACGTGTACGACAAAATCAACATAATCTAATAAAATCCAATCTGCTTTACGTTCCCCTTCCTGATGCCAAGGTTTCTGTGCCCAATTGGTTTCAAGTTCCTCAAGAACGGCTTGCGAAATGCCTTCTACTTGAATGTCAGAATTACCACTGAAGATTGCAAAAAAGTCTGTGAAGCCATCAAGTTCACGCAGATCGAGGATAACGCCGTCTTGTGCACGTCGACTCATTGCTGCTGAAGCTGCGGCTTTTACCAGATCTAATGTGTTTTTTTCTGTTGCCATTTTGGTTTCCTTTAAATTCTCAACGCTCAACACTCTTTAATGTGCTATTGTAGGTATGAAGCGTATTCGGATGAATCATCACACCCTTTTGGAGAAGGTGTTCAATTTTCGCACGAGCGACGTAGTGCACCGCACACTCCAAATCTGTATATGCCAACTCCCGCACTACATGAACTGCATCATGTGTCCGTGTCGGCTCTGCGAAGTCTGCCACGTATACTACTTGAGAGAGAGCCCCCATTGATGGACTGCCAGTCGTATGGTTCCGAATGGCTTCGAGTACCTCTAACTCGGTTATAGCGAACTCCTCTATTGCCAGTTTTACCCCGATGAGTGGATGTAAAAGCGAAGGGTTTATTTTTTCAACCGGATCAAGGCGAATATCGTAGCGACGTACTGCACTATGTAATTCCTGAGCGTTCATCCACTTCGCGCTGTCATGTAAAAGTGCCGCAAGATTCGCATGCCAAACATCTACTTCAT
>JAJEGI010000131.1 GCA_022819945.1 Candidatus Poribacteria bacterium
TTCATGCACGGCATCAAGAATCGTAGGAAACCCAGGTCTATTCGGCATATCCGTCGGTGGGAAATAGGTGCCAGCATAAAAGGGTTTCAAGTCAGGCGTAAGGAAAACGGAGTTGGGCCAACCACCGCGTTGGATTAGTAATTGCGTCGCGGTCATATAAATCTCATCGAGATCCGGACGTTCTTCCCTGTCAATCTTGATATTGATAAAGTTTTCGTTCATCATCTCAGCGATTTCGGGATTTGAGAAGACCTTCCGCTCCATCACGTGGCACCAGTAGCACGTGGCGTAACCGACGGAAAGAAAAATCAGTTTATTCTCTTTCTTCGCGAGTTCTATTGCTTCATCGCCCCACGGGTACCAATCCACCGGGTTATGCGCGTGGAGGAGTAGATATGGACTGGTTTCATGGACAAGCCGATTCGTCCATTTCCAGGAACCATCTGGATTTTTGAGCGCGGCCTCATTGGCACCTACCCCCCACGTGAGACTGAAAAGCAGCAAACAGGCGAGAAATTTCTGTATTGTATTTTTCATAATGGAAACCTTTGTTGTAAGGTACAACGTGCGATGAATCGCACGACTACAAACCTGTGCAATTTTTTTACAGTTCAATTCGCGTAGGATATTATTATTCAGGACTTACGCATTTTTCCATGATAACGAACATCCTATGCACTGCAGACGGGGTTTCAAACCCTGAAAAAATACGCAGAAACACCCCAGCAATACGCAGAAATACCCAAGCAAAACACCCCAAGCAAAAACCCAGCAGTGGGGCTGCGTAAATCCTAATTATTGAACAAGTGCCTGCTGTGCGATGGCACGTCCCTGTTCCGTTAAAACCAGCTGCGCCTCTTCTCGCGAGACATATCGGTTATTCAGCGCGTATTTCACGACTTGGGTTGTAAAAACGGGATCCCAACTCAAATGCTCATGGAGGTCTGCAATCGCTGACTCCGCTGCTGCTTCAGGAAGTCCCTCGTGATTAAAGAGATGGATAGCCAACATCGTCTGCGCAAACTCCCATTTTTGGCGTGCGTGCCGACGCGCAATAGCGATGAGTCCACGGTTCGGAACCACCAGAAAAACCAATCCAAATATAAAGAGCGTCATCGTCGCGATTGCCCCCGCAATAGAGACATCAAAAAGAGACGCGAGCCAATATCCGCAGACAGCATTGACACTCCCAATAATCGCACTGAGGACGAGCATACGCGAGAGTTTATCCGTCATGAGATAAGCGGTGGCAGGCGGTCCAGCAATGAGTGCAACCACTAAAATCGAACCGACCGCGTCAAACGCGCCGACTGTCGTTACAGATACCAATGTCATTAACCCATAATGGATAAGCGTCGGCGTAAATCCCAATGCAGCGGCTAAACTTGCATCAAACGTCACCAACTTCAATTCTTTGTAAAACACGAGAATGAAAATAAGGTTCAACACAAGAATCGTGCCCATCACATACAAAGAAACAGGACCCAGATCGGATCCGAAGGCCTGCAATCGGTTGAGTGGCGCGTACGCGAGTTCACCGAGAAGCACGGCATCCATATCGAGGTGAACATTCCCTGCGAACCGAGAAATTAGAATCACACCAATGCTAAAAAGGGCAGGGAACGTCAACCCGATTGCGGCATCCTCTTTCACAAGCTTCGTCCGTTGTAACAGTTCAACGAAAAGGACAGTAAGCACACCCGTCCCTGCAGCCGCAAGAATCAACAACGGTGATGACAGGCTCTCCGTAAGAAAAAAAGCGAGCACGATACCGGGGAGAATGGCGTGGCTAATTGCGTCGCTCATTAAAGTCATCCGCCGTAGTACCAAGAACACGCCGGGCAAGGCACACGCTACCGCCGTGACAATCGCAATGAGTTGAATGTCAAGATGTTCATGCATCGCTCTTTTTATTCACTCCTTTGCTGCGATTGTTTTAATAATCCATCCGCTGCTGTTTTCAGGCCATGCCTGTGGCGTTGTTGTCGAATCCGATTCCAGACAAGTCCACGGTTGGGCGCAAAAGCAATTGAGAGTCCGACGACAACCGTTGCACATAGCACAATCGTCGGACCCGTCGGAATACGAGACATTGTACTGCTAATAATAGTGCCACTCACGCCTGCAAGCGCGCCAAAACATGCGGCGAGGAACACCATCAGGCGCAGTCGGTTCGTCCATTGACGTGCCGCGACAGCCGGTGCCACGAGCATAGCACTCATCAACACAGCACCAACCGCTTGCAAACCGAGGACGATCGCTATAACGAGGAGACTCGTCAGCAAAATATCAAGGGCGCGAATAGGGAGGCCTATAGAAGCAGCGAAACCTTCATCGAAAACCAGCAGTTTCAACTCTTTCCAAAATATCAACATAACGATAAGCGCAATACCACCGAGTATACCAATGGTTAGAACATCACGCGCCAGAATTGTCGCTGCTTGTCCAAAGAGGAACGTATCCAATCCAGCCTGATTTGCATTGCCAGTCCGCTGAATCAACGTGTGCAACACCAACCCAAACCCGAAAAAAGTAGATAGAACGATGGCAAGCGCGCTATCATATTTGATGCGCGTCAATCTCACAATACTCATAATCAGCAGTGTACCTAACCATCCGGCAATCGCTGCACCGAGTACCAGAATCAGAGGTGTTTTGCTTCCTGTTAACAGAAACGCGATCGCAATGCCGGGCAACGCAGCATGCGAGATGGCATCACCGAGGAGGCTCTGTCTGCGTAAAACAGCATAAGTACCGAGTGCCCCACTTACACTGCCGAGTAACGCCGCACCGATACCAACAATCATGAGGGTATAATCAAGATGGATAAGTGTGCTTAAATTTTCCATGATTAGTTATGGCGTATAGAGAATCGCGGTTGAAAACCGCTCCTACAAGTCTGGTTATGGCACACGGTGTGTCTACTACTATTTATCGGTTTTCATGAACGCAAGGCGTCCGCCATAAGTCTCACGTAAATTATCAGGGGTGAAAGTTTCATTAACGGGACCACTGGCAATACGACGGATGTTCAACAGCATCACCCAGTCGAAATAGTCGGTTACAGTCTGCAGATCGTGATGGACCACAACAACTGTTTTGCCATTTGCTCGGAGCTCCTGAAGGAGTGTTACGATTGCGCGCTCCGTGGTAGCATCCACACCTTGGAAAGGTTCATCCATTAAGTAGACGGTGGCATCTTGAACGAGTGCGCGTGCGAGGAACACACGTTGCTGTTGCCCACCGGAGAGTTGACTGATTTGGCGAGTCGTATACGCCTCCATACCGACTTTCTCTAATGCCTGCATCGCCAGTTCGCGTTCGCTCTTTCCGGGGCGTCGGACCCATCCCAACGCGCCATATCGTCCCATCATCACAACATCTAAAACATTTGTCGGAAAATCCCAATCCACACTGCCTCGCTGCGGGACATAACCGACGATTCGCCGCTGGACTTCGTAAGGTTTGTTGTAAATTAAGACATTGCCAGCAGCAGGACGGACTAACCCTAATATCGCCTTGATGAGCGTCGTTTTGCCAGCACCGTTGGGACCGACAATTGACAAAAGCACACCGGGGGGTACATCAAGGTCAATATCCCAGAGCACGGGTTTGTCCTGATAAGCCACCGTCAAATCGGTTACTTCAATAGCTTTCGGTTCAGCCGCTTCCATCCCTAATTCTCTCCCATAGGAGGGATTTGTAACCCCGATTCCCCTGTAGAGGGGGTTTCTAACCCCGATTCCGCAACCAATGCTTTCACAATCGTATCAATATTGTGGCGAACCATCCCAATATAAGTGCCTTCTGGCGTGCCTTCGTTACCCATAGCATCCGAGAAAAGTTCCCCGCCAATCTCTACATTGAACCCTTTCGATTTCACAGCAGCTTTCACGGCTTTAAGGCTCTGCGGTGAGACAGACGACTCCACAAAAATTGCCGGAATACGCCGTTCCGCGATAAAAGCTGCTAATTCTTGGACATCAGCAATACCTGCCTCTGTTGCGGTGCTAATCCCTTGTAGACCGCGAACTTCAAATCCATACGCCTTACCGAAGTAGTTAAAAGCATCATGTGCTGTTACCAATACCCGCTGCGCTGATGGCACGCGCGCCGCCTGTGCCTTTACGTATTCATGAAGTTCTGAGAGTTTTGCAAGGTAACGTTCGGCATTGGTCCAATACATCAAAGTGTTGTCTGGATCCAATTCACTCAACGTATTGCGAACCTTTCCGACGGCTTTCATCCAAAGTTTCACGTCAAACCATAAGTGTGGATCGTATTGCCCCTCAAATTCCGGTGGCTTTAAAAGTAGTTCTTGATTGACAGATTCTGTTACAGCAACAGTTTTCGTATCTCCAGGCATCTTAGCAAGAATATCCCCCATTTTCGACTCAAGGTGCAATCCGTTGTAGAAGATTAGGTGTGCAGAACTCAGCCTTTGGACATCCTTAGCCGTCGGTTTATAGAGGTGCGGGTCTACCCCAGGTCCCATCATCCCTATGACTTCAACGCGGTCGCCACCAACGTTCCTAACGATGTCAGTAATCATACCGATTGTCGTGACGACGCGGAACTTACCCTCCGTAGATGCATCCGGTTGTTCTTTCGGATCGCAGCCAGTCCCTATAAGTATGACTATTAAACACAATGAAATGTATATTCTCTGCATAATCCTAATTCCCAAAGAAAAAATGTTCTAAAAGTTCACCAACGAGGTATCCAACGCCAGCAACACCAAGTCCTACAATAAACATATCAATACCGCTCCGAAAGAGACCCCGTCCCGTGAAGAAGCTGCGTGCGGCACCGACAGCGAAGTGAGACAGCATAGCAAGTGTAAACGAAATCCAAATAGCGAGCATCCCCTCAGTAAAAAGAAACGGGGCGACAGGAATGAAAGCACCGATAGCCGTCGCGAGTCCGGTAATCCACCCCTCCTTGATCGGTGTTGCATAGACCTCTCCGATTTTAAGTTCAGTTTGGATTTTTTCTGCCAGTGCTCTCTCAGGGTCTTCCATTACTTCTTGTGCGAGTTCGCGTGCCTGTTCCTTTGGTATACCCCGCGTCTCGTAGATAAGGGCAAGTTCATCTTCTTCAATATCGGGCATGAGGCGAATTTCTTCTCTTTCAACTTCAATTTCGTGTTCGTAGACCTCTTGTTCACTCTTCGCGGCGAGGTACCCCGAAGCACCCATAGAGAGCGAGTCCGCGACCGTCCCAACGATCCCGGTCACGAGAATCGTAGAAACATCTGATGTCGCAGCAATAACACCGGCAACCAACCCAAAGTTCGCTGTTAAGCCGTCGTTGAACCCGTAAACAATATTACCGACCATACCCCCAGATTCAGTTTTATGCCACGGTTCGCCAACTGTACCCGTCAGTTCCTGTAGACTTTCCGTATGCTGTGCGGATTCCTTGGCTAAAGCAAGTGCCGCCTCTTTCACGTCCGTCAATGTACTGTTCCTATGAAGCGTTAAATAATCCTTGACCTCACCCGCCTCTTCACCGAGCATCTGTGCAAGTGGGAACGCACTGCCAAACTGGCGGGCATACCATGCCATTAAACGTGCTTTCACCGTCGGGCGCTGGGTTTTAACGATTACATCGTAGGACGTGAGCATCTCCTGCCAACGGATTACATGTCGATTTTCTACTTCGGCAAGTTCGCTTAAAATCCTTTTCCGCTCAGTATCCGGCTCAAGCTCGGCGAAAACGCCATAAAGGAAACTGGCATCAATCTCATCTTGCAAATGATGTTTCCATACCTTGCAAGTTTTAGCGTCCGGTCGAGTCCGTTCTTGTTGTTCCATTTTGGTTCCCTTTCACTGGTAATGAGCGCGCTTTCAAAGCGCGCCTACACATTATCTGAATCTTTCACCTGATCAACGAAAATTTGTTTCGCGACTTCACGTCCAATCACTACCTGTTGTCCTGCAATATCAATCGTAAATGGACCCTCAAAAGGAGCGACTTCAATCACCCGAAACGCCGTGCCGGGGTAAAGATTGAAACTTCCAATATGTCGGAGCAACGCTGAATCGTTGTCGTTCACTTCAGCAACAACGCAGGATTGGCCGTCTTGTAGGTCTGTCATCGGAACAGATGCCGTTTCCACCACAACACCGTTTTTATCGGGGATAGGGGCACCGTGTGGATCGGCAGTCGGATAACCGAGAAACTCGTCCATCCGTGCCTCCACGTCTTCCGAAATGACATGCTCCAATTTCTCGGCTTCATCGTGAACGCCATCCCACGGCACACCGAGCGCTTTGAACAGATAAAGTTCCAATAAACGATGGTGACGGATAATTTCGAGCGCGATCGCTTTCCCCGCTGCTGTTAGCGTCACCCCGCGGTAGCGTTCGTAACGTACCAGTTTCATCGTCTTCAGTTTTTTGATCATCCCTGTCGCAGACGCGGGCTTCACATCAAGGTACTCCGCTAAAATGCCAGTCGAGACCTTACCGCCTTTTTCCTGTAACTTGTAAATCGACTTGAGATAATCCTCTG
>JAJEGI010000168.1 GCA_022819945.1 Candidatus Poribacteria bacterium
GAAAGAGAATGCAGGTGTTCACAAAATTCTCGTTGAGCATTTCGATGACTTCCGAATTCGAGAGCGGACCCGCTCTCAAGTTTTTACCGTTCGCTCAGCAGGATTCATCTTCTAAAGGTCCCCAACTAATCACTGCGTGTACCGGACGCTGTGTCGCCTCCGCTTTTTCAACTGCATCCTCAAGTGTCAACCAATCGATTTCAGCGAACTTGTAAAACTTCAATTCTAAGGCCTTGCGCGCCTCTTCGGGTGTAATGGCACTCTCCCAGGCAAGGTCGTCCCATATTTTTGTTGCGGTGGTATGGAGTTTCATGCATGGCACGAAGACCATATCAGCATACCCAAAGTCGTTGATGTCCACATTACTATTGCGCGGCGGTAGTGCGAGCGAGAGGTCGCAAATAACGCCTGTCTTCAAATCAATGAGTAATCGCCCTGTAAATTGCGATGGGATAAATCTAGCTCTTTCCACAGGATCCTCATCCTTGCGGCGTTCCGATTCCGGTATCGGACGCGTCGCTAAAGTAAACTCCGCATGAATTCGGAGCGTGATGTCAGCATAATCTGCTGAAAGCGCGCGTAAGCAGGCAAAGGCGCCTTTCTGGCCGTGACGCAACTCGCCTGTAGCACCCGGATGGAACTGCGAAAGAAATGGAATCACGCCATCCAGATCCAGTTCCCAAACATCTCCAACGGCTACAGCTGAAGACGGAAGAAAGGCGTTGAAAGCATCGCCCTTATATTCCCTAACAGGTTCGTTTGGTGAAAGATCAAAGAGTTCCGTATTTTCTGGTGAGTTTTTGTGTAGATTGTAAGTCGAGTCGGCAATCGGGTCCCAATGTGCATGTACTTCTAAGGATGCTGAATTATTCAGGACGTTATTCAGATCTATCACTGGTTTTCCTCCGTTGTGTAATTCAATTATAAGCATTTTTGGATGCACTTTTTGCCGTTTTCAAACAACGGACGACTTAAATTGCGAAACTGGCTTATGGCAGCGGTTCACCTTCGTTGGCAGTCCGTTCTGCATACAGTTCCTGTAGCCGAGTCGTTACGGGACCGATGCCTTCGTCTCCGATTTTTCTGCCGTCAACCTCAAGGACCGGACTCAGTTCACCGACGGTGCCGGTTGTGAAGACTTCATCCGCGGTGTAGACTTCCGTCAATGAAACATTTCGTTCCGTCAGTGGGATTCCTGCCTCGCGAGCGATACTGATGACCATACCGCGCGTAATTCCGGGTAAGCAGCTATCGGCATGCGGTGTCAGAATATGTCCACGTTTTATAATAAACATATTCGTCGCGTTTGTCTCTGAGACGTACCCGTGGATATCGAGCATAATCGCATCGTCCACGCCAGCAACATTTGCCTCAATTTTGGCGAGGATGTTGTTAATCAGGTTGTTGTGATGGATCTTAGAGTCAACACACTGCGGTGGGTTGCGTCGGATGGCTGAGGTGATTAAACGGACCCCGCCCTTTGAATAGATAGGCGGTTTCCACTCTGCGATCACAATTAAGGTGGTGCCGTACTGATTGACGCGGGCATCCATGCTGGATGTGACCTTTTTCCCGCGGCTGAGTGTTAGGCGGATATGAACGCCGTCGCGCATGCCGTTGGCTTCAAGCGTCTCAAAGATTGCCTTTTTGACTTCCTCACGCGTTGGGATGTTTGCGAATGCCATAGCGTGTGCGGAATCCATGAGTCGGTCGAGATGTGCGTCCAGCGCAAAGATTTTTCCGTTGTAGACGCGTAAGCCCTCCCATACCCCGTCGCCTCCTTGGACGAGGCTATCGAATACAGAGATTTTAGCATCTTCACGGGGTAGGAGTTCACCGTTGACGTGGATAAAAATATTTTCGTTTCTTGAATCAGGTAGTTGTGGTTTCATATTTTCTCCATTTTAATAGTTACCAGTTGTCAGTTCGCTTCGCTTTCAGTTATCAGAGGAATAGTTTCCAGTGAGACAGTAACCAGTAACCAGTTAAGAGATCTCTTTGACTGTCAACTGTTAACTGACAACTATTTTACCATGTATCACGGACGCTTACGCCTTCATCTGTGAGATAGGTTTTGATGTTCTCAATTGTGAATTCGCCGTAGTGTGTGATAGATGCGACAATCGCGGCATCAGCGTTGCTTTCGACAAAGACATCGCGTAGGTGTTGTGGGTTACCCGCACCACCAGAGGCGATGACTGGTACTGGGACCAGATCGGCGATGGCACCTGTTAATTCGAGTTCATATCCGGCTTTCGTGCCGTCTGCATCGATGCTATTGACGACGATTTCGCCTGCACCCAAGTCAACACCGCGCGCCGACCACTCCAAGGCATCCCAACCGACCGGTGTTCTGCCGCCGTCTATATAAATTTCATAACCGCTCGGAATTTGTTCACTTTTCGAGACTCGCTTTACTTGCATGCTCAGCACAACACACTGACTGCCGAAGGCTCGCGCCCCCTCGGCGATGAGTTCAGGGTTCCGCACGGCACCGGAGTCTATGCTCACCTTTTCTGCGCCTGCAAGTAGGACGCGGCGCATGTCCTCAAGCGTCCGCAACCCGCCACCCACAGAAAAAGGGATAAAGATTTCGGCGGCGACAGCGGAAACGACATCAATCATAATATCGCGGCGTTCATTGCTCGCCGTGATGTCGTAAAAGACGAGTTCATCGGCACCGCCTTCATAATAAAAGCGCGCCATCTCAACCGGGTCACCGACATCGACATTGCCTTTAAAAGCGATGCCTTTCGTGACCTTTCCGGCGCGCACATCTAAACATGGAATTATCCGCTTTGTTAACAAAGTATCCTCCTATGAGAAGTTCATTAATTTCCGAGCCGTTGTCTGAATATATTCAAAATGTCGTCAAATTCCGAGACCTTCAAAAGTTTATACATCGCCGCGAGTATGAGCAGCCCTAACCCTATCGGTGCAAACACGCCGACGGTGCGAGGAATGATGCCTACCGTTCCGAGCCAGTCGTTTTCGATGACCCCGTTTGTTAACCAACAGATAAACCCCATGACTGCTGACGCGATCAAGATTTTAAGTGTCAGTGGAACGACCGATCTTAACCCCAATCCTCCGACTTTGCGTCGGAGTAGGAGCAGTAAAACGCCACAATTCAACGTCACGGTTAAAACGGTCGAGAATACCACGGCACGCGGGTCCAAGAAGAATCCACGATAGATAAATAGATAGTTAAGACAGATATTGAGTGTGACGGCGCAGATGCTAACAATTACAGGGGCGCGAATGTCTTTGTAGGCGTAAAACCCGTCTGTAACAATTTTCAACGTTGAGAACCCACATAACCCGAACGCATAGACGAATAGGAGTCCGGCTGTTCCGATAGTGTCCTCCTCAACAGTTACACCCCATTCATAAAGCAAACGACAGATCGGTGCTGATAGGACCATGAGTCCAATACCCGCGGGAATCGTTAAGGCGAGCATTAAGCGGAGTGCGTAAGAGAGCGCGTTGCGAAAATTCTCGGTCTCTCCTGCTGTTGCGAGCCTCGCGAGTTGCGGTAGTGCAACCGTTGAAATCGCGACACCGAAGATCCCGATCGGGAGATGCATGACGCGGTATGCCCTGCTAATCCATGTCAACCACCCGGCATCTGTCGTAATAAAAAAGGTGTTTGTCAGTAGATTCACCTGCACCGCTGCGACCCCTAACACGGCGGGTCCAATGAGATGAAGGACTTGCAGCACTCTCGGGTCCCGCAGGCTGAGCATTGGACGGTACCGAAAGCCGACGCGGGACATAGACGGCACTTGAATCAGAAATTGGAGGATACCGCCAATAATTACACCGATGGCCATCCCTGTTATCGGGTGCATCTCTACGAGTGGACACAAATAGTAGCCGCCGATCCCGATCGCAAGAGAACTCACATTAAAGAAGGCGGATGCACACGCGGGGATACCGAATTTACCTTTGCTGTTCAATAACCCCATGGCAGTTGCGGCAAATGATACAAACAGTAGATACGGAAACATCAACTGCGTGAGGTAAACTGCGAGTTCAATTTTGCTATCAAATCCGAAATGTTCAACAGTGTCTAAATTTTGGTCAAAATCCGGTCGTGCCAACACATCGACGATAGCTGGTGCGAAACCGAAACCGAGTATTATGATACCGATTAAGACAAGGCAGGTGAGATTAAAGATGCGGTTCGTTAGATTCCACGCCGCTTCTTCGCCGTCTTCGGCTTCTGTCGCGAGGAATGTCGTAATAAACGCCTTGCTCAAGATGCCTTCACCGAACATATCGCGTAGAAAGTTGGGTATACGGAAAGCGAGATAAAAAGCGTCGGCACTGCTTTTTGAAGGAAAGTAGTAACCGATCGCCGTTTCACGTGCAAGCCCCAATATCCGCGATCCCATCACGGCGATACTGACAACGCCTGCGGCACGGGTGACGTTTTGATTCTGTTGCTCTGTGGATTGCGCTTCGTTTTCCATTTTTATTGGTAGTTGTCAGTACGGTTTTTCTGCGAAAAACCTTTCAGTTAACAGTTGCCAGTCAAACTCTCACTGTGAGGCACTCTTAACTGGAAACTGGTTACTGGTTACTGGTTACTGGTTACTGTCTCACTGATAACTATTCCCTCTGATGACTCTTAAACTTGATTTGACATTCCACGTAAATTCTTGTAAACTTAGAGAACTATAGAAGAAAGGAGACTAAAGATGCAAGAAAAACGATATTTTACGCTTGAAGAAGCCAATGCCTGTATCCCAGATTTAGTTGATGATATTTCGCTGTTAAGAGCCATAAGAAACCTACTTGCAGGACTCCATGCAGAAATTACGCCGCTTTTGGAGGTGGTCTCTTCTAACGGTGGCAGTAAGCATACCGCTGCGCTCCTCAGAGCAACAACCCGCTTTCAAGAAGTTCTGGATCGGATTGCCGATCGCGGCTGTCATCTGAAAGGACTTGATCCGGGGTTAGTCGATTTCCCGCACCTCCGCGACGGCAGAGAGGTTTATCTCTGTTGGCGGATGGGTGAAAATCAGATCCGCTATTGGCACGAAATTGAGGACGGGTTTGACGGCCGCCAGCGGTTGTAATCCGTGCGCCTACATTCTGAAAAAATGGTTCGTTGGGCCGTGCCCGTGTCCGATGTCTAATGCGTGCTGGATAGCACCCGTAATATATGTTTTCGCTGTCCTGACAGCATCCATTAAATCTTTACCGTGTGCGAGCTGCGTTGCGATCGCTGCGGAGTAGGTACAGCCTGTGCCGTGTGTGTTTTCTGTCTCAACGCGTTCCGCGTGAAAAAAAGACCACGTATCGTTGCAATACAGCACATCGGTTGCGTCGTCTCCAATGAGATGCCCACCTTTGACGAGAACAGCGTGGCAACCGAATGCAGCAATCGTTTGTGCGGCATTTTTTGCGTCCTCTATGTTTCGGATGTCCTGTTGCGCGAGCAACTCCGCCTCGTAGACGTTGGGTGTAATCACTGTCGCGAGTGGAATCAAGACTGTTTTGAGGCTATCAATCGCCTCTTCTTTCAGCAGCGGGAATTTGCTTTTGGAGATCATCACGGGATCGATGACGATGGTAGGTGGTGTATATTCCTTCAACTTCCCCGCGACTGCTTCGACAATCGTTGACGAGGAGAGCATGCCTGTTTTGACGCTGGCTACATCGAAATCCGTGAAAACCGCGTCTAACTGCGCCTCAATCAGCGAAATCGGTAAATCAAACGCGTCGGTCACTGCTACTGTATTCTGTGCTGTAACGGAGGTAATCGCGGACATCGCGAAACCGCCATTCGCGGAAATCGCCTTGATATCCGCCTGTATGCCTGCCCCTCCACCTGAATCTGAACCTGCAATTGTTAGAATCTGTTTCATGTTTTTAAATATTAAATCTGGGCACCGTTCCACTACGTTTTGCGGCGTACTCGCCCATAAGCGATCTGCTTCACGGTGGTTTTCGGTTAATTCCAACTTTCTCTGAACTATGAAAGGTTTTTAGCGATTTAACACCTGCAAAATAACCGGTGCAGCAGCTTAGAAGCAATCGTTAAAAAAATCAAGATAGCGTCTCGCCTGTTTTCCTACATCTGTGGGAGACATAACACCTGACATTACAGCCACCCCGAAAGCACCAGCAGCCAAGCATTCATCAACCCGATCCGGTGTAATCCCACCTAACGCGAAGACAGGCAGGTTAACACTGTCTGTCACCTCCGCAAGCCTTGCTACACCGACAGCCGGTCCGTATCCGGGTTTACTTGCTGTCGGATAGATCGGACTATAGGTTACGAAATCTGCCCCTTCTGCTTCCCGTTTTTGTGCTGCATCGAGACTGTGCACCGAACATCCGACATAGAGGTTGTCCTTCGTTTGTGCTTTTACCGTCTCTACAGATTCCATATTTGCTGGTAGATGAACCCCTGACGCATCTACCTCAAGGGCAATGTGTGTATTTGTATTAATGAAAAGTTTTGCTTCGTAATTTCGACACAATTTGGCGATGGGCCGTGCCAACTGAATCAACTCGGTATTGCCTAAATCTTTCTCACGCAGTTGGATAGCAGTGGCGCCTGTATCCAACAACTCAGAAACGACATCAACTAATGGGGTAGGTGCGCATCGGTGTCTATCCGTAATGATGTACAACCTAAAGTCGATCATCTATTTTGCTGCCCCTCGGCGGAGGCGTGCGGCGAACGCGCCATCAACACTGTGTTCATGTGGGAATGTTTGGACGAAGCCTTTTGGTGTTATCACACTTGGTGGAACATCGGGCAGAAAATCTTTAGCATTTTCTATCATCCACACTGGGAAATCTGTCAAAAATCGTTGGACGACCTCCTCGTTTTCGATCGGTTCAATGCTACAAGTACTATACACGAGAACCCCGCCCGGTTTGATGTATTGTGCGGCGTTCTTGAGTAGGTTATATTGGACTTTACTGAGGGCATGAACCTGTTTGGGCGTTTTGTTCCACCGGATGTCAGGATGTCGTCGAAGTGTTCCGAACCCTGAACAGGGCGCGTCGATAAGCACAGCATCTGCGGTTTTAATGAATCCGAGATCGGCTTTTGTTCCGTCCATGACCTGAGTTTCAACGTTACATGCGCCGACACGTCGGCAGTTTTTTTCTAACAATCCGATCTTTTCGGCTGAGATATCCACGGCGACAATCTTTCCGGCATTGCCCATGAGATGTGCGAGGTGCGTCGTCTTACCGCCGGGAGCAGCACACAAGTCTATTATATATTCCGCGTTTTCTGGTGAAAGCAAGCGCGCCACTAACATTGCGCTCTCATCTTGGACGTAGATGTCTTCTCTATTAAGAACATCCTTTAATGTCCCTTCACCCGTATCAAAAGCAGTCATCGCACGGTTTTCAAGGACTACCCCATCGGGTGCTATTTTAGAGAGAGTCGCGGTAATACCACTCGTTTCTAACGATTGGCAAACTGCTTCACGTTTTGTCAGGAGGGTATTCACCCGGAGTGCGAGCGGTGCGATCTGGTTACTGGCGCGACAGAACGCCAGCGTCCACGAAACGCCATGCGTCTCAAGCCATCGCTTTACCAACCATGTCGGGTAGGACAAGGAAAACGCAATGTGTTCGGTGGGGTTCGTATCAAGCGGTGGATACGTGAGTGTCGCGCCTTCGCGTTGTACGGAGCGGAGAATAGCATTGATAAACCCTGCGGTTTTCCGTTTCTTGTTTTGTCGTAGATCGGAAATCGCGAGTTGGACGGTTTCAAAGATAGCGGCATGTGCAGGTACGCCGTCAAGATGTAGCAGCTGAAACGCGCCGAGTCGTAGGATATTACGATGGCGCGCGTCTAACTGAAATCGTGGATTAATAAACTGATCCAGCACCCAATCTAACTGTCCCTGCCAGCGGATAACGCCGTAGACGAGTCCATTGATAAAACGGCGTTGGCGTCCGTTAATTGCATACTGTTCGTATGCGCTGTCAACAACAGACGCTATAGATGCACTGCTGTGCGAGAGGGTTAGCAAACACTCTAAGGCGACTTTGCGGGCGTTCATATTTTTAAATTTCGCAAGGCGTGCAATAACATGAAACGTTTAAAAGCATCCCTCGCTTCCGAGTCGCCTGCGGCCGTTGTTGCAGGCTTGTTTTCTTTTTGCTTTTTAAATAGCAAGCCGAAATTACGCTGCTTCGGCAGTGATCGCATGCAATTTTCGGGTAAGTCGGGACTTTTGGCGATTTGCTGTCCGTTTTTTGATGACCCCTTTACTGGCAGCTCTATCTAAGAGACTTACCGTCGTCCTGCACAATTCTTGTGCTGTCTCGACGTTACGTTCCTCAAGTGCGGTTTCTGTCTGTTTGAGTACTGTCCGCAGTGTTGCTTTGCGGTGGCGGTTGCGTATCCGCTTCGCCTCGTCCGCGCGTGCGTGTTTTTTTGCCGATTGTCGATGCAAAACGTATGCTCCTTTTGAGAACTTGTTCTTTCAATAAATATTTGAAGTATTGAGTACCTTTGCTGAATATGCGTACTTAATGATACCACAAAATATCGGGTTTGTCCACATTTTTTTCTATAGTGAACAGGGTCATTAAATTTTAAGAAATTATTGGGGTTCACGTCTTTTTTTCAAGGATCCGGTGCGGTTACAAACCGAACCTGCGGGACCCGGGGGTGAAAATTCGATCAAAAATGGACAATTGAATGACCCTGCTATAGCGGATGCGGGCGATTTCACCCTCACTCTGGCGGTATCTACTTTTTCCTTCAGCCGATTTTACTAAATCTCGCAAGGTAAGCGGAAGTCGCGTTTCAGACCCGTTGAGTTTTTCCCTATCAAATACCAAGTAGCAGTAGGTCTGATCTTCAGAGGGGTGGCAACTTTTTCAAGATAGCTTCAGCGGCTTGGATATAATCTTGTTTCTTCCCATGCTCGATGACCCACTGTAGATACCCTCGGGCCATTGCTGCGTTGTCACGATAGTAATATACCAACCCAATGTAGAAACTATATTCCTCGTACCTTCCATAGTGATTCATCACAGAATTATAGCGGTCCAATATGCGGATGAGGAACTCGTCATTCTCGGCATAGAACTTTCGGTTATTCAAGACGTAAGTGGTGCCATCCCACGCGTAGAGGTTCACCCATTCAGGACGTGACCCCATATCAGCGTCGATAGATATGCGGTCATGGATCTTGATTTCGTAGATGCCATCGTTATCCAAGTCAATGTATTCTGGGTTCTTCGCTCTAATAGAAGTATAGGCACTGCAGACTGCCTTGAACTCGCCGTTCTGAAACGAAATCACAGCAACACCGTTGGCACATTCTACCCAGATGTCTAAAATCCCGTCGCCCGTCAAATCTACGAGTTCAAAGGAGACATTGTAGAAATGAGAAACCATTCTCCCCAATTCCCGGAAGACGAAAGGTCCGTTCTGAATTTCAACGATTTTCGCTGGCACATCAAACGCGTGCGTGCCGACATCAAAAAGTTTGAATAACTCTTTTCTCTTGGGCACGTCTGCCTCGGTCTCAGCAATGAGGAGAAACGCTCGGATCCATTCGCCTCGGGGTCCCTCACGTCCTGTATCAGCCGTCATTAGAACAATCGTCTCTTTTTCGGGCGTGTCATCAACATTTGCGGTAGCTGTCATCCGGGTATTGTAATAGCGTTCCTTCGGTGCCCGAGTCGCCAAAAACCGGTGATACTTTTCCCCCTGAGGATCAGCTGGGACATTGTACCAGTAATACTCGATGTCAGCAGCTTCTGCAAGTTTCTTTCTGGTCACGGTGTAGTTGGTGAGGACTTCTTGGAATTCACCGTTCTCAAAAGAGATGAGTGCCACCCCGTGGGCAGATTCGACCCAGACATCTAAAGTGCCATCACCCGTCAAATCTACGAGTTTAAAAGAGACATCGGTCAGTTCGGTGGTGGCGAATGAAGGGTTATGAAGTTCAATGACTTTTGCTATTGGAACATTTAACTGAGGCGTGCCTGTATCAAAAAGTTTGAATAAAGCTTTTCTTTCGAGTTTCCCTGTGTTGGTGTTAGTAATGAGGAGGAATGCTTGGTGCCAGTCGCCGAAGTCTACCCCCCGTTTCGTATCAACAACGATGATAACAATGTCTTCCTTTTCGGGGGTATCATCAATATCTGCTGTGGCTATCATCCGGGTATGGTAAAAGCGTTCTGCGGGTGTCGGATGAGGCAAAAGACGGTAATACTCTTGTTCCCTAAGATCATTAAAGTGATAGTAATAACCATACCTGATCTTAGCAGTCGTGGTTTTGGCGGTATCCGCATTCGCACTAAAAGCAGTGAGTATCAATAAAATAGCAAGCCTAAGCAGTGTGTTTTGAATGTGTTGTTTCATATTTTTTTCTCTGTTTCGGTCTGTCTGATAACGGATCGTTTTCAATCTTCATTAGGGTTGCAGTTCCTTCAAAAGCGATTTAGCGGCTTGGATGTAATCATCGTTTTTGGCATTTTTGACGATCCACTGTAGATACTTTCTTGCCATTGGTGCGTTGCCGCGATAATAGAATACCAATCCTATGTAGAAACCGTATTCGTCGAATCTTCCATGTCGAACCATTATATAATTATAACTGTTCAATAACCCAATGAGGAACTCGTCATTGTTGGCGTAGAATCTTTCATTATCCAAGACGTACGTATTCCCATCCCACTTGTAGAGGCTCATCCATTGCGGAAACGCCGCGCCGGGGACACCGTCGACCCAGATGCGGTCAGGAATCCTGATTTCGTAGATGCCATCGTTATCCAAGTCAACGTATTCTATAGGGTCTTCCCTTCTGGTCGAACTATAGGCACTGCAGACTGCCTTGAATTCACCCTCTTGAAAAGAAATCACAGCCACCCCGTAGGCATGTTCAGCCCAGATGTCTAAAATGCCATCGCCTGTCAAATCTACGAGTTTAAAGGAGACACCTTGGAACCCCCAAGGCTCAGCGCTCTGAAATTCTCGGAAGACGAAGGGTGCGCTCTGAACTTCAATGGTTTTCGCTGGGATATCCCACGGATAAGTCCGCGAAGCAAAAATCTTAAAAATGTCTTTTTTCTTTGGAATCCCGTCTGCTTCACTCTCAGCAATCAGGAGAAACGCTTGGTTCCATTGCCCCCATTCAACCCATTCGCCTCTTGGCTGAGTCACCATCAGAACAATGGTCTCTTTTTCGGGCGTGTCATCAATATTTGCGATGGCTTTCTTCCGGGTAGTGTAAGAGAGCGTATCTGGTGGCGGGGTCGCCAAAAACCGATGATACTTTTCACCCTCAGGATCACTTGGGAAATCATAGTGATCGTAAGAATGATACTCGACATCGGGAGTTTTGCGGGTTTGTGTGTCAGCGTTGACTCCAAAAGCAGTGAGCGTCAGCAAAATATAAAGTAAAGCCCGAAAATATGTTGACGCTTTAGGGAACAACCCCTCCCTCGCTGTCGGGGTTTCTAACCCCGCTCTTCCGTTGATGTCCAAGTAATCGTGGGCTTTACTATAAGGTCCAAGAAGTGTGGTTTGAATGTGTTGCTTCATAGTTATTGTCTCCGAATAAACAGGACGATGATGCTGTGAATGGGTTGTTTCATTTTTGTGGCGATGGCAATTTTTCCATGAGCGATTTAGCGGCTTGAATGTAATCCTCATTCTTCGCATGTTTTAGGATCCACTGTAGATGTGAGGGTGACTTGCTGCCCCGATAGTAGTATACCAACCCTAAATAGAAACGGTGTATCTCGGAGCGTTCCATAATGCTCCCGTGTCGGAGCAGCAGATAATTATACTGACCCAATAGCTGAATCAGGTAATCGTTATTCTCGGCATAGAATCTTTCGTTATTTAAGATGTAGGTGGTGCCATCCCACTCGTAGAGGCTTATCCAAGGCAGATAGGGCGCGCCAGGAAACCCCTGAATCTGTATGCTGTATGGAATCTTGATTTCGTAGATGCCATCATTATCAAGGTCAACGTAGTCGGCATCAGGCAGGGGTCCGGCAATGGTGTAACTGTTGAAGATTTCCTTGAATTCGCTGTTCTGATAGGAAATGGCAGCCACACCGTAGATGGATTCAATCCAGATATCTAAAGTGCCATCGCCCGTCAAATCCACGAGTTTAAAGGAGGCATCGCGAGCCTTAAAAACATCTTCCGGGGGTTGGGTGAAGACGAAGGGCGGATTCTGAAGTTCAACGGCTTTCGCTGGCGGAACATCCAACGCAGGCGTGCCTGCATCAAAGAATTTGAAAGCGTCTTTTCTCTTCGGCACCTTCGCGTTGGTGTCAGCCTCAGTAATGAAGAGAAACGCTTGAAGCCAGCTGTCGCCGTATGATCGCATCCAGTCGCGTGCGGGTGTCTTCATATAAACAAGGATTAGAACAACGGTCTCTTTTTCGGGGGTGTCATCAATATTTGCGGTGGCTGTCAGCAGGGTCCGGTAAATGAGTTCTTCGGGTGTCGGTGAAAGCAAAAGACGGTGATACCTTTGCTCTTCACGTGAAGAGGGCCGTTGATACTTGACCTCAGATGTTGTCGTTTTAGTGGTATCCGCATTCGCTGCAAAACAGCTGGGTATCAGCGAAACGGCAAGTCCAAGAAGTGTGATTTGAAGCGTTTTTTTCATGTTTTTTCTCCGATTTGACCGGTCTGTAGTCAGACGCAGCGGGTATATTTTTTATGGGGATGGCAATTTTTTTAAGATGGATTCCGCAGCTTGAATGTAATCTCGCTTCTCAGCGTTTTTAACGACCCACCGTAGATATCTACGCGCCGTTGTCACGTTATCCTGATAGTAGTATACCAACCCTAAATAGAAACTGTATGCCTCACATAGCGGCATAAATTTCCCATATCGATTCAGCAGATAATTATACCGGCGTAATAACCGAATGAGGAACTCGTCATTCTCGGCATAGAATCTTTCGTTATTCAAGACATAAACGTCTCCATTCCACTCGTAGAGACTCATCCATTCCGGTTGGGAATTCCCATCGACATTCTCAATAGGAATGGTGTTGGGAACCTTGATTTCGTAGATGCCATCCTTATCCAAGTCAACGTATTCTGGCGGTTCCATTGCGAAGTCGTAGCAGCTGAGGACTTCCTTGAATTCACCATTCTGAAACGAAATCACAGCAACGCCGGGTCCGTTAATCCAGATGTCTAAAGTGCCATCACCCGTCAAATCCACGAGTTTGAAGGAAACTCCGCCAAACCAAGGCTGATCACTGGCCTGTTTCTTGAAGACGAAGGATGGGTTTTGAATTTCAACGGTTTTCCCTGGGATATCGAAATCATAAGTCCCCGAATCAAAAAGTTTGAATAACTCTTTTTTCTTGAGCATGCCTGTCTCATTCTCGCCAATGAGGAGAAACGCTTGAAACCATCCTGCTGAGTAACCTTTTCTATAAGCAGTCATTAGAACAATGGTCTCTTTTTCGGGCGTGTCATCAATATTTGCAACGGCTTTCTTCCCACGACTGTAATAGAGTCCTTCAGGGAGCGGAGCAGGCAAAAAATGGTGATACTTGACCTTAGATGTTATCGGTTTAGAGGGATCAGCCCCCATCGCAAAAGCAGTAAATATCAGCAAAATAGCAAGCCCAAAAAGTGTGTTTTGAATATGTCGCTTCATGTTTTTTGTCTCCGATGTTTGGGGGATCGGAAGTTCGGTTTTCATTTTCGATTAGGGGGCAAATGCTTCAAGAGCGCGTCAGTGGCTCGAAGGTAATCATCGTTCTTGGCATGTTCGAGGAGCCAGTGCAGATACCATCGCGCCGATGCCTCGCTGCCCCGATAGTAGTGTGCTAACGCTACGTAGAAACTGTATGCCTCACATAGTCCAATAAATCTTCCATACTGAGACATCTGATAATTATACTTGCGCAATAAACGGATAAGGAAATCGTCATTCTCGGTATAAAATTTTTCGTTATTCAAAACGTAATCGGTTCCATTCCACGCGTAAAGACTGATCCATTCCGGACATGCGGCTTCAGGGAGGCCGTCAATATATATAGTGTTGGGAATTTTGATTTCATAGGTGCTATCGTTATTGAGGTCAACGTATTCTGGCTGCTGCGTTTGCCCGCAGTAGCTGCTAAAGACTGCCTTGAACTCACCGTTCTGAAACGAAATCACAGCCACAGCATAGCCAAATTCAACCCATACGTCTAAAACGCCATCGCCCGTCAAATCGATGAGCCTAAAAGAGACCCTGTTAGGCACCTGAGCATCTTTCGGGGGTTGGGTGAAGACGAAGGGTGGGTTTTGAAGTTCAATAACTTTCACTGTGGGGACCTCCAACGCAGGCGTGCCGGCATCAAAAAGTTTAAAAAGGTCTATTGTCTTCGGTAGGGCTGCCTCGGTTTCAGCCTCAGCAATCAGGAGAAACGCTTGTGCCCATTTGCCGTTGGGTCCGCCAATTTCTGTGTCAACGGTTATTAGAATAACGGTCTCTTTTTTGGGGGTGTCATTAATATTTCCAGAGGCTGTCATCCGGGTATTGTAATAGCGTTCTTGCGGTGGCGTGATCGTCAAAAAACGGTGATACTTTTGACCTTCAGGATCCGTCGGGAGCTCATACTGTTTATACTCGACCTCAGCAGTTGCCGGTTTAGAGGGATCCGCGCTCACCGTCCAACAACTGAGTATCAGCAAAATAGCGAGTCCTGAGCACGTGTTAGGAATATGTTGTTCCATGTTTTTTGTCTCCGATGTTTTTTATTTTCGCGGGTGTGGCAATTTTTCCAAGATAGTTTCGGCGGCTTGAATGTAATGTTGCTGCTTAGCATATTTGACGACCCACTCAAGGTCCCATCGTGCTTCCGTCACGCTGCCCCGATAGTAGTGTGCCAACCCTAAGTAGAAGTGGTATATCTCGCCCACGCTGATAAATTCGCCGTGTTGAAGCAGCTGCCGATTATACAGACTCAATAAGTGCATGAGGGGCTCGTTATCATTTGGATAAAATTTTTCGTTATTCAAGACGTAGGCGTTTCCATCCCACTCGTAGCAGCTCATCCATTCGGGATGTGCCGCTGTAGACACACGCTCGATCTGAACGCTGTAGGGAATCTTGATTTCATAGGTGCCATCGTTATCGAGGTCAACGTATTCTGGCTTGTAATTCATCGGGACGGTGTAACTGCTGAAGATCTCATTGAATTCACTGTTCTGAAACGAAATCACAGCCACAGCATAGCCAAATTCAACCCATACGTCTAAAACGCCATCCCCCGTCAAATCTACGAGTCTAAACGAGACACCGTGAGGCTTATGATCATCTTTCGGAGGTTGGGCGAAGATGAACGGTGGACTCTGAAGTTCAATGGCTTTTCCTGGGGCATCAAGATCGTGAATGCCGGTATTAAAAAGTTTAAAAAGGGCTACTGTCTTCGGTAGGGCTGCCTCGGTTTCAGCCTCAGCGATGAGGAGAAACGCTTGTGCCCATTTCCCATCGAATGGCGGATCCCCTGTATCAGCAACAATTAGAGCAATTGTCTCTTTTTCGGGCGTGTTATCAATATTTGCGACGGCTTTCATCGGGGTATGATAAAGGCGTTTTTCCGCCGCAGGTGCTGTCAAAAAATGGCAATACTTTTGACCTTCAGGATCAAATGCCTTGTAATAGTGATACTCGACATCAGGATTCTTGGGTATTTGGGTATTAGCACGCACTGCCGAACCGCCCAGCAGGAGCGAGATCGCAAGTCCAAGAAGTGTGTTTTGAAGAAGTTTTTTCATGTTTTTTGCCTCCGATTTGACCAGTCTGCTGTCAGACGCGGTGGTATATTTTTTTACTTAAAGGACTCCAAAATTTATCTTCTAAGATTCAATCCGAGGAGTGAACTTAAGTCTGTGCCATCTGTTTCATGCCTTCAGTCCCACAGCATCACTGTCCAGTCTCGTCCACCACCTGCGAGCGTTTTCCATCTGGGCTGAACGAGATATTATTAAAACTATACGTATGACCAGTGCGTGTCAATTTTACCACACATATCCTAACTTCCCTTAAAAAACTGTTCCGTTTGAACACCGTGTGAGCGTTTTTCATCTGGACTGAACGAGATATTATTGACCGAGAACTCATCGGCTGTCAGTGTTGCTTTGAAGGGACCTGTCGTGATGTTCCACAAACAAACCGGACTATCGTAACTTCTACCTGCAAATATCGTGCCATCCTGACTGAACAATATGCTATTGATCCAGCCGATACCGATAGCAAGAAATGCAAGTTCTTCGGCCGTTGTTGAAGATGCTTTCTATTTGATTTCTACGTGAAAACGCGGTAGAATATATTCTGAAGGAGATTTTTTCATGAAACTGTTATCCCATCTATTGGTCTTTGCGATTGGCATCGGACTTTACACCGCTACAACGGCACCCGCAGCCGTTATTGACACACCCCCGTGGCAACCCACCGGAAAATACGTACACGCCGATATTCGAGAGAGTTCTGGCATCGTCGCGAGTCGGCAGTTTGAAGGGATCTACTGGACACTCAACGATTCTGGTAATCCCGCATCACTTTACGCCACAAAACTGGACGGCGAATTGATCCAAGAAATAGGGGTAAAAGGTTCGGGAAACTTCGATTGGGAAGCACTCGGTATTGATGAGAAAAATCAACTCTGGATCGGCGAGATTGGTAACAACAGTAGACTGCGATTTGATCTGAAAGTGGTTGTCGTCGCAGAACCGAACCCTTTCACGGAAACAGAAGTCGAGGTCATCGCAAGTTATCCGTATCGGTACCCGAACGAAAATGTAGATGCGGAAGGTCTCTTTATCGTTGAAGGTATCCCTTATATCGTCTCTAAGGAGAGGGAACGCGCAGTGCTTTACGGGTTCCCAACCTTGCAAGCCGATACAAAACAGACGTTAGAAAGGGTTGGCGAGTTCGCTGGAGCGAAGTTGGTGACAGGTGCAGGCGTATCGGAAGATGGCACGCGGCTTGCCGTTTGCACTTACGATGCACTCTGGGTATATCGCGGCACAACGGGTGATTTAGCGAAAATGATTCAAAGCACACCCTGGTCGCTACCGCACAGTTTCTATGGGGAAGCCATCTGTTTTGATGGCGACGATCTCGTCTTGACAAACGAGGCGCGGGACATCTACATGGTGCCACAGTTTTGGTATGAGCAGGAGTGGACATTACCACCAAAGAACACCCAATCGGCAATTGATTTATTATCTAAGGCAGCAGCACACGGCGTAACGGTTCAGGTAGAGAGTTACCGAGCGGAGGGTATTGATATAGGGGGTAGCCATATCGCTTTCACGCCGGAAACTGCGGAGGAGACAGGCACCTTAACCCTCCCGATTGAGGCTCCTTACAGAGATGTTTATGAAGTTCGTGCCGTTTTGACCCGCGGTCAAGCATACGCACACGTTCAATTATCCGTCAACGATACCGCGATTGGGACACCCTACGACTGTTATTCGCCTGAGTCGATCGCTGGGACACTGGTTTCATTTGGAACTGCCCCTTTGAATGCTGGTGAAAATCAGATGATGCTCAGCATTGTCGGGAAAGCATCCGAAGCCACAGGTTCTAAAATCGGTATTGATTCCTTTCAGGTGTTACATGCCTCCCCATTCGTCAAGCATTATATGATTTTGGGACCGTTTCCGAAGACAGATGTTAACACGATTAATGAACTGCTCCGTTCTGAAGGTCAATTAGATTTGGAGAAGACTTACACCGGTATTGATGGCAAAGCCGTCCGCTGGCAGACGGCGACTACAAGGGGAAAAGGTTACCTTGATTTGCGTAGAGACCTCAGTCCGACGCCAATGACTGTCGGATACACATTGGTGTATATCCATGCCCCGAAAGCGACGGATTCCGTGATGTTGATCGGGAGTGATGACAAGTTCGCTGTTTGGTTAAACGGAACTGAGATTCACCGGAAAAGTATCAACGCTGGCGCGACGGCGGATGCAGATGCAGTGCCGTGTCAACTGAAAGCGGGATGGAATACGGTTTTGTGCCAAAAGATTGATAACGGATGGTCGTGGGGCCTCTATTTGCGGTTCACAGATGCGAATGGAATGCTCAGATATGCCACGCATCCGGCAGAATAGCGCGCAACGACATCCTATATTCCTTAATTTCTTGAGTCCTATCAAATTTTCCTACCTACAGAAAATCAGTCGATTTTTGCCTGTACCCATTTGCCTAATTTCAACGTTAAGAGATGTAGCAAAATATATCATTATAGTAAAACCCATAACTAATTGGGTACTCTCAAACAGTCTGAATGCCCATAACGGGCATTCAGACTGGCACAAACTAAAAGTTTATGCTACAAAGATGCCTATTTATTTTTAGGATTCACTATAAATATGAAAAAACAGCAGTGGGGTGTATCCGATGCAATTCAATTCTCTTAGACGTAGCAGACGAAAGTTGCTGCTGCGAATCATACGAAAGAGCGTTTTGGCTGGCGTGATCTTGGCAGTCGTATCTGTTAGTGCGAGTGCTTCGAGCATAGCACACCGCGATATTTTCGTTGGCGCGAGTGCGCGTGCAGTCGGTATGGGGAGTGCTTTTACGGCAGGTCCCTCCGCAAACAACGGCTTCCTCTGGAATCCGTCTTCATTAGGGTTTCTGGACGGCGTGGAAGTGAACATGGGTGGGATGCCTTTTCAGGGGAGTGCATCGAGCAGCGAGCAGGTATTCTCTGTCGCCGCGAACCCTAACACATTCGGTTTAACGGACAGGAACTTGGGGAACCTCTCTTTCGCAACGTGGTTCGACGGATGGAACAATGACACGGCTGAGTCCACTCAGATCGTGCTTTTAGGATACGGACTTGCGTTTGGACCGAGTGCATCGGCAGGTGCAAACGTACGCTATTATCAGAATAATACGCCGATCCGAACGAATTTTTTATGGAGTGTGGATTTGGGTATGCAGTTCGCTTACCCATTGGAAAAATGGGGTGATTTGGTGACGGTTGGTATCAATTTCTCCGAATTGAGCAACGGCATCCGAGAGGACGGCGTACTTCTTGAGCGTCTGCCTTTAGCTGCACGCTTCGGTACAACCTACGAATTAGGCAAAAACACACTCTTCTCTGCTGACTTTGCGATTCGTGGCGAGAACGATCTCAATTGGGGAGAACGGCTCCGCTTTCATATCGGTGCGGAAAGTTGGCTCATCAATGGACACCTCGGGTTACGCGCGGGTTATACGGCTTTACCGTCTTATGAAAACCTCCAAAGTGGCGAATTGACGCGCGGGGTCAGTTTCCGAAATTCCGCAGGACAACTCGATTACGCGTATGTGAGTGGTCGCGAATTAGAGCAGGGTATCCATTGGATTTCTGCGACTCTACGTTGGGGAGGCGGTGACGTAAAACCACCACGAATAGAAACGCCTCCAGTGGTCGTTAAAACCGAGGAACCGAAAAAAACTGCCCCCATTTTAATGCCCGCCACCCTCACACCTAAGGTTGTAAACCCTGAGACGGTTACCGTAGCACTGCAGCTTTCAGTACCCGCGATTTCACCGAACAATGATGGTGTCGCTGATAACACGACAATTCAGTTGAATCTCCAAGAAGATGACAATTCACGTGCCATAAAGTGGCAGTTAAACATCCGTGATGAATATACCGAAAGTATCTGGAAAAAATCTGGAACGGGTATCCCTGTAGATGGTGTTGTTTGGAATGGCATCGCGAATACCGGCAGCCTGGTTGCTGATGGTCACTACGATGTGCAACTGTATGTCCTTGACACAGAAGGAAAAGCATATTTAAAAGATAGTGAGAAACTCACTGTTGACCTTATCCCAACGACATTAGAACTCTTTGGGAATACGCCGACGACGGTTGGTGTAAAGACGTTGGACATGAGTCCGCTCACACATTGGAAACTTGAAGTTTTCGATGCTGGCGATACACTCATCGAGCAGGTAGAAGGGGACGGTTCACCGCCAGCCGAGATTGCTTTAAGCAAGGTGCAAGCGCAGCCAGCCGCGACTTATACTTGTAAGTTGCATGTCCAAGACATCGCTGGCAATCAGAGTACACAACAAGCGGAACTACAACTCGGTATTGATAACGAGCCGACAGTCGCACCGACGGCAACGGCATCGGTAACACCGACAGCGAGGCTAACGTTGATGGTTGGCTCTTTTGCGGAATCTCGTAACGCCGAAATGATGGCTGAGAATTTGCAGTGGATGTATCCAGACGAGAAGGTGCAGATATACACGGCTGTCGTCGAAGGGAGAACGATGCATCGGGTAACGATTGGCGAGTTCAATAAACGTGCTGAAGCGGCGGATCTCAAGCAACACGTTCAAGAGACACAAGGCGTTGAACCTGTGTTGATTACGGTTCAATAGTTGTTGGCAATGGCTTTCGGCTTTCAGCACTCGGCTGTCAGTATGTGGTACGCAAAAGGAACGTAACTGCCACAAGGTGCTCTTGCTGACAGCTGATTGCTATTCGCGGTAGGTACAATTTCTTTTTTCTGAATGCACGTCGCATTTGGACGAGTACGCCGCAAATCGCGGATTGCGCGGATTAGAAGAGGTGAATTTTATACTGACTGCTCTTTAGTCCCGTAGGGACGATATGTTTATAGAAAAATGTTCTCTTTCCTTCTTTAGCCCTGTAGGGGCGGCATGTGCATAACACCCTAATGAAATCAAATTTTAGGACTCCACGACACCTCCCCGCTCTCAGGCGAAATGCTTTTCTCCCAATGCAATAGTTTGGCTATAGGGATTATATCGTCACCAGGTATATTCTGAAGGTTCATTAACCTGAAAAGAGCAATTCCTATATTCTCAAGGTATAAACTCTTAGCGTTAAGGGTTTCATACTGTGGTAATCGTCCACCGAAAGTTAATGTAAGTCCACCCTGAATATATCCATTCGTAACAAGTTCAAAGCAATCATGTAGTAATTTTGATAGTTCTAATGGATGGTTAAGTTGAGGATTAGGTTGAAAATCTCCAAGTGCATCTTCGTCATTTTCTCTCCTGCCCACCATGCTCAGAATACAAAGTTGCTGGTAGGTAAGTTGCTCAGCAGACTTTATGATTTTGTGACTTAAGTCTGCACTAATTTCTGCTTCAAAAGCGGTATTTGCATAAATACTTGATATATAAGGGATTTTCTTTTCTTCTGGCTCCCTTTGTGCCTTTAATACCACATTTTCTAGTACTTCATCGCAGTTTGATCTTTTTGTATGGTTCTTATCGAAAAAACCATCCTCACGGAGACTTTCACCGTTTTTCAGACGTTTGCTAATACCCGCTATCGCAAAACTAATAGCTGCACCCGCTCGGACCTTTTCCCGCGGTCCACTCATTCGCTCGGAAATTTCATTTCCAATCATTTTGAACCCAATTTCAACTGCCTTGCCACCAGCACCAAAAATAGTTGCTACGGCTGGATCTCCAGTCAGCAAACCTGCTGCCACACCGACAACAGCACTACTAACAATCTCGCTAGAGTTGTTAATGAGTTGTAGAACACCTTCGTTTTTCTCAGAATCGTTCTTGAAATTCTCAGTCATGTCCAGATCTCCTTAAAAGCATACTGGCCTCTTCCGAGCTACAAAATAATCCCGAAATTTGATTCTTATAATTCTCTTCGATCCCATTTCCAATAAGCTCCACCTCCCCAAATTTCATACCTATCGCGAGGAGGAATAAAGGAAAGTTTATATTCCTTTTTTAAATCTTTTAATTTTGCCTTCACGTTTTGGCATAGAGGCGATGGATGCGGGAGTAAGTAAATTACCGGTTTATGCCAATCGTGATATTTTTCATACTGTGGTTCTCGTGTATCAGGATCATAAATAGAAAGTTGAGCCTCGGGAAAGATACCATCCTGAGGAGTTACCCAACGTGTTTCTTCGCAATATGGACGAGGGACCTTTTCCCATTTGTGACTTTGAGCGCGAAAAACAGCCAATATCTGAATCACCCCAAGCTTACATGGATCAACAGTTTTGGGTTGAGTATCCTCTATTTTTTTTACCTTTATTCGTATTACGTCAAACCATTCTGAGAATTTCCAGCGGATGTCCAGCAGCAATTTCCTTTTTTTTTTCCAATATATACATAAGCACGTTAGTTGGCTTGCTTACTTTCTGCAAGATAAATCTTTGTAGTGTACAAACATTTACGCCTATTAAGCCAGTCCCTTATCTTGGTTACTAAACCTTTAGGCAAGCCAACAATCCATTTCCATTTTTCCTTAGGTTTTTCTTTAGGTAACGCAATTACTGCAATAATTAGCCCTACGATTCCAATAATTAGCGTTGCTATATCCATTCTATCTTCCTTTTGATAGTCCCCGTTTCTGACCAACCCGGTATTTCTGGAATTAGTCAAGATACCAACTCGGAAAAGGGATGCCCTTTAATTTCATCTTCACCAATTCTGCGTCAAGATTGCATTTATCCTGTTTCCCTCCGTGGATGCTCGGCTCAGCGCAGAGCATCTCGCGCAGCGTCCGCATAGATTTAAGCACGTTGTCGCTCGTAATTCCTAACACTTCAGTCAGTAGACAACGATCTAATTCCTCGCGCATGAAGTCATAAGCACACTCATTGACTGGCAACATTCGTTTATATTTAAGACGTTCAAAGAGGGCATCAGCATTCGTTAATTGTTTGTCAGAGAGTCTACGGACATCCAGCGTCGGTAGCGTCTCTAACGTCTGCTGACGTAGTGTGCCACGTCCCATATCTTGTTTACTGCTGTGCAACCAGTGGCAGAAAAATCCTAGCGTTGAGTTGCACCAAAGCGTCCACGCAATTTCATGTCGCGGATCATTGAGCAAAACGTTTATCATTGAACGTATTCCAATAGATGGTTCCTCAGTGAAGGAAGAAAGCATAGAGTTTGAGGTGAATCTCATATTGATGTGGTAGTGGGTCTTACTGTTGCAATCTAAAGCCCGCTTAACGGTCGCGTTCTCATCTGAACGAGGAATCGCGGTCGCATTTGGTTCAGCCATCATCGCTCGCTGCAAAGGAGCGTTAACTTTCCAGAGCGCGGGATAGCCATCACTGTTCGGTTCATAGCCCTCTACGAGGATAAACGGACCGTTCTTTTTTCTGTACAAATCTGCTGAGCCAACTTGTGCTATATGTTGCACTTGACAAATATCAACAGGGATAGGTTCTCTTTCCATAGGAAGATGCAGGGATCCGGTCTTGAGTTTATGTGCACTCTGTAGCAATGCCATCGAGCGCGCCCGCGTTGCAACCCATGCAACACCAGCTTTGATAGGGCAGTCTAGCATTTGGCCACTCTTCACGTTACCGACGCTAACAATATCTCCACCACTCGGGGCATCTTCGAGTTTCCGCGTGCCACTGCTCTTGGAGATCTGATTTGCGATTTCCATAGCTTCAAGTGGACTTTGAGGTCTGTGATTCAAACAGACGAATTTACCGCGTCCAGTGTTTTCTCTTACACCCTTTGTCGCAACGACGATGCATTCCGCCTTTTTTGTGTCTGCAGAGAACGCACAATCTGCAGCCTCTGCTTGCGCCATAGTTATTACGACAACATTGTGATATTCGGTTGCCCACATATCTCTAATTTTTTGTGTAATAGGTGATCTTAATACTGTCAATAATAGAATGAATCCCATCGTCCCGCCACGCTTAAGTTTCTTGTCCGCAAGGTCAACAAAATTGGGAGCAAAGTCAGCAATTCCATCGGATACTCTTCTGTCTTTAAGCTTCAGTGCTGCCTGCATCATTCTCTGTTCTTCCTCAGGGCGGTCACTACCTTGGAATGTGGATTTCGGTACATCAGTGTTGCTATCTGATCCCCCTCTAGTAAACGGAGGATTCTGTATAACAATATCAAATTCAAAGTGTTGGAAAGCTTGTTGGAATTTAACTACTATGTTCTCTTTGCCTCCAATCTGTTTAGCATCCATATCAAATAGTTTCATGTCATCAAGCAATTCCAATGAACCTATCGCATAACTACCGTCCTTCATAAGCCCGTAGGGTGCAGTCAGAATGCGGGTATCCGCGAGTTTGATATCTGTATACGTGCTGGCGAGAGCAGCAGCTGTCAAGTGTGTGGCATTCGGCATAATATCTGCGCCGCCAATATTTTCCTTAAGCATCTTTTGGTGAATGTTTCTGCCGTTTCCGCCAGATTGCTCATACAGTGACAAAATACGTTGGTAGACACCATTGAGGAGTGCGCCCGTCCCACAAGCGAAGTCCGCTACTTTTGGGAGTTTGCCCTTCGGCAGTTCAGGCATCACAAGGGTTGATAACAGGACCGCGCTTTCTGGGAGCGTGTAGTTCGCTTTAACGTATTTTCTATCGGTGATTAGCTTTTGGAACACGATACCGGCAAGTTCATGGATTTGCGCGATGCCAGTATCAACAAGGTCTTTCGCAGCCTTGCACAAGAGGGTTAAAATAGGTTCGACCAGTCTATCATCGGTGGCGAGTGCTTCAACGAGATTACGGGCATCTCCAAAGATCGGACGGTAATTGACCTTGAGAATTGTGTTCCAGTCTTTGATAACATCGGCATAGTCAATCGTAGGCAGAAGTTGGCGGAGTGAACGGACAGATTCCATTTCTATTTTGCCAGCGAGGGAACTCTGGAAGACGAACGCATCGGTGATAATCAATGCTGCCATGCGAAGGGTCTGTATGTTCGGTTTTTCTTCTGTGTTACCTTCCGTTTTAGAGAAGACCTCTTGGTGCAGAATCGTCTCAATTTTCTTGGCGATAGCAGGATGATCAACGATTGCATCTTCGAGTAGGTAAGCTGCCTTGTTGATACTTTTCTCCATCTGCTCTGCAGCATTTTCAAGATGAGAGTTCGGCATTGCACCGATGTGGAGCGCATTTGCGATGTCGCCTACGGTGCCGACTGCCCATCCATTTGTTGGAAAGTGTGCAACGGTATCGCCGACAGTATTGACAAGTTTGTATTGGAGGTCGTCTGCTGTACGGAGTGTTGGATTGATATCCGCTCCCGCCATCGTCTTAAACCGATCAGGATATAGGATTGCCATGACATTATTGAGGGTTTTTCCAACGACGTGGTATTCGGTTTCAAGTTCAAGCATAAGTCTTGTCTCTGCTTGTGCTATGAGATTTTTGGCGTTGGTGGTGGTAGCGTATTTTGCTTCAATCCCGACGGGTTCTCTGCCGCGCTCAACAACAATAGCATCAAGTTCACTGTTGCCTTTGATGAAAGCATGAACTGCTGTTTCAACTTCCCATCCGTGACGCATGTTTCGCAGGATGTTCACCAAGTGATTTGTAATTGTCGTTTCGTGTTGGTTTGGCATAATATTTCCTTAGAATTGTTTTCGATGGTTGTGGATCCGGTACGGTTAGGAAACCAAACCATAGCTGCTATAAACATATCGTCCCTACAGGACTAAAGAGCAGTTTTGGGATATGCAAGGTTTCTGCCTAAGATCCGGTTCGGTTAGGAAACCGAACCTACCGGGCCCGGGGGACCGAGGCGGTTAGGAAACCGAACCTACCGAGTTGTGGATGTTATTCTATACCGAATAGAATTCCGAAGCGTTTTCGTGGAAGAGGCTGTTTCTCTCTGCATCCGAGGCACCTTCGACAGCCCATAGGAGTACGTCCACCCATTCTTGATATGTCGCCGCCAAGGTGCACACGGGCCAGTCACTCCCGAACATTAATCGCTCATAGCCGAATGTGTCTATCAGATGTCGGATATACGGCTTGAGTTCCTCGCGCGTCCAATTCTCGCTTGCGGTCGTTACGATCCCGGATACTTTGCAGTGGACGTTCTCGAAAGCGGCGAGTTCGCGGATATGCGATGCCCACGGCTCAAATTGATCACCTTTTATGTCCGGTCCGCCGCAGTGATTCAGCGCGTGCCGCACGTCTGGTGTCGCTTTGACTAACTCGATTGCTGCTGGCAGCTGGATGCTGTTGGCACAGAGTTCAAACGAGAGATCAAATTTTGTCAGCAATTTCACGCCGTTAATCAGTTCAGGCGTGGCATAGAACTGTGGGTCAGGGTGGTGCCACGCCATCCGACGTACCCCTACGACAAGTGCGAATCCCACGAGCTGCTCCAAGATAGCCTCGGCGTTCGGTTTTTCTAACGGTGCTGCTGCAGCGATTGCGCCTATCATGCCATCTGTCTCAGCGATTTCTGTTAACCACTCGACCTCATTGACGACTTCCGCTTCAGCGGGATCTCCCTCAACATGGACGGATTTGATGACGTTCAGGTCGCCGACGGCTTCACGATAATCTTCCGCTGTATACCGCTTTCCCAACAGATCAAAACCTTCGAGCCACGGGTATTCTAAATTAGAGGTATCCCAGAGGTGTTGGTGTGTATCAATTATTTTAAGCATCTATATTTCCTCATTTTTATAGTAAACCCGATAATTACTTGCACACACAATAACTCGTAGGGGCTGGGTGACCCAGCCCCTACGAAGGAGCAATGTGGGGTACTACCGCGAAGTGTAAACATATTTTCGGATTCTACTATAAGGGTTAGGCACGTTTTTGTCTCAAAGTATAGCACGGTATTGGAGCAGCGTCAAATTAAGGACGATAGCATCGCGACCAGAGGTCGCTCCTACAGCGAAAAGTTAAAATGATTTGAATTTCAGGGAAATATCTCGTATAATTTCCTTAACCTAACAGATATTTAACGACAGCAACAAAAACATAATAGAACTTACGCAGCCGCCTTTGCAGGGTTTTTGCTTGGGGGTTTCTTCAGGGTTTCAAACCCCGCCTGCAGTACGTAATAGGTCCGTTATCATGAAAAAAGCGTAAGTCCTGCAGAATTTGGAGGTGTTTATCATGCTTTTAGGTTTGATTGACCCATTGTATATTATAATTATAGCACCGGGACTTGCACTGTCCTTATATGCAACATTTCGCACAAAATCGACATTCTCAAAATACTCGCGAGTCGGGTCGCGCAGCGGACTCACTGGGGCACAGGCTGCCGAACTGATGCTTAAAAGGCATGGTGTGAGCGGTGTCCGGATTGAACGTTCAGGGGGATGGTTAAGCGATCACTACGATCCGTCTAAGAAGGCACTACGATTGTCTGAGGATGTCTATTCGAGTCAGTCGCTCTCTGCAATAGGGGTTGCCTGCCATGAAGCGGGACATGCCATGCAAGATGCGCAGGGTTACGGCATGTTAAGTCTGCGGACTGCACTTGTTCCTGCGACGAATTTCAGTTCAACCTTTGCGTATATTTTGCTGATAGGCGGATTTCTGCTCCAGTTCTCAGGTTTGATATTCCTGGGTGTATGCCTATTTTCAGTGGGTGTCGTTTTTTCGCTGATAACGCTTCCGGTTGAATGGGATGCCAGCAGACGTGCGAAAGTCGCCATGGATGCAGCGGGAATGCTCTCGCCGGAAGAGAATCGACACGCGAGTAAGGTGCTGAACGCGGCATTTTTAACCTACCTCGCTGCAGCAGTGACAAGCGTCCTCACACTGGTCTATTACCTGATACGGCTGGGTGTGTTGGGTGGTGATGAATAAAATTGGGTAGGTGGCGCGGTCTGAAACCGCGCCTCTTGGAGAGATTAGATCTTAGGCTTTGCTTTGGATATCGACACCGGGCCACTGATCGTCTTGCTCGGTAATATCGACGACGATCCCGTCCGGGTCTTCCACTTTGAAAGCGACTGAAGGCAGTTCGTCCGAATTCGGGTCGTAAGGTTTACTGCCGTCTAAGCCTTCCCAAGTGATCTCAAAGCCGAGGTTTTCACACCGTTGTGCGGCTTCTCGTAAATTTGGGACCCGGACACCGATGTGGAGATAGTCTAACATTCCGCCGACGTGTTCCGGACGTTCGGGGCCACGGTGTTGAAATACACGGAAATTGTGATAACCATCGGTGAGATCGTAGCAACCGTTCATCGTTGAGAAGACGCGTAATCCGAGCGCGTCGCGCCAGAAACGGATGCTCTTCTCCAGATCGGTCGTGCGGACCCCGATGTGTACGAGTGTTGTTGACATAAGAGATTTCCTTTTGTTGCGGCACACAGAGCGTGCCTATTTCTTTTAAATCCAGACGGTTGGTTCGCGGTTTTCTGCGCGGTGCTCGTAGAGAACTTTGACATCATCGGGTAAATTATCAAACATTTCACCTGGAATTGTGGCAGTATTGACACCGAAGAGTTCTAAATTGAGCCACCAGGGTGCGTATCTGACAACGACAGCTGTCCGTTTGCCGGCACTCGGGTTTTCTGCGTTGGAGTGCCAAATCCGGCTATCCATGATCAGGACACTGCCGGGACTTCCCGTGGCTTGCATTTCACCGTCAAGTGGGTTTCGGTCGCCGATACCGTCCTCTTTGCCTCTGGGGTTGCGAAGGTCTACATGTGTCTTAGGCACAATCCAGGTGCCGCCGTTTTCGGTGGTAAATTCAGAGAGCATCCAGAGGGTCGTAATACCGATGACAGCACTCGGGAACGGTTGCGTGATGTGCCATTTTTGGTTCAAGTCGTAGGGAAAATCGGAGTGGTAAGCACGCACTAATTCATAATGTGGCGGACGAATCTTATACTCAGTCTGCGAGATACGGACCTGGGGGCCTAATAGTTGGCAGATGGTAGCGAGGAGTCGATCGTTCGCGAGGTGTGCAGCAAACTTTGGCATGAAACTGATAACATTCCGTTCCCATCTGCCGTGCGCTTTGCTGAATTCATTATAGTCTGCTTCTGAGGTTTCGACCTCTTCACGGACCTCGTCAACGACATCCGCAGGAATAGCGTTTTCCAAGATGCACCAGCCTTCTTCTCGCAACTGCGTAACATAAGGTTCGACGGTTTCTAATAAATTATCGGTTTCCATTGCAGCCTCCTTGTCTGTCATGAATCGCAACCGGTTTCTCGTTCGCGGTTATAGCGAACAGCAGTTTTAATCAGCGGTGCAAGACGCATTACCTTGCCGAGGGAGCCGTTGATGCCAATCTCGCGTGTTGTAATGGCACCCATAACGTTGAGTTCGCCTGTCCAAAATCTGTAGGCGACATCGCCTGTCATAGTGAGTTCAACGTCTGGATTAGCGTTATCCGGTACACCACAGACGATACTATACTCGCCATTTGCTGCAGCCAGCGTCATCGTACACTCCGGCGCGGTATAGTTAAACTGGACGCTCAGCGTCAAGGATTTCAGGGTCTCTTGTGCTTCTGGTAACGTTGCAATTTCTGCAAACAGTTCACTGATATAACTATAGAGTTGTTCAGACGTTTCAAATATAGCCATAGTTTGCGATATAGCATATCCTATAATAGATTCAAGGTCAAATTAAAAATATAAATGAATTCATTCAAAAAAGTTCTTGAAGGCGTCTCAAAGGATCCGTCTGCCGATGTTCAATCTTATAGTAAATTAGATTGCCTTGAGGCTGGGGCTATTTCCTATGCGTCGCCAATGGGGTGTATAAACATAGTAGCTGCCGATCAGCACAAGGTTTCACACGTTTTTTTTACCGAGCATTTTCCATTCGATGATGCCGAACACCTCTATAGACAGTATCCTGTGCTGACACGTGTGCGGGAGTTGCTTGCCCGTTATTTTGCCAGTGAACCGATTAATGTCTGTGAAATCCCGATCCAAGTAGATACGGGAACCCCTTTTCAAAAGGAAGTCTGGCACATCATCCAACAGATTCCTTATGGAGAGGTGCAGAGTTATCAATGGATTGCGGAACAGATCGGGAAACCGAAGGCTGTTCGTGCGGTCGGCAACGCCGTTGGTGCGAACCCTGTTGCTATCCTTAGACCGTGCCATCGTGTCATCAGAAGCAATGGTGCGCTTGGTGGGTACGGCGGTGGATTGGAACGGAAACGACAATTGTTAGCACTTGAGGGGCACGATATCGAAAAGTTTAAGTAAATGCTTTCTCCACAAGATCATTTTAACAGGACTTACGCAGTGTCCTTTGCTGGCGAGGTTTTAAACCTCGCCAGCGGCGTGCGGGCCGTAGGTTCTCATCAGCAAATTGCGTAAGTCTTATTTAACAGACATCTTGGAGTTTTAAATGACCTCAGAAAAAAAATTAGGAAAAGCCACCGAAGCCATCCATGCGGGTGAAAGACAGTCGGCTCCGACGGAAAAAAGTGGGATCCCGCTGCTGCCGCCTATCTATCAGAACAGTACTTTTCGTTTCACAACAGCCGCGGAATGTGCGGAAGCGTTCCGAGACGAAGAGAGCGGTTATGTGTATACGCGTTGGGGTAATCCGACCCAAGAGGTATTAGAAACGAAACTTGCTGTGCTTGAGGCAGGCGAAGCTGCACTTGCGACAGCGTCAGGGATGGGAGCGGTGAGTACCGCACTGCTTACCGCTTTAGCCGACGGTGGCCACGTCGTCGCCATGGAAAACCTCTATTCCGCGACATTCCAAACCCTCAGTGAAGAACTCCCACGCTTCGGAATTGAAACAACATTCGTCGATGCCACTGACCCCTCACAAATTGAACGCGCCATCAGAACTGATACGAAGGTGCTCTATCTTGAAAGCCCAACGAATCCGCTCCTTAAACTGATAGATTTGCGGACATCTGCCGAGATTGCAAAAGCGCACGATGTGACCTCAATCATTGATAACACATTCGCGACACCGTGCGGGCAGCAACCGATTACGCTCGGTATCGATGTTGTTGTCCACAGCATGACGAAATATTTGAGTGGCACCGGTGCAGTGATTGCTGGTGCGATTGTCGGGCAGAAGGCATTCGTTACACGCGCGAAAGAAGGCGCGTTGCGTAACTTCGGGGCAGTTATTAGTCCGTTTAATGCGTGGTTAACATTACAAGGGATCACGACGCTGCCGCTGCGATTTGCGCGACACTGCGAAAATGCGGTGCAAGTGGCAGCGTTTCTCGAAGCCCATCCAGGGGTAGCGTGGGTCCGTTACCCCGGTTTGCCGAGTCACCCCCAATATGAACTTGCCAAGCATCAAATGGATGCTTTCGGGGGCATGATAACGCTGGAATTGAAAGGTGGACGCTCTGCGGGTGAACACCTTGTCGATCGGCTCCAACGTTGCGCGCTTGCGGTCAGTTTAGGAGACGTACGAACCCTCATCTGCCATCCGGCATCAACAACGCACTCACATGTTCCAGCAGAGATCCGTCAGCAGATCGGCATCACAGACGGTTTAGTGAGAATCTCCGTTGGGTTAGAGGACGTTGAAGATATTCTTGCTGACCTCGGACAGGCGTTAGAGTCCTGTGCTCCGTAGCGTCTGTATATAATTTTCGTTGATATTATTCGAGGGGTGCGTTGCCTCCCGATGCGGTTCTGGAAATTCTGTGAGCAGTTTCTGATACGCTGCTACTGCTAAATCCGTTTCACTATTGTCCTCATAAGCTTTACCGACCGAATATTGTGCCATCCGTCGCGTGTCATAATCGTAGGTAGCATTATCCGCCACTTTTTGAAATGCATCAACAGCAGTCGCTATATCCTTACTTACAAGTGCGATGCGTGCGATGTAGATTTGTGAACTGGCGGCATTTTCGTTGCGTGGGAACAGTTCAATTCCCTTCTCAAGTTGGGCGATGGCTTCATCGTACTTCTCAAGCCTTCCATAAGCCCATCCCATGTAGAAGTATGCATCCTGCCCGACTTTGGTGTCCGGATAGAGGTCAATAACCTTTTGGTAGCCTTCAAGTGCCTCTTGGTATTTCCCTTCAGCGAGATAAGCCTGCGGGATCCCAAAACTCGCCAAGGGTGCAAGATCAGGATCCCCCGAATCGACGACGTTTGTGAACTCCACGCGTGCGTTTTCGTAATCCTGCATGTTGAGATAGATTTCGCCAGTAACATATAAAATCTGATAGAGGATTGGATTATCGCTGAACGGTTCTCGAAGTGCGTCAAACGTTGAGAGCGCGAGGTTCAATTCACCTTTCCCATAGTAGCACATCGCTGTATTAAACTGCGCTTGGTCTGACAGTTCACTGCCGGGGTATGTTGCTATTAATTGGTTGTAAAGCGCGATGGCGCGGTCGTAGTACGCGTCAAGGGATTCAAGTGTACCAGTCTTCTTTAGATCCTCTGCAATTTTATAAGAAGCAAAAGCGATAGCGTACATTGAATCGTCTGCCCACTCACTGTCAGGGTAATTATTGATGAGTCGTCGGAAGAGTGCGAATGCCTCCTCATCGGTGCGTGGCAGACGTGAGGCGAGTTGATAGATCGCATCATCTGCCCACATGCTATCAGGATAGTTCTCGAAGACCTCTCGGTATGCAGCTCGGACTTCGCGCAAACGGTTTTTTTCCGGACTATCCAGTTCTACTGGTGGCTCATCGATTTGCTTTACCGCCGTCCACGCTTTGTCTGCGTTGTCGTAGTAATGTTCGTAGCTGGTGTTGTTTCCGGTGACACGTCCGAGCCAAAATCCACCAACGAGTGCAATCAGCACACAGATTTCTGCGATTATGAACTTCTTCATGTTTCTTCTCCTTGCCAAATATTGATGCCAAGTATGTTAACAAGACTTTCAAAATATGTCAAGCGCGGTTCTCATAGGAATAGCCATCAGTTATCAGTAGGCGTTACTTATGAGACACGCTTGCCGGTTTTGTTCAGTTTCGTGTAGCAAATTTCGTGCCGATTCAAGCACCATCGCGCGGATAGGACGCTTTATACAACACGTATAAAGCGTTGCACAAAATAGGGCATACGGTGGCACATAGTTGCACGAAAT
>JAJEGI010000153.1 GCA_022819945.1 Candidatus Poribacteria bacterium
TGGAAACAGCATATGTACCGGTCCCGTCACCAAACCGACAACAAATACAATAGCGCAAAGAAGTATAAACCCGCGAGTCCACATGCTTTTTTAAAAGTAGCGCATCAGACTGTCTGTAATATTTGGTGCAGCGGTACCGAGTCCGCAAGCACTTGTTGCTCTCATGACGGCTCCAATCTCCGAGATGAGTGCTTCCGAATTCGGGGCCAACGGCGCGGACAAAAGTTCTGTCAGTCGCTGTGTCCCGATACGACAGGGAAAACATTTTCCGCAAGATTCCTCAGCAAAAAATTCCATGGCATTGCGGGCAACATCGAGCATATCTCGCGTGTCGTCGAAAACCATGATGCCTGCGGCACCCAGCATTGCACCCACCTTTTGGAAACTCGGTTCATCAATAGTAATATCTAAGTCATCTCCAGCGATAAACCCACCAGATAACCCTGCCGTCGTAATTGCTTGAATCTCGCGTCCTTCTGGCGCGCCACCTGCCCATTCGTAGAGAAGCGTCTTCAATGGCAGTCCGAACGGCACCTCGTAATTCCCCGGTCGCTGGATGTCGCCGGAGAGGCTAATAATCTTTGTGCCTGCTAAGTTTGCGTCATAACTGAGGTTTTTATACCATTCCGCACCGTGTCGTAAGATTTGAACAGCAGCAGCGAGTGTCTCCACATTGTTTACAGCGGTGGGCAAGCTCTCAAACCCGTGTGTTACTGGATAAGGCGGACGATTCCTCGGAAACGGATGCTTCCCTTCAAGGCTGTTCAATAGCGATCCTTCCTCACCGCAGACGTAAGCACCCGCACCGCGTCGGATATAGATGTGAAAATTAAAGTCTCCACCCAGAATGCCATCGCCAAGCAATCCCGCTGCTTCTGACTCCGCAAGTGCCTGATCGAGTATTTTTAAGGTCTCTGGGTATTCATATCGGAGATAGATAAAGCCGCGTGTTGCCCCCGTCGCGTAGGCGGCGAGTGTCATCCCTTCAATCGCAGCGTGTGGCGCGTAATCGAGAATAACCCGATCTTTGAAACACCCGGGTTCACCTTCATCTGCGTTGCAGACGATTGTTTTCGGTTCACCCGGGGCATTCAAAACCGATTCCCATTTCATGCCTGTTGGAAATCCGGCACCACCTCTGCCCGCGAGTTGGCTCTCCTTGAGTGTTTCAATTATATCTGTCGGTGTGAGCGTTGTTACTGCACGCCTTAACGCTTCATAGCCGCCGGTGCGCTCATAACCTGTTAGCGTTCTGCGTTCCGGTTCGCGAATCTCGGCGAAGATACATTCTTCACCATGACCCGGATATGGTGGTGGTAAAGGAGAGGATTGGACAGAGAGGTCATCAACTTGTTTCCCGACGAATACCTGATGCCCTCTTAGCACCGGCACACAATCATCACATCTTCCAGCACAAGGCATCGGGGTCGCGCCTTCATCGCTGAGTGCCTCAAGGATTTCCAAACCACCTTGTAACCGGCAGACGGGTCCCGTGCAGACGCGCGGTGCGCTCTGTCCTGGTGCTTCACGCGCAAAATGGTGATAAAATGTTACGGTGCCAAAGAGTTCGGCAAGTGGGATCCGAAGTCCGACTGCGATGTCGCGAAGGACTGCCTCTGAAATAAACCCATCTCGGTCGTGGAAGACATGTAGCAATGACAGCAATGGAGCGGGTTCATCGCGCCACTGGGCAATCACTTCTCGGTTTGTCGGGCCTGCCATCTATCTCTCCAATACAGTAAAACGAAGAATAATTTCTTTGTGCATCTTACCAATTCTCCGACTTCGCGTCAACGCTTTTTTCAAATGCTGTTCGGTGGAGTTCCCTATTCAGGGGCATCCACTTTAAACCGGCCTATAAGTTCATTCAACGCTTTCCGCTGTCCGTGGTCACGGCTCTCAAGTTCATGAAGTGCCTCTGGAATTTCGCATTTATGCGCGTCAAACGGAAACCATCGAGACGAATCGACGTGGTGAAACTGTTTCGCGTAGACCCAACGCAAGAACACCGTCATTCGTGGATAATCTTCATGATTCCACCGTCGTCCGGCGTGCCGCGTGTTTGGCAGAAACACGATGAAGTCGCCAGCGTTCACCGGAACATTGTGGACCATCGGCGGCGGGTCGTCCATGGTAATGCGTTCTGGATACTGGAAGTTAGACTTATGGCTTCCGGGAATACAGGCAAATCCGTTGCCGGGCGGCACATCTACTAATGAAACGGAGAGATTAAAGAAACTTGCGAAGATTTCGTCGTTAGCAACTTGGTATTGGTGATGCGGACTTCTAAACCAGCCTTTATGCCCGCCGTGCAGTTCCAAACCATCTGCAGCGGGATAACAGATATTCGCTACGACATCAAAAACTCGCGGATAGTTCCACGTCAACGCAGTCGCTACACGCAGGATTTCTGGGTTCAAGATGAGCCGTTGGAACGCTTCATGCCCATAATGCATGTTGTAGACCCACCACGGTTTTCCTTCTGGCGCATTGATCCGCATAGGCGGCTTGAAATCGTCCGCGTCCCATTCGTACCACTCGAACATCTGCGTTTTCATCAGTTCGACATCCGCTTTCGGTACGGCGTTACGCACCACAAAATAGCCGAGTAGATCAAGGTGCCACTTCTCTTCCTGCGTCAGCATAGTTCTTCTCCTCTTTCCATCTTTTCGAGGATCCGTTTAGCGAATCCCTTTTCGCTGCGTTGGATTGATTCCAATTCGTATTGATCGTCAGAAATGCAGTGGCGGTGTGCTTCTATGGGTAGGTTATAGTTCTCATTGAAATAGAAACTGAATTGATACCGATTGAAAACGACGCGACGCGGATAATCTTCTTTCCAAAACTTTGCACCGTGCATCAATCGCGATGAAAAAATGAGGCAATCCCCTGCCTTTAACTTAAAAGTGATTGCAGGTGCCCACTCGTTGTCAATATCAATCGTTGTAGGTAGTTTGATCTGCGATTTATGTGTGCCGGGGATACACATGAAACCGTTATCCTGTGGCACATCAACGAGCGTTATAGCGGTGTTGACATAATTGCTATAGATCTGTCCGTTTCCTGCCTGGTAGTCATTGTGTGGGTTATGGAATCCATCAGGAAAGTCAAAACCGCTGGTATCCCGATGAAGCCTCTCCTTTTCGCCTTCAGGGGTAGGACGCTGCTTCTGCAAGACGAGGGCACAATTGAAGAGCCTTGGGCGGTTCCACATCAGACCCATTACAATCCGCATCACTTTTTCATTGAGCGATAACCGCTCGAAAATCCGATCACCGTACTGAACATTATTCAGCACGCCACTATATTCATCTTGGGTGACATTCACCGGTTCAGGCACGACTTCAGGCTGCGCAAACCATCTATTTGCAATCTCAAGCATCTGTTCAACTTCTACTGGCGACACCACCTGCCGAAGCACTAAATAGCCAAACAGATCGTAATGCCATTTCTCCTCCTCCGTTAGCGTAGAGGGGAGATCAATGGCACTATCTTCACCGCGAATTAGCATACTGTCTCCTATTCCATATCAAATGAAGAGCCGCCGAACAGTTTCGATTTGCTGACAACTTTGTCTGTATCCGCATCAATCAATTCGCCTTCGTCCTTCAACAGATAAATGCCACCAGCCTTTACATCAGCAGAAAATCTTGACGTGGTTTGAACGGTACTCCGCGCGTCCCCATCAAAAGCGTTGTGTATAGTCGACATTGACATATCATGCTTTCCTGGGGCAACCAAAACTTCGTTAATAGAACTTCCTTCGTGAAATCTAATTTTCTCCCGTAAGGCCACTTTACCACCAATCCGAAGTACAATGAGATTATACCGTTGGAGCCATCCGCCTTCGGTATCAATTTTGATAGTGGCGAGTTCAGACTTTGGCAACTGCGGTGCTTCATATTCACCCTCTGATACAAATATCCCGCAACCAACAAATGACAATGATACAAATGTGCCTACGAATAGGATAGTGACAACCAATTTGAGTTTCATCTGCTGTGTCACAGTGCTATTGACATAGGGATATATCCATTTAGTGCGTTCCATTTTTTTCTCCTAAATCCTGCTTGTTTATACTGTCTCATTAATTGTAAAATCTACTATGAATCTCCTAATTGATACCTTCACTTCATCAGATTTCTCTACCCAAGGATAGTGTCCTGATTCAGGAAATGTGGACACATTATAGGGACCCACCGGTTGTGAACGCCCACTTCCACGTTGGTCATATCGGCAATAGGAGCAAGATAATCATAGCCACCGGGACCGCCGTGGCAAAGCACCATCGGTATGCCTTTGCCTTGAACGGCTGTCCAAAGCCGAACCCCGTTAATCTGAAGTACTCGCTCTTCGGACACTTTCATCCCCTGCATTTAATGATATTAATGAGTTGTTATGAGGATACAAGTTTTAGACACACAAGTCAACAAAAAAATCAGTTTCATTTTTTTATTGACAATCTTCGTTAAATTTGCCATTATGGCGGCAATTGAAGTATGATAAAGGCGATTCAGAGGGTATCTGTTAATTTTTTACATCGTATCGCTGAACTGGAAAAATGGAGGCGATCATGAAACCGAAACGTTTAAATTGGCGCGTTATTCAAACCGGCTTTATCCTTCTCTGTAGTTTCACCTTAATTATTCGGGTGGAGGCTCAAGTCGTCACAGACGGCTTAGTGAGTTATTACACGCTTGATAAAAACAACATTGCCGGTGACACGGTCAAAGATATCGTTGGCGGCAAGGACGGAACAATCGTCGGTCAACCGAAATCCATCGAAGGCCATCTCGGGGACGCACTCGATTTTGGGGGACAACCGGATTGTGTGGAGCTGCCAAGCATTTTCAAAATCGGGGAGAATCCAGCATCGTATGAAGCCTGGTTTTTGAAAACGCCTGACAGTCGCGTCGGTTGGCAATACATCTTGACAAATAAAACGAATTTCTTTGATCATTTCTTTCGACTCGGCTTTAATCAGAACACCGGGCAACTTCGATACTATACCGAACAAGCCGACAACGTCAGAAAAGCATGGATAACCGATGAAGATTACGCCGATGGCAAATGGCACCATGTGGTGGCAACACGCGAAGACGATAAGGCAAAGATGTATGTCGATGGTGTCCTCGTCAAAGCGGATGAGGCAATGATCGGCGATATAGGCGGCGGTGAGACGAACTGGTACATCGCCCAAGATGGTAATACCGATGGGTACTTGATAGGTGCAGTAGACGAAGTGCGTATCTATAAGAAAGTGCTGACGCTTGAAGAAATCAAGCAGAACTTTGCGTCACAGGGCTTATCAGTCGAACCCACTGGAAAGTTAAGTCTCACCTGGGGGCGGATTAAAGCCGCGCAATCTCATCGTTAAGGAAACAGACCATGAAAGTAGATCCACAACAACTCATTGACGATGGCTATATCGTGCTGCGACAGGTTGTTCCACCTGATCAGTTGGAAGCGTTGAGAACGAGCTTTGAGACTCTTGTTGAGAAACAAAAAATAGTCTGGGAAAAAGAACGAAAACCAGACGAAAAACCGGGAGGCGTTTGGACAACGAGTGCACAACCGAGGGTGTTTTTTGATGAGGTTGTTGACGCTGCGACGGCTAACACCATTGAATTTTGTCTGCACGAAAACACATTTGGCGTGAGTCAGCAACTCATGAGAGCACCTGACGCGGCGATAACGCTGATGGCACTGATGTGTAATCCGGTGCAAGACCACGGTCCCGCGAGTTGGCATCGCGATATTGATCCAACAGTACAGGCACCGCTCAAGGGGATGCAGATGGATTATGTTAAAAACGGACCAGGCTATGTCCAATGGAATATCCCGCTTTACGATGATAGCGTGTTCTGGCTCGTGCCGAGAAGTTATTGTCGCCCAAACACGCCAGAGGAACACCAACACCTATTGGCCCGTGCACAGGAACCGATGCCAGGTGGGATTCCGATTGAACTTTCAGCAGGCGATGGCGTTGTCTATAGCCACATGGGTTTGCATTGGGGCAGCAACTACAGCACAAAATTGAGACGGACTGTTCATCTCGGCTATCGCGCCTTCGGTGGGGATTCGTATCCAATCGTTGATCATTTTTATTGGAGTTTGGAGTTCACCCAACATCTTTCCGCTGAGGCTCGCGCCCAATTTGAATATTTCTCTCGACTCCATCAACAACAGAGCGATATAATCGAGGCAACCTTCCACGCCATCCGTAACAAGGATGCTGAGGGTTTTCGAGATGGATTGGTGAAGCTGCACCCCGGCGAAGAAGAGCGTATGGTCGCAGTCGTATTCCTCTCAAAACTTGCAGACAAGGTCCGCACACTCAAAGACCCTGAAGTCAGCAAACTTTCGATTGAAGAACGTATCGGTGCAATCTCTGCTCACCGACTCAACTTTCATCTTTATGAGGATTTCGCAAATCGTTTTTCCTCCGAGGATGCCGAAAGTATCTGGCAACGGTTTTCGACGCTATATGAAAAAATTGAGGCAGAGATCGCCCAATCTGTCCCCGATAGAACATCTCGCGTGATGCGCTATCAACTGACCGATATGCCAGCAAATTTTGAGGTAGAGGACTTCATTCAGAGCTGGTAGAAATGTAAAATAACTTTCAAACGACTTGCGTCAATCAAATGTGTCCGTCGTGCAAGAGATGTGCGACTTGCGCTCAAAGATTGAACAATTTCACCGTGAAGTGAATAGGAGTTAACCATTGGCACAAAATCGAAGTGTAATCATCAAAATTGAGGCGGGTTCAGTCAAGCGGCACAATGACCTCGTCCGCTTGCCTTTCAAGCCGAAACGTTATTTTCCCGATTGGCAAGAAGGGATTTCAGGGCTTGCGATGTCCATAGCTGATGCAGACGGTCGTGTCTCCGACGAGGATGTCCCATGTCAATTCGAGCCAACGCTACGTGAACTGGCATGGCAGACAGGCGAACTGCCGGTGCGGACATCGGTACATTACGCGATCCGACAGACCACTGAGCCACCACCCAAAACCCGTTATCAAATCGAACAGAAACCCGCGCATCTGCTTATTTCTGCCGATGACGCGTTATTCGCACGATACAACTTTCTCGGTGTCTGGAAGCCTTACTTTTGGCCCATCAACGGGAATCACGGGACTGTGGTTCGCGGGGCTGGCGGCGAGGACCATCCGCACCACACAGGGCTTTACCTCGCCTATGGAGGGCACGGTGAAGGTGGGTCTGCGAACATCTGGTCTGATTGGGATGAACCGCCTTATGGTCCCTGCGGGAAGATGTTGCACCAACGCTTTGTCCGCATCACTGAAGGGAACATCTACGCTGAATTTGTCGAAGACCTGATCCATGTCAAGGGAGATGGTGAAGTGATCATGACGGAAACGCGGACTGCCCGGGTATGGTATGCGGACGATACGCGGCGGTTTCTGGAAATTACGCACGAAACAACACCGCCGCTGGACATCGGTGATCGGCAATTCCTCTTTGTGGCGCGTTTGAATCCGTCAATGGGTATCCCGGAGCAAGGGCACGTTGAGAATTCTGAAGGACAGATTGGTAGAACAGCGGTGCATCATCAACGCGCACGGTGGTGCGATTTAGGCGGCACAGTGGGAGATGGAATGTCCGGTATCGCACTGTTTGATCACCCAGAAAACGCTGAACACCCGGGTTTTTTCGGGGAAATCGCTGTACAGGAACAGATGAGCATCCTCCACCATCCGCCTGACGAACTCGAAGATGACCGTTTCCGTCTGCGATTCGGAGTCTATGTCCACGAAGGTATTACACCGGCGGCAGATGTCGAAGGGCATTATCAGTGCTACATAAATCCGGTACAAACGGAAGTCTTGAGGGACTCAGAGTTTTAGGCGATAACAGCCTCAAACCGCGTAAACCGTCGCCAATTCACTCCGGTCGCTTGCGGTGCTTGACATCCAGTTCGCGAAGAAGTGCCAAAGTGTCCTCAAACGGCAGTTCACCCGTTGCAGCCGTCCGTTCAAGGTAGTCGCGCGTCTTGTTGTTGAGTACACCATAAAAAGCGCGCACCTCTGGATCGGGATGATCTCGCCAAAGTTCAACAGGTATGATCGAATCCTCGCTCAAATACCGACGGTTCGGATGCCCGTAATAGACTTGCACTGTCTTGCGTTCTGCGTGAGTGGGACGGGTCGTAGCGGTATGTAAAACCCCGATGTTGAACAGTATGGCTGTCCCAGCGGGACCGTACAAATCGACAATTCCGCCACGCGCCAACTGCGCGTCTGTTTCGAGAATCTCAGCTTCCACCGATTCCGGTGATAGAGAGAAACAGTGCGTCGTTTCATCAACATCCGTCAGATACAGCATCAACTGCATGAACCCGATGCGCAACGGATGTTCAAGCCAGTGCCTCGGGCCATCTCGATGCCAGCCGCGATGCAGTTCACCATCGTACGGTGCCATGTGTCGGATACAGATTTCTGAAAAGCAAAGGGCATTGCCCATCAGTGTGTGTAGGCAATCCATGACAATCGGATGCCGAATCACATTGTCGAATTCAGGTGAAGTCAGAAGTGCATCACAATTCAGGGTCTGGTAATGTCCAATACGATACCAATGATTTTCAACTTCAGTGTGGTCCCGGTCAAAGACATGAACAAAATGCGCAACCTCGGTATCGCTCAGAATCTTACCGAGTGAAACATAGCCATTTTCTTTAAAAAAAGCATAATCTGCTGGCTTCATGTAATTTTCCTCACCTCGATTCTCTGTAGTCGCGGTCAAGAGATCGCGCCTACAGCAGTCTGTGCAATTCACTGTTTCGGGAATTTTGTAGCACATCACGGATTTTTATCGACTCGCTTGTAACCGTCGAACCCGAGCGGGTGTATCGTCGCCTTGGATCTCCGAAGAAAGAATGCGGAGGCTTCGGTCTTCAATCGGCAGTTCAATTTTTACACCACCACGGCGATGCGATTCTCGGAGTGCGATGGCTACCTCTAACGCTTCGCGTCCATCTTCGCCTGAACACTTTGGAGAAGTCCCGTTCTCAATGGCGTTAATGAGATCTTCAACGATTGTGATGCCCATACCTTGCATCCGCACAGGGATCGGGAACGGACACTGTGCAGGCACACCGCGTCCACGTCTACCTCCCGGAATCATACGAATCAACTCAAACGTTTCGGCATTATTGACAGAACGGATACGTCCGGTTGTGCCGATGACATCAACCTCCCACGGTGCCGCGCCACACGATGTACTCCGCAGATACGCACGAACCCCGTTGTCAAAAACGAGATAGCCATTTCCCTGCAAGTCACTTTCACCCGCGGCGGCTTCATCGGATTGCATCTCACCGAAAACCCACTCCACATTTCCGCCTGCCATATAGCGCAAAATATCGATGGCGTGGCTGCCGTTATGCGAGAGTCCGCACTGGGCATAGACTGTCACCTGAAGTACATCTCCGATTTCGCCTTCGTCAATGAGTTTCCGAGCTTCGCTGAAGAACGGATTCCAGCGTCGCGCACAGTTGATCGCCAGCGCGACACCTTCTGCTCGGCAGGTCTCCACCATCTCATCTGCTTCAGCAAGACTCAGCGAAATCGGTTTTTCTGCCCAGATTGCCTTAACACCAGCACGCGCCACATCCTGAACGATAGTTGATCGAATTCGCGCTGTCGTGCAGACACTGACGATGTCCAGATTTTCCTTTTCCAGCATCTCACGATAATCGCTGTAGATATGCTCAGAACCCAGTCCCCACCGTTCCCCAAAAATCGCACCCTGCTCGGCGTGCAGATCTGCGCCTGCAACCAATTCCACATTCGGTGCATAATAGTAGCTTGGACCGTGGCAATAAGGTAAAAAGAGTGAACCGCCTTGCGTGATTTCGTCGTCAAAGGTGCTTCCCATACGTCCTAAACCGATTACGCCTGCTCGATATGTTGTCATCTTGTTTCCTCCAAGATAATTATATGAAACGAAAGAAGTTTAAGTGGTGACACTTTCATGGAACAGTATCCACTCTCAACAGAGAATCGGGACCAAGTATACGGTTTTTCAACAATTTTCTGCGATACTTATCATCTTTCGCAAATTCTGAATCGACTCTTCCGCTGGCAATCCAATGATAGGTACTCTGATCTTCCAAACCTTCAAGGTTTTCTGAGGCACGTCTACGCCAACGCTTTAACCATCCCAATTTTGCGATGACGTTATCTATTTCACCCGTCCGGCCCTGATGAACCTCTACGTAGTAAACCTGCTCCCTATAGCCAAATATGTAATCCCAACGCGGAGCATTCGGATACAATTTCACGAGACAACTGTCTATATCAACACTACCTTTCAAGTCCCTGGTCACGCGTACTTCTACTTTATTGCTATTGGATCCTAAGGCCTGTAACCCCTTTTTCAGACACTCAGCAATTTCGGGCGTCCCCTGAACTGCATCAGCGAAATTCAAGCTTCTCCCCTCCGTATAGCTTCAGAGAGAACCTCGGAAACCTTTGTGCTAAATGCTGTAAGTCCCCCAAAATCCGCAACAGCGTCATCAGGATCTTCAGGATCCAAGGTCGAAATATCCTTGACCTTGGCATCACTAGAAAAATAATAGGTCTTGAATCTCTTTTCCTGAAGTATTGTTTTCGCCAGTTCCTTGGAAAAAGGTGTCGCGTTCACATCTAATAATTTTAACAAAGGTGCTGAGCCCGCGTTCCATTTGACCAGCAATTGTGTCGCCCACACAAAGTTAAGTATTTGTGCTGAATGCGTAGAGATAATAATTTTGTAGCCGCGCTTCAACAAATCCAAAAGAATAATGAGTAAAGCCGTAATACTTTTCGGATATAGTCCCATTTCCGGTTCTTCAATAATGACCCAATTGAGGTTATTTTTTTTTGCCGCGCCCCCTGACGGCATTAACTGGTACAATCCCATCAAAAGCGGTACAAATTCTCTCTGCCCAGTAGACCAAACCATAAACGGCAGTTGGCTGCCCGCAATGTCTAAGACAATCCGTTTACGTAAACCAGAACGATCCAATTTAACTTTGGCCCCTCCAAAAATACTTTCCCCAATTGCATCTCGGACGACTTTATTCAAGCGGCCCACCTGCGGGAAAATAGTATCTTCACTGGGAACTAATTTCATTTCCACCAATAGTCGTAATTGTTCACTGAATTGTTTAATAATGTATGGGTCACCGATAGCATAGTCTGTAAAGGCACGCGGCCATCCATCTTTGAGTGTCATCACCCGTTGTGCTGGTATCATGCAGAGAGATTCTGTTCTTTTTCTGCCTTTTTTCGTTAGTACTCTGTCAAGTTCAAACGCTTCGTCGTCAATAGTGATTTTTGTTACAGCGGGGTCCCAAATACACTCCATCCCTCCACCAAAATAGAGTGACAAAAAATCCTTAGTTTTTCCTTGCCAATCAAAACCGTGCTTCTTGAGAGTTTGCGTAATATTGCCTGCGTCCGAAATTAACTTCACAAGTTGGAGCAGAATGCTCTTTCCACTTGCTTGCTCACCGACGAATACTGTCAGATCTCCAAAGGAAATGTCGGCTTCATGAATTTGTCCTAACGAAGTTAGTTTGATGCGTTCCATAATTATCTTGCTCCCCGTTCCAATATTCTGTAAAGGCAAGGTTACCGCGTCCTATTCCTATTTATTTTACCACAATTCAGATTCTCTCGTAGACAAAATCCAACCACTTGTCTTGTGGTGGAATAATTTGGGGTTTCGGCGAAAGCGGTGTCCAGTACGGCTTGAAAATGTGTCCTTGATCGCTCTTTAATTCCCATGCATCCGCTGTTTCCTCTTGCGTGGATAAGTGGAAAAAATGTCTCTTTTTTCGCGTGCTTATGTTTTCATTCGGTACCCATCCGGTAATATTAGCATCAACGCAGATAGGCTCGTAAAACTGGTCATATTCATACTCAATGTACGAAATGCGTGTGAAATCCCCCTGTGCGGAAAGGTAATCAACGGTAAGCCCTTTGGGCAGCTTCCGCCGATAGGGGATTGCATTTAAGTTGGGTTCAATATAAACCTGCGTCGTTTCTGCTATGATCCTTTGGTTATTTTCCAACTCATTTTCAAAACAGCCCAGATAGTTTTCAATTTCTACAAACTGTAAGCCTGTTTCTTCATAAACTTCTCTCTTCACAGCAGTTTCAATATCTTCACCCGCTTCAACAGTGCCAGCAGGGATTTGAACACCCGCAGTCGGATGTTTAAAGACAAGTAACTCTCTGACACCATTGTTTTCGCGCACGATAAAGGCAGTAACCTTCTGGACAACCTTATTCACTTAGATTTTTCCTCAGTCGGTGACTCCGAATCAACAAGGGCACGTCCCGTTTTTTTCTTAGCACGGAATACAGCGATGTTACTTTCATTAGCATCTTTGACCAACCAAATATGTCCAGCATAAGTATGCTGATTAACAAAATCACCAGCGGCTATTTTGCCATAGTCCTTTTCTTTACCCTCACCATCTACCCAATAGTACGCAATCTCGGCTTCGGTGAGATTCACAAAGATAATCGCAGTTTCCGTCCCACTATCACCTGATCTTAGATTCGGCAGCAAACTCGGATTGTGTCTCTCCAATTCCACCCACCTGTCACCACCTTCGCTGTTCGGGTCTTTCAACTGTTGATGAAATTCGTGCAACTCTATCAATTCGGCGGGCCATTCAAACTTCGGTGACGCTTCTGGATTGAACCCCTGAAGATGTGAGCGGCTTAAACGGGTTACCGCCTGCGTGTATCGCCAATCTTTATCGCCATAAACCTCAGTGAGCAGGGATGCAAGTGCTGGGTCGTATTCTTTCAACTTGTCGCGGGTGTCAACATGGTTGTGTTGGTCGTCGTTTGCCCGGTTCGTGTCGAACCACGACTGTGTGCCTTCAGCCCAGTACTCTGCCTTGTTCGTAATAGCGTAGGTATTTTCCCACAACCCTTTTTCGACTGCAGCATCGTATAGCACCTTAAGACGGTCATCGAAACTCGGATCCACCGTATTTAATCCCATCTGGTGAATCGCATGCGCGAACTCGTGAACAAGAATGTTCTCAGTAAAATAAGGGTCGCCTTGATAATTAAGCAGATTTTCTTCACCACAACTCACAGCCGGTCTTGCTGGCGTGGAACCCAAACCGCGTGCGCGTCGATCCCAATAATAGCCGGGTTGTAGATCGCTGTGTTCAGGAATTTGGGTTGTCAGTTCGTTATATGCCATCACAGCAAAACGGACGTTATTTTTTCCGAGTGCCTGCAATATATCCTGACGATGTCCGACCATCTGCTGAATAAGCCATGCCGCTTCCTTCAGCGCATAAGGGTTCACCTTCGCCGATGCGACAACAGGTAACCCTTCTACATCAATCCACTGCACGTAAAACGGATCCAGTTTAAAAGTTTCACGCACGGTAGTCGGTGGAGGTATAGGTTCAGGAATATTGGCACTTTGGGCTGTCGCAGTCAGTTGAATGGACAAAAACATCATCGAAATTACCAAAATAGCAGTTAAATATAGCATAAGTTAATCCTGTTTAATTGTTTCTTGTTCACCTACTTGATATTTCAATTCTTGCCAGATCAAGTATATCTGCCACATCAATTTACCCGTCTTCGGCATCCCCTTTGTAAGTCTTTGACCTTGCGTGGCGGGAGTTGCTTCTCAGACTCCATACGCTACCAGCAAAATCGCTGTCAACAAGCTGCTGAAAAATTTGATGGCGCGTAGATGGTTTGATCTCAAACCAATCTGTTTCGGGTGAAAATGGATAAATGTCGGCTTCACCCGCCAGCACAGCGAAGAATTTACCGCGCTTATTCGGCAGAAAAATGGGACCTTCCCATTCCAAATATTCAACTACCGGTGGTGTGCCCGGGACAGACATTCGCGCGTGGAGGAGGACCTCTGTCCTGTTCTGCAGTCTAATGGAAGCAGGGAGTCTGTTTTCGAGTCGGATGTTGCCTCGAAAATAAGGTGTCCGAAAAAACACCCTTTCCGAGAAAGTCAAGCATCTGGAGGCGTTAAATGCGCGCGGTAGATAGTATCCGTCCAAACGCATTTCGTTTTCATTAAGACAAATCCCAACAGCAATAACAAACTCCCTAAATCTGAATCCCCGCCATTTTGCCTCCATCGCGCTGAGCAGAAGTACTGCCCTACCGTCTTCGTAGTATGGAAAAAGGTTTTCCTTGTGCAGCACCGTCTCCCAAAACGATAGGTCTGCCGTGCCGTGGAGTGTAACTTCTTTAACATTATGAAGATCCGCGGCGTATTCTACTGATCCATTCGGCACCTGAGGTCTATTCATAGATGTTCTTCATTTGCCAAGCATCCAACGATTTGAGTTCACACGCTTGCCCTTGCGAACGTAATGACACACCGACACTCTCTTCTTTGTCCGGATAGACGCGCATTGCGACGCACTGCTTCCCGTTAGCGAACACCTCTACCACACTTTTGTCAACGAATACTCGCAATTTGAGGGTTTCATCTTGTGCGATAGAGATTGCTCCGGTTTCAGGGGCGCGTGAAAGGACATCTGATGCCACTGACGCATACGATGAATCAATTGTTAACAAGCTATCACGCACGTTAACATCGGAATTCAGGTTACGCATGCCACGTTCTCTGAAGAAAGCGATACGAGTGAACTCCTCTTTTTCCGGTGAACGGAGGACGTTCAACTCAACCATCGGTGCCGATTTCGTGTCAATTTCGAGTTCAAGCTCCATCGCATTACCATTTACACCGTCGAGCACGACCTCTTCGTTGGCAGGGAGTGTCATCGCATCAACATGCCGATGCTCATACCGCAATGATTCAATATCACCCGCAGGTTCAATCCCGATTTCATCTCTGGAGAGGAGTGTCAAACGACGCGGCAGGGTCATGATCTGGTTCCAACCTTTGGTAGGCTTCGCGGGGTTCATATTATAGATAACAATAAGTCCGCCGTTCCCATCAGGCGTTGCAGAGGGGGCATGGACACCCGCAGGCGACGCTGCGCCGAAATTGTTCTTCGCACCTGCTGTCACGACGAACTTGTCGCGCTCGGTATCATAATCACCGAGCAGATATTGTCCGCCGCTCATGTGGCTGAAGAAAAGGAGTATATGTCGGTCGCCGATGGGCCAGAAATACGGGCACGCACCGTCATCACCTACCAATGTAAACATATCATCTTCAACAAACGGATGCAGATAGACCCAGTTCGTTAAGTCTGCTGAACGGAGCAAAAAGTTGGCTCGAATCGGTTTGCCCCCGGGACCGTGCGGGAGCGTGCCACCGGAAAGAGAATAATACATGCCATCTTTTTCCCAGATACACGGATCAAAGACGCGGTAGACGGGGGTCGTGCCGTCCGCATGTTGCGCCGGGATCACCGCTTTGCCAGATACCTTCTCCCAATTTAAAAGCAACGGGTCGCTTGATACTGCCACCATATTACCGACCACTGTGCCGTGATACATAGCGATTACGCGGTCCTCCTCTACAAGCGTCGCACCGGAAAAACAGCATCTTTCCGGGTTCGGGTAAATCGCGTAGGGAAGGTCGCGCCAATGGATGAGGTCATCACTAATCGCATGTCCCCAATGCTGACGTGTATCTTCGGGTGGATACGCCTGATAGAAGAGATGCCAGCGTCCCTGCCAGAAACAGAGACCGTTTGGGTCATTCAGCATCGCTTCCGGGTTGATGTAGTGATAGATCGGTCGGTGCGGATCACCTTGATATGTTTTCCGATAAGCGTTAAGCCGTTGCATCAGCGGATTCGTCTCCAACTGTGCTTCCTGCGCTTCCAATGTGTCTGCGAACGTATAATGCGGTACACGCGAGGTATAGTCTTCGTTAGCCATCGCTATCATATCTCCTCTGTTATGTAATCTTGATGAAATTCTGCGGATTTAGCATAGCACAGAACTGATCGCACGTCCAGAAAATTTATTGACACGATTTTTGAGGCATGCTATAATGCACCAATCCTTTCTGATGCATCAAAAGTCGATATAGGATATTTAATCGTTGAAGGAGCACAGAACCATGGATAAAGTCAAGAAACACCCCCGCAAAAAAGGGGAGATGCACGTCGGTGTTCAAGGCATCGGTACATCTCCGAAAGAGTTGACATTCCTCGCTCGGCACGGTGTAACACACATGGATACCACTCCCGAGGACACTGAAACCGAAACGCTGATTCGACATAAGGAAACAGCGGCGGAAGCCGGTGTCAGCCTTGAGATGATTCATATCGGAATGCCGAGGAGCATTACGCTTGCACAAGATCCGCAGCGTGATGAGGATATCGATGCGGTTTGTAAGATAATTGAGAATGCTGCGGCGGCAGGTTTACGCGGTTTGAACTATAACTTTTGCATCCTGCAAAATCAGCGAACCGAGAGCACCTTCGGACGCGGCGGCTCAAGCTACAGCACCTTCGATTTCTCTAAATACGATAACGAAGTGCTTTCAGAAGCAGGTGAGGTCAGTCGTGAAGAGGCGTTTGATCGGATTGCATACTTCCTCGAACGGATAATCCCCGTTGCTGAAGAAAACAAGATTCAAATGGCATGCCACCCCAACGATCCACCCGCACCTATTTTAAGAGGCGTTGAACGCTGGAATTATCCCGTCTTTGACGGAATGAAACGTTACGCCGAGATTGCAGAGAGTCCGTATCACGGTTTTAACTTCTGCTGTGGCACAGTGTCGGAGGGTTTAGATGATCCCGGCACCGAATTCTACGAAATTATCCAATATTTCGGCGAGCGGAAGAAACTTTTCAACATCCACTTTCGGAACATCCGTGGCGGATTGCACAATTTCCAAGAGGTCTGGCCCGATGAGGGACACCTCGACATGCACAGAGTTGCGCAGGTCCTCCGAGATGTCGAATATCCGTACATGCTGATGCCCGACCACGCACCGGGACATCCAGATGACCCAGCACCACCGGGAGTTTCTGGTAGAGTGCGACAGGCATGGGCATTCCAGTTCGGATACATCATCGCCCTAATTCAGGCGGTCAATTCAGAACAGTAGTTTGTTAGTTTTAAACAGCAGTTCGGTTTATAGCGAACCGGTCTTTAAGGAGAAAAAATGAAAGCCATTATAATTTGCTTCGCGATCATTACCATTAGCTTAACCTTCACAGTCCAAACTTACGCGGAGATCGACCTTGAAACCGCACGCGGAATTTGGCTCCTTGACGAAGGGGCAGGCACTGCTATCAACGATATGTCTGGAAACGAGAATCACGGTGAACTTCAAGGCGGACAATGGGTCGAAGGCCCTGACGGTGGTTCCGCACTCAGCCTAAACGGAAACAATGATCGGGTTATCATCCAAGACTCCGATAGCCTGTACCTGCAGAACGCGTGGACCATCACTTCATGGGTGTTTGTCAACACAACCGAGAACGGTTTTGGACATATTCTCGGCAAAAGACCGGCATCTGGAACGGTGGCGAATTACGCATTCAGGACGAGTGGCAACGGCACCGGATGGGAAGCATACTACGCACGAGACGGCTGGAAAGGTGCCTGGAATCAAGGAAGCGTAAAGAAAGGTGAATGGTTGTATATGACAGCAACTTATGACGGAACAGATACCATCAAGATCTATGAAAATGGATCTGAAATCGGTTCTGTTGGTGGAATGGGTGGACCAGCACCTCGGAATGATACTGAGGTCAATATTGGCGGTTGGACTAACAACACCTCTGAGACACTTGACGGCATGCTCTCTGAGGTCGCACTTTTTAGTGTCGCGCTGGAAGAAGAAGACATAAACTTTCTCATGGACCATGGGCTATCGTCCGTATTCACCGCTGTTGAACCCTCCGACAAACTCGCAACAACATGGGCAGGTATTAAATCCCGATAATAGATGCAGCCAATTAGGTGTGGTCGGTGTATCACCTGAACATCTAACTGCACCTGTTTGGCAGCTTTTTAAGGAGACAAAAATGAAAGCCATTATAACTTGTTTAGCGATCATCACCATCGGTCTGACCTTCACAGTCCAAACTTATGCAGAGGTCGACTTTGAAACCGCACGCGGAATTTGGCTACTTGACGAAGGTAAAGGCGAGAAAATTGAGGATATTTCCGGGAACGACAACCACGGTGAACTTCAAGGTGGAAAATGGGCCAAAGGTCCTGACGGTCCCGCCCTCAGTTTAAACGGCGTGAATGACCGAGTTATCATCCCAGATTCCAAGAGTTTGTATCTCGAAGAGGCGTGGTCAATCACCTCATGGGTATTTGTCAACAAATCCGAAACCGGTTACGGACATATTCTCGGCAAAAGACCCGCAGCCGGTACGATAGCCAATTACGCATTCAGGACAAGCAGCAGCGGCACCGGTTGGGAAGCATACTTTGCAAATAACGGTTGGAAAGGTGCCTGGAATCAAGGAAACGTCAAGAAAGATGTCTGGTTGTATATGACAGCGACCTATGACGCAAAGGATACCATCAAAATCTACGAAAATGGTGTCGAAATCGCTTCGGTTGGTGGGATGGGTAAACCAGGCCCCCAAAATGACACTGATGTTAACATCGGCGGCTGGACCCAAAACACTTCGGAGACGCTTGACGGTATGCTCTATGAGGTCGCACTCTTCGATTCCGTACTCGAACCAGACGATATAAATGATCTGATGGAGCAGGGATTAGTGACACTCATGCCTGTTGAACCTGCTGGCAAACTCGCAACGACATGGGGGAGCCTCAAATCTCAATAATTAATAGATTAAGCAAACCCAGCGCCGCTGGTTCGCTAACATAACTGGACTGGCTGCCCAGTTTTGCAGATATTAGCAGCTTAACGGAATCCGCATGGCTGAACATATTGAACGCGCACGAGCACTGAATCGTCAGGCATGTGAATACATCGATCAAGGACAACTTGACGCAGCGAAAGATGCTTTAAATGAAGCGATTCGTCTCGCGCCCGATCTTGCAGCACCACACACCAATCTCGGTGCCTTGTACGCGTGGGAAGGTGAATTGGACGAAGCCATCGCTTTACATCTCAAAGCACGCCGCCTCGATCCAAATCTCTCAGCACCGCATACTAACCTCGGTGTCGCTTATGCCTGGCAAGGGAAACTCGACGCAGCATTTCAATCGCTTAAGACCGCACTTCAGTGTAACCCCGACTCCGCCGAAGCACATACAAACTTAGGGTTCGTCTATATCTGTCAAGGGAAACTTGATGCGGCTATAACCGCATCAGAAAAGGCGATTCAACTCGGTGATGGTGGAGAAGCACAGTTGAATCTTGGATTGATTTACAGTTGGCAAGGACAATTCGACGCAGCGATTAAACTTTATCGAAACGCGCTTGAAACCGATCCAACCCTCGCGGAACCCCACAACAACCTCGGATTCGTCTATCTATTACAAGGTGAACCTGAGCGCGCCATTGATGCGTTCAAGACTTCAATTGAACATGGTGGTGGTGAAGAACCGCATACCAATCTTGGACTTGTGTACAGTTGGCAAGGGAAACATGATGAGGCGATTGCCTTGCACAAGGAAGCATTGGAGATGGCGCCCGATTCAACGGAAGTGCAAACCAATCTCGGTTTCATCTATATTTGCCAAAACAGACTCGACGAAGCAAAGGTTTTGTTAGAAGGCGCAATTCGTAGCGACCCAAATGCTGCAGAGGCAAACACTAACCTCGGCATTATCCACGCCTACCAAGGCAACGTTGAAGCAGCTATCGCTGCGCACAAAAAGGCTGGATCAATCGCTGAAGCGCACAACAATTTGGGAATCGCCTACTATCAACAAGGCAAACGCGATGCCGCAATCACTGAATTCAAAGCGGCGATCGAAGCCGAAGATTTGCAAGAAGCACATACCAATCTTTCGATGGTAACCGGTAGTTTGGAAACTATAGATGCATCAAAACTCCATGCGTCGCCAATTGGCGTGCCAATGGGTGTTCCCGCTGTATGGTGTGAATTCGTGGATTAAAAAACTAACATCGTATCATCACGCCTCTCACACAATATATTTATTGGAAAAATTATGACAAAATTGCCTAACATTCTTCTTATTCTCGCCGACGATCACGGTTACGGCGATATTTCAGCACACGACGGTCCATCAATCCAGACACCAAACATCGACCGAATCGCCGCAGAGGGAACGCGGTTTACCAGATTTTATGCTAACTCTTCCGTCTGTTCCCCAAGTCGAGCATCCCTCATGACGGGACGCTACCCCGATAGAGTGGGAGTGCCCGGCGTAATCCGCACTCACCCCGAAAACAACTGGGGCTACTTCCAACAGGACGCGGTCACGTTTCCTTCAGCATTAAAACAGAAGGATTACTGTACCGCACTTATCGGCAAATGGCACCTCGGACTCGAACCAGAGAACCATCCGTGTCAACGCGGCTTCGATCATTTTCACGGATTTCTCGGTGATATGATGGACGACTATTACACGCATCTCCGACACAATATAAACTACATGCAGCACGGTTTTGACACCATTGATCCGAGGGGACACGCCACAGACCTCTTCACAGAATGGAGTATGGACTTCGTCCGTGCACAAGCGCAAGCGTCCGATCCTTTTTTCCTTTACCTCGCTTATAACGCACCGCACACACCGATCCAACCGCCGGATGAATGGATAACGCGGGTACAGGAACGCGAACCCGATATTTCGCCACAACGCGCAAAATACATCGCACTCGTTGAACACATGGATGCAGGTATCGGACGCGTACTCAATACGCTTGAAGATACCGACCAACTGTCCAATACGCTCGTTATCTATACATCCGACAACGGTGGACAGATAAATGTCGGAGCGCATAACGGTCCGCTACGCGGGCAAAAAGGTGAGATGTACGAAGGCGGTATCCGAGTGCCTACGTGTGCAATGTGGCCCGGATATATTTCAGAAGGACACGTCACGGATCAGGTTGCGTTACTCATGGACATCTTCCCTACAGTCTGTGAGGCAACCGGTGTACCAATCCCACAAAGTATCGAAGGACGTTCAATCTGGCAGACACTCCAAGGCGAACAGCAGGACTTCTCGGAGCGTGTACTCTACTGGTTGCGAAGAGAAGGAGGGCAACGGTTTTTGGGACACTGCCAGCATGCCATCCGGCGTGGCGACATCAAATTGTTGCACAACAGTCCGTTTGAACCGTTGGAACTTTACAACCTATCAAACGACCCACTGGAAACGAGGGACAACGCGCAGACAGAGACAGCACTTTTTAGAGAAATGCGCCAACTCTTTCAGGTAGAAACGCAGAAAGCGGGACGTGTGCCGTGGCAACAATAATCGTTCTATTCTATCGAGTGAGTTCACATTAGCAAAGTTTCGATTTCGTCTCGTTCTTGAAGATGTATGGATTGTAAACCGCTTGAGCGATTGCATCAAAATATGCTATACTTAAGCGAAACATTCAACATTGAAAAGGAGGATGCTATTTTGAAGCAGCAACAAAATGGACCCGAGGTATCAGAACCTGATGACGCTTTTGACGCATCCGTCAATTACTCCCAGAGAAAAGATGTCAACAATGAGGTCAAGCAGATGGAAAAACACAGTTATATCTCTCTGCATGATGCCGCGCGCGACAACGCGCATGAAGCAGTAGCAGCGTTATTAGAAAATGGAGCCGATGTCAACGCAAAAGACAAATATGGCTACCCGCCTCTGCACTGGGCAGCTTGGCATAATTCTTATGAAGCAGCAGCAGTGTTATTAGCAAATGGCGCAAATGTCAACGCAAAGAACGATAAGGACTTTAATCCATTGCACTGGGCAGCTTGGAACAATGGACATGAAACGGCAGCAGTCTTGTTAGAAAATGGCGCAAATGTTAACGCAAGGAATGAAGATGGTGATACACCGCTGCACTGGGCAGCTTGGCGTAATGTTTACGAGGCAAAAGGCGTATCACTGGAAGGCTACACAAACAGCAATCCGACAGATAAATCCGGTTATACCCTCTTGCACTGGGCAGCTTGGCGTAATGCCTATAAAACAGCGGTAATGCTCCTTGAAAATGGGGCTGAGACCAACGCAGCAAATCACAAAGGTTATACCCCCCTGCACATCACAGCAGAGGACGACACCGCCGAAGTCGCAGCAGTGTTGTTAGAAAATGGCGCAAATGTCAACGCAAAGGACGAAAACGGTGATACACCCTTGCACGTTGCGGCAGCCCACAACGCACACGAAACAGCAACAGTGTTGTTAGAAAACGGGGCTGATACGAGGGCAACGAACGGCAATCAGCATACACCTTTGCACATCGCCGCAGAAAAGAAAGCACATGAGACGGTCAAGGTACTCTGCGATCACCGAGAGCGGAAGGGGTGGTCATGGTAATCGTGCTTCCGCTATCCAGCAAAAGTGCCATTCCCCAGAGATGGAAAAAACGAACCTAAATGTTATCAGTGAAACAACGCAAATAGGTTAAAACCACAGCAGACTCACCTAACAATATCCACTACACCTCTGTAACCTCTTATCACGCGCAGTTTGCTGTGGCGACACGCGTTCGTTAAGTTAAAATTCTACACTTTCACAAGGGGATGCGATTTTGTGTAAACAATACACCATACCTAACGCGTTAAAAGCGGAAGACACTCTGAATACATCGACAAAAAATAATCCAGAACCACAAATATACACCCGCTGGGACCGAAGAAGGAGAAGATGATGGGTAAAGTTGTTGGTATTGATTTGGGGACAACGTTCTCAGCCATCGCACACGTTGACGAATATGGGCAACCCGAAATTATCCCGAACGCCGAAAGCGACCGGATTACGCCATCGGTGACGATGTTTGAGGAAGACCTCGTTACTGTTGGGAAAATCGCCAAACAGAACGCCAGAGCTGTTCCAGAACAGATCGTCGAATTCGCCAAACGCGAGATGGGGAAATCAAAAGAGACGTTTTTTCGCACTTTTAATGACAACAACTATTCACCGGAAGAACTCTCCGCACTGATCTTGACGAAACTCAAACAGGATGCAGAAGCATATCTTAATACTGAAGTCACCGACGCTGTTATCACTGTCCCCGCCTATTTTCGCGACGCAGAACGTGAAGCCACCCGCAACGCCGGTAAAATTGCTGGGTTGAAGGTTTTGCAGGTTTTGAATGAACCCACTGCGGCCGCGCTCGCTTATGGAATTGATCAGATCGGAACCGACCAGAACGTATTTGTATTTGATCTCGGCGGTGGCACCTTCGATGTAACTATTATGAACGTCTGCGAATCCAAAATACAGATGCTCGCCACGAACGGTGATCACAGACTCGGCGGTAAAGACTGGGACGATAAAATTATTACCTATGTCGCAGAGATGTTTGAGATAGAACACGGCGAAAATCCGTTACAGGACCTCCACGCATATCAAGACCTTCAGCTGGATGCAATCGGCGCGAAAGAGTCTTTATCGCGGCGCGAAAAAGCACGCATCGTTTGCGGATACAACGGCAAAACAACACACGTGGAATTGACTCGTGAAAAATTCGAGGAACTCACCGCCGAACTCCTCGAGCGGTGCCGAGTCCTATGCGATGTAGTCCTCTCCGAAGGAAGCATGACATGGGCAGATATTGATAAGATCCTATTGGTAGGAGGCTCAACCCGAATGCCAATGGTGAGAGAAATGATCGCAAACATCAGCGGTAAAGAGATCAACCCTAATGAAATTAATCCCGACGAAGCCGTCGCGCTCGGCGCAGCGGTCCAAGGGACACTCCGTCAGATTTCCGAAGCGGACACCGGAACGGCAGATGTATCCGATGCCGTTATTGAACGGTTCATTGGACCGGATGGTGCCCCTAAAGTGACTGTGACTGATGGTGCCACACACAACCTCGGACTTGTTGTTCTTAACGCAGCACGCGAATCCATTATCCATGTAATGATCCCCAAAATGACTGCTATTCCTTGTGAGATGGCGGATCAGTTTGGAACGGTGGACAACAACCAACGTTCAGTCTTGATTGAGGTTGTTCAGAGCCTTGAACAGGATCAACGCAAGGATGAAATAGACCTATTTGACGAATATAAATTGGGTGAATGTACGCTCGAACTACCACCAGGGCTACCAGAAGGTTCTCCAATTCATGTTACCTACAGATACAATTTAGACCAAGTACTTGAAGTGACCGCTAAATCCCTGAGTAACGGCGGGGCAACGGCAGTTTATGACGTCTTTTCCATCATTAAGCGACCCACGCTTGATGATAACGCAGTCGCAAAGGCACGAACAGACCTACAAGATTTGACCGTCGAGTAAATTGGTGTTCCGAATATAGTGTCGCACTTTCTAATAGTCGCAATCTGTAATTTTAATCTCTACGCCCTTAAATACACACAAGGACTCCAGTATGTCCAAACGCGATGAATTCGTTACAATTATCAGCACGCTCAGAGCAGCTTCGCCGACCATCACTGACAAACAACGCATCGGACTTCTCCAACAAGCTACCCAGAATTATGGACTTTCTGCTCAAGAAGCCGCCGCAATTCTGAAAGACCTCAACCTGGTTGTCGGCGAGGAGGTAAACTACTTTGACATTTTGGGCTTTTCGATTGAAGAGATCGAAAGTCTAAATGAAGATGCCATCGTCAATCTCGTTGAGACTGCTCACAAAAAACGCTATAGCGCGTCGTTACGCGCAGGTGGACGCATCCGTCCCGATGGCAAAACAGAGGAACAATGGCGGACGATCCTCAATCAAGCGCGAGATACTCTCAAAGACCCCCAGAAACGTCGTACACATATCGCAACGCTTGAAACCGAACTTATCTCTACAGCAGAATCTCTCGAACCTAAGCCAATGTCCTCAAATACATCAGCACATGATGAGATGGCACTTATTTCGGCGGGTGAGTTCCAGATGGGCAGTAACGACAATGGTACAGAGGCACACGAGAAACCTATTCATACCGTCTACATTGATGCATTTTATATCGACAAATACCCAGTGACGAACGCACAATATAAGAAATTTGTCGATGCTAACCCACTATGGCGCAAACCCAAGTGGTTTAAGAACCGCATTTCTCGGAGATACCACGATGGCGACTATCTAAGACACTGGACCGAGGATGACTATCCAGACGGAAAAGCCGACTATCCCGTGAATTGGGTGAGCTGGTATGCAGCAATGGCGTACGCACAGTGGGCTGGTAAGCGGTTACCAACAGAAGCAGAATGGGAGAAAGCGGCGCGCGGAGGGTTGACGCATCAAAAATATCCGTGGGGGAATTCAATAGATGCAAGCAAGGCAAACTTTGGTAAGAATGTTGGAGAGACTACATCTGTAGGAAAATATCCCGCGAACGGCTACGGCTTGTATGACATGGTAGGCAATCTATTTGAGTGGTGTCTCGATAGATGGGACAACGGCTTCTATGCATCCGCCTCACGGAATAATCCTGTTTCAGATGGCAATATAGTAAGTATAATAGATAATTTTACAGAATCTAAAGAATTTCGCGTGGTACGGGGGGGTTCTTGGCATACGCCTGCACAGGACCTGCGAATCGCCAAGCGCAACATGGATATGCCGAAGCTCACAACCTCTATTATCGGTTTTCGCTGTGTGAAGGATGTGATACCTTCAATTAATGCTCAATCCTTTTACCATTTTCGATAAACTCGCAAATCCGTAAGTCTTGGAAGGAATAACAAGTGTCTAAACGCGAGGAATTCATAACATTCATTAACACACTCAAAACGGTTTCACCGACTATTACCGACGAACAACGGATCGGACTCCTACGTCAGGCAGGACAACAGTACAGCCTTACCATTGACGAGGCAACCGAGATTCTGAAGGCATCGGGCTTAGTTGTCGGTGAAGGTATAAACTATTTTGAGGTCCTGGGACTTTCAATCGCAGAAATTCAACACCAAAGCGAAACTGGAATCACACATCTCGTTGAAACAGCACACAAAAAACGCTATAGCGCATCCTTACGTGCCGGTGCTCGCCTCCGACCAGACGGTAAAACGGAAGAACAGTGGCGGATGCTTTTGAATGAAGCACGCGATACCCTGATAGATTCCGAAAGACGACGCGAGCACATCAACGCACTCGAACACGATGAAGCCGACATACTTGTAGAAGAAAATGCGGACACCATTTTTAAATCCCCTGACATCCCTGAAACTACGATTCAGGAATTAAAACACAACGGTGTTACAAGTGATGTTGATGCCCTTGTTGACATGGTATTCATCCCCACAGGTGAGTTCCAGATGGGAAGTAGGGACGAGAAGGCAAGCGATAGTGAAAAGCCTGTACATACTGTTTACGTTGACGCATTCTACATGGATAAATATTTGGTAACTAACGAACAATACAAGGCTTTTCTGGACGAAAACCCGCAATGGCGGAAACCACAATTGTTCAAAGATCGTATTCCTACAGAGTACCATGACGGTGCTTATTTGAGACATTGGCATAAAACCGACTATCCAAAAGGCGAAAGTTATCATCCGGTTACTCAGGTAGGCTGGTATGCAGCAATGGCATACGCGCAATGGATAGGCAAACGGCTTCCAACGGAAGCAGAATGGGAAAAAGCTGCACGCGGCGGCTTGGAGGGAAAACAATACCCGTGGGGCGATACAGTAGGTCTTAGCAACGCAAATTACTTTTATAATGCCCATGGAACCACCCCGGTTGGACGCTACCCCGCGAACGGGTACGGTCTACATGACATGAGTGGCAACGTTTGGGAATGGTGCCTCGATGCGTATGATGCAGACTTCTATTTGAACTCGCCGCGTCGGAACCCGTTTTCCGGTACGAACGCCCCGGAATGGGTAATAGACAATTTTAGCAGCATTCAATCTGCTCGCGTGTTGCGCGGCGGTTCTTGGCTGATGGACCCGCAAGGTATCCGAGTGGCTTACCGATTTAGCGGGAGTCCGTCAGATACATACTCCGCCTTTGGGTTCCGTTGTGTGAAACCTGTAACCTCCTAAACTGCCGTTCCGCTGCTTCGGATCCGCTCGCAAATTTGCTGAATTATTGGAAGGTGAACTGATACATGTCCAGACGCGATGAGTTCATTACAGTCATCAACACATTTAAAACCGTCTCACCGACTATTACCGATGAACAACGGATCGGACTCTTGAGACAAGCGGTTCAGAATTACGAGCTTTCTATTGAGGAAGCCTCTGAAGTCCTAAGTACTTTGGGCTTGATTGTCGGAGAAGAGGTAAACTATTTTGAGGTCTTAGGTTTTTCAATTGAAGAGATTCAGAATTTAGATGAAGACACTATTGTGAGTTTAGTCGAGACGGCTCATCAGAAATTCTATAGTGCGTCGCTGCGTGCCGGTGCCCGCGTTCGCCCAGATGGCAGAACAGAAGAACAGTGGCGACATATCCTGAACCAAGCGCGTGACACTTTGAAAGACTCACAAAAACGGCAAGAGCATCTCACGACACTACTTTCTCAGGAAGACCCGCACGAGAACGAATTTTTGGACTCGGAATTCATACCTGTAGAAACACCTGAGACCGCCTCAGAATCAATATCTTCAGTAAACGAATTGCAAAACTCGGAACTGATGTCTCCCGCTACATCAGAGATTACTTCGGCACCAACGATTTCAAGCTTTGATGTCCCTGCTGAAATGGTGATCATCCCCGCAGGTGAATTTCTTATGGGCAGCAACGACGCAGACGCAAACGCCAGTGAAAAACCAGTGCATCCCGCCTACATTGACGCATTCTATATGGATAAATACCCAGTGACCAACGAGCAATACAAGGTATTCTTGGATGCATGCCCGCAGTGGCAGAAAGTCAACATACTAACAGACTATCACAATGGAAATTATCTCAGAACTTGGCATCGAAATAATTACCCGAAAGGTGCAGCGAACCATCCTGTTGTGAATGTGAGCTGGTACGCAGCGATGGCGTACGCGCAATGGGAAGAAAAACGTTTACCAACGGAGGCAGAGTGGGAAAAAGCAGCACGCGGCGGTTTAACGGGAAAAAAATACCCGTGGGGCGATCAAATTGATACAACAAAAGCGAACTACGGTGAGAATATCGGACAGACAACGCCTATTGGTGAGTATCCGCCTAATGATTATGGTGTCTATGACATCGTTGGGAATGTCTGGGAATGGTGCCTTGATGAACATATTTTGGACTTCTATGCCGCTTCACCACGTCGGAATCCAGTTGCCGGCGGCGATCTAACCTACGTGCTTAATAATTTTATATCCCTTAAAACGTACCGTGTATTACGCGGCGGTTCTTGGATGAGTATACCACGTTACGTGCGTGTTGCCCCTCGCTTCAGGTTCACACCTTCGCACTCGATTCACAACGTCGGTTTTCGTTGCGTAAGGTCCGCGTCCCTTTAAAAAATCAAAACTAAATAGTCCTAATTTTGACAGCGTACGCCAGATCTGATACAATAATCAGGAATATAATATCTAATACGTATCATTTTAAAGGATATCATTTATAATGACAAACACAGATAATCTTACACTTTGGTATCAAAAACCTGCCGAAGCATGGACAGACGCACTACCCGTCGGAAATGGGAGACTCGGTGCGATGGTGTTCGGCGCAGTAGAACGGGAACGTATCCAACTCAACGAAGAAACCGTTTGGGACGGAGGGCCCCGCGATACCAACAATCCAAAGGCTTTGGAAGCACTTCCAAAGGTGCAACAACTCCTCTTTGATGACAAAAACGAGGAAGCCACTCAGCTGGCTGGCGAAACGATGCTCGGCGTGCCAGAACGGATCAAATCCTACCAGTCTCTGGGAGATCTGTTTCTGGAATTTTCACACGAGGGAGCAACGCACTACCGGCGGGAACTTGATTTAAACACCGGTGTCGTAAAAACGACCTATCGCTGCGGTGATGTCAACTTTACAAGAGAAGTCTTCGCGACAGCCGTAGATAACCTCATCGTTATCAGGATCGAATCTGACGCGACGGAACACATCGTTTTTGATATAACGATGACCCGTGAACAGGATGCCGCCGTTGAAGCAATCGCAGCCAACATCCTCCGGCTTGACGGGCAGTGCGGCGATGACGGTGTACGGTTTTCAGCCTATCTACAAGTAGATGTTGAGGGCGGAAACGTCAAGTCAACTGGAGAAAGTTTGTCTGTCAGCGGCGCGGATGCCGTCACACTTTTTCTCTCTGCTGCAACGAGTTACATAAATCAGACAAACATGAGTGGAAACGCACACGCACTTTGCGAAGATTATCTGGCAGGTATCGATACAAAATCTTACGCAGCGATTCGGGAGGATCACATTGCTGAGCATCAATCTCTCTTTCAACGGGTTGATTTAAACCTCGGTGCTACGGACGTCGAAAATCTTCCGACCGATGAACGTTTAGAGGCAGTGAAAGCCGGTGCATCAGATCCCGAACTTGTTGCACTTTACTTCCAGTATGGACGCTATCTGATGATGGGAAGCTCCCGACCCGGGTGCCTACCCGCAAATTTGCAAGGCATCTGGAACGAACACATGAACGCACCTTGGAACAGCGATTTCCATACCAATATTAATCTCCAGATGAACTATTGGGTCCCCGAAATCTGTAATTTACCAGAATGCCACACCCCGCTATTTGACTACATGGACACACTCGTTGAACCGGGGAATCGGACAGCGCAAATCCATTACGGTGCTGACGGTTGGGTGGTTCATCATCTCTCTGACATTTGGGGGTTCACAACGCCTGCTGATGGGATTTGGGGGATTTCGCCTGTCGGTGCCGCATGGTTATGTGAACATGTGTGGGAACATTATCTTTTCGGTGGTGATAAGGATTTTCTTATTGAACAAGGTTACCCCTTGATGAAAGGTGCTGCCCGCTTTATGCTCGACTTCCTTATTGAAGCACCGGAAGGCACACCGTTTGCTGGGAAACTCGTCACCAATCCGTCGCACTCACCGGAAAATAGTTTCCTGAAACCAGACGGCACACGCTCTCTCTTCACTTATGCTGCAACAATCGATCTGGAAATTATACATGAACTTTTTACCAACTGCATCGCTTGCATTGATGTCCTCGGAGAAGATGCAGAATTCCGCGCCGAGTTGGCCTCCGCTTTAGAACGGCTTGCACCGCTCCAGATTAGCGAGAAAACAGGACGGTTGCAGGAATGGGTGTTCGACTACGATGAACCGGAGCCTGGGCATCGGCACATGTCGCACATGTATGGACTCCATCCGAGTTGCCAGATTACGTTACGCGGCACACCAGAATTAGCAGCGGCGGCAAAGAAATCGTTGGAATATCGGCTGGCACACGGCGGCGGACACACAGGGTGGAGCCGCGCATGGCTCGTCAACTTCTGGGCGCGACTTGAAGATGCTGAAGAGGCATACACCCATCTCCAAGCCCTTCTGGCAAAATGCACCCTGACGAACCTGTTCGATACTCACCCGCCTTTCCAAATTGATGGCAATTTCGGTGGCGTCTCCGGCATCGCAGAGATGCTGCTACAGAGCCATGCAAGTGAAATCCATCTGTTACCTGCTCTACCAAAAGCGTGGAACACCGGACACGTCAAAGGCTTGCGTGCTCGCGGTGGGTTTGAGGTAGATATGAGATGGGAGAATGGACAGCTCACCGAGGCACGGCTTCATTCCACACTCGGACAAGATTGCACCGTCCGAACAACCGCAGCAATCGCAGTAACATGTGACGGACAAGCAGTTGATACAGCGCAATCGGACTCGGTTATAACGTTTGGAACTGAGGCAGGGAAGACATACATTTTGGCGTAAGTTTGTCTATATTGATAAACGCAGTTGATCGGTATACTGTCTAATCCGTTCGTTTGCCAACGCAATATACTTCGCCTCAATATCGTACCCGATATAGTGTCGACCTGATTTTAACGCACTCAAGCAGGTCGTACCACTGCCACAGAACGGATCCAAAACAACATCGCCGATGAAGGTATAGAGCTGAATGAGTCGATGGGGCAGTTCTTCGGGGAAAGGCGCGGGGTGTCCGATGCGTTTCGCTGAAACTGACGGAAATGTCCAGACGCTTTTTGTCCATTCTAAGAAATCCTCTTTACGAATAGAATTCTCTTTTCCGTTGCGTTTCCGAGAAAAGGAGTCTTTGGAAAAAACGAGGATATATTCGTGAACGTCCCTCAGGACCGGATTCGCAGCGGACTTCCAACTGCCCCACGCCGTTGAACTCCCTGCACTTGAGGCTTTATCCCAGATGATCTCACCGCGCATGTGATAGCCTATCGCCAGCATGTCCTCTATGATGTAACTATGCAATGGGATATAAGGTTTCCGGCCTAAGTTGGCGATATTAATGCATGCCCTACCGCCGGTGACCAATTTCTTATATGTCTCGGCGAAAACAGCGTATAGGAGTTCCCTATATTCGGCAAGTGATAGATCGTCGTCGTATTCCTTTTTCGCATTATATGGTGGGGACGTGACCATCAGATGGACACTGGCATCCGGAATCGCGGACATATCTGTGCTGGACGCACAATAGAGTCGATTCAGGTTTTCGGCGGGGATAGGGTTTTCTATCCAGTTATCAGGTTCAGGAAGTTTCTGATCGGCGTAGAGTTTGCTCCCATAAAATTCACTCGCATCGTGATTGATGTGTCCAGAGGTTCCGAACGCACTGGTTTGAGTTCCATCCTTTCGAGATTCGGAAAGGCTCTTACGATTATGTTCCATACGCTTTTTACCCGTGCCTGCATATTCTCAATACTGATCTGGAGACCAGAAAATGACATCACATTTCGGGAATAGTGTTGTCAAGAACGCCGAAATTTCCGGGGGTACTGAAGGGTCGGCACTCACCTGCTCCCATCCTATTTCACCGAAGAGGAGTTGCCAGAAATCTGCTTCGGATAGATCAACGCCTAAGTCAACAGCCTCGGTATCTTCAGGAACGATTTGCAGCGTGCCATCGGCATTGTGTCGTAGGACGATCTGCTGGTTGTTGGGAGTAGGCAGTTTGACAGCAAGCGGCCCAAACGTCTCTTCGGCATCCGCAATTCGCGATTCCCACCCGACGACAAGGCGACGCAAAAGCACTGGCAAATCTACAGCATAGCACATCATTCCAGTGTATTCTGTTTGGGTCACCGGATTGTCACAAGCCGCTATCAGGCGTTCAGTAAATGGATGTTGAGATGGGAATCTACCCGCTATTTCCTCAACCCCTTGTGCTTCACACGCTTGCAAAAAATGGGATACAAGCGCGTCCAAAACAGACAGATTATGGGGAGCATATCCTACTTCATGGACTTCCACACGCGCGCCTTCTATTTCATAGTTGAGATACCCGCCGAACTGTCCGTTCTGACGCGCGACAACGGTTGGTAGGACACCGCGGATGCGTGAGGGTGCCATATCCCAATAAGCGCGTGTCCGAGCAATAGTTCCGCTCTGTTGAGCATTAGCGAGGTCGTACAGTGCTGCTACCGCGTCCAAATCCGTTTCTGGATTGAAATCGGTTATCTGCCACGCCGACGCATCTGCCACACGTTCTGCTGTGTTGCACTGCACATTAAAACCGTGTAGCGGCAAAGAGGTCCATCCCAATCGACAGTAAAACGCCTCCGGAATAATCGTAAACAACACACCAAGATCGCACCCCGTTAGCCGTAGATAATCAACAGTGTCTTGCATGAGGGCAGACGCATATCCGACGCCACGGTAATTCGGATGCGTACAAACGCCACCGATGCCACCCATCGTCACAAGGGACGTACCGACCCGCATTCGCCGTTCCCAGACCCGCAAGGTCGAGACAACCCTATCGTTCACTACGACAACACGGGTTTGTGACGGACGATAACTGCTATCACCTTTAATATACTGCCAGTAACGTTCATGACTCTCTGGGTTAAACGCTACGCAGCTAAGTTCAACGGTCTGTTCTAATTCTGATTCTCGAGCTGCTCTAATTTCCATTTTTTTAAATATTTAGTCTCCGCTCCGATTTCTCCGTCCTGAACCTATTGCATCGAAAAGACGACACCTAACGCCTCATTTGGCGTTTGAATCAACTTTTCACACCCTTCAGATGCCTGATCAATTGGGATAATATCTGTAATTAACGGATTCACCTGAATTTTGCCTTCGGACATCAGTCGCAGCGATAACTCTAAGTTGCGTTGTGTCGGCCACGGTACAAAGACTGGCGGATAATCCGCACCGTGTTCATAATCTTCGTCGTGGTAGCCGGGTCCGGTACGCGCAGCACTGATGACATCCACGTTACCGAGTCCCGCCGCAAAGCCGTGCGTAATGCTTGCACCGCCGACAATAACGATCCGCCCCATCTTGTGCGTATCGGGTGCAGTTTTCAGCATTGCACGAATCTGCTGAAACGCGAGCGTCGCATCGCCGCCGAAGGCAATAATCCCGCAATCCATACCGTAACCGTTGGTAAATTCATTCGCGATAGGAATCGGATCCGTTTCGGAGACGTTTATGGCTTGATGTACGCCAGCATTTTCAGCGATGCCTATCCGCAAGGGTAGTTGGTCCAAACCGATTACATAAGCCCCCGCGGTTTTGGCGATCTGACACGCAAATTGTCCAACAATACCTAAACCCGCAACGACAACATTTTCGCCAATACGGATACGTCCACGTTGCACGGCGTGCAACGCCGTTGCCGCGAGATGAATAGACGCGGCTTCTTCGTAGGTAACATCACTCGGAATTTTCGCGCACAAGTTGTGTGGCACACAAGCGGACGTAGCATGTAGTGCGTAGCCGCCGCCCATACCCGCCACTCGATCACCGATCTCAAACTCGTCGCAGTCGCCTTCCGTACCGATAACGACACCCGCATTCGTGTATCCGAAGGAACGCTGCCGCGCTTCGGAGCCGGGATTCTCGCGGCGCCGTTTGACCCCGCCAAGTTCTGTACCGGGACTCACCATCGAGGCGTGGACTTCAATCAACAACTGCCCGGGTTTCGGTGTAGGTGTCTCCTGTTCCTCCGTCCAGATACGTCCCGCCTCATTCATCATTACAACTTTTCTCGTTATGCTCATTTTTTAATTTGGCCCTAACGGGAGCTGTCAGGTAGGTTTCAGCAGGGCCGCCTCCATGGTAAAATCCGCCATGCTGCCGTTGTTGCATGGCTGCCATCTTTGGCTAAATTTTTGATATTTTTCTATAAGGTTCCAGATCAATCCCTGGATATGCCACTTCAAGCCGTGCGAGGGCTTCCGGTGTATAATATGCATCGCCAGGGGCGGGCCACCCTAAAACACGTCGCACAGCAGGGGTCGTTCGCGCGACAAATTCCATGTACTGTGGCGTGCCCCAACCGGGTACCGGGCGCGTCGTTTTGCACCAATCGTCATTATCTGCACGATGGAAGTGGTACCCCATCCACCCACGCTGTCTGCTCTTGTTCTCAAACGGTTGTGCCGCGTGAACCAAGTAACTGGAACGGAACGACACACTCCCTGCTTTCGCCGTAAGCGGAACCGGATCCGCGAGTTCTCCTTTAAACTCACGCAGATCCGGAATCCCCATTCCGCCCGCTCTACCCGGGTACTTCGCCCATATTTTATCCAACTGGTTCTGTGAACCCGGACAGACAAGCATCGGTGCACCATCTATTTCGATGTCGTGGACGAAGATCGCGGTTAAAACATAGCCGTACCGCTGCCAATTTGGATGTGGTGGCAAGGGTGAGTTTGTTGCATTATCAATATGGTATCCTTGCCATGGATGCTCACTATGACGGCTATCGGTAAGACCTTCTCGAAAGAAGATCTGCCCATAACCGAGCCGAATTTCTTCCGTGTCTAACAGCTGCTTTGCGATCGAAAGATATGCCTCGTTTTCGATGAGTTTATCGACGGCTTCCAAACCTGTTGGAAAATGCACCGCTTTTCCAAAGGGACCCGCGAGTCGTTGCATATCACTGTGTTTCTCATATGCACTTTTTAACGCTTCGGGTTGCGGCTCCCATTTCGCGTGATATTCGGTGTAAGTCAAACCATCGTAGGCGTTTCGCTCGATCTCTTCAAGTGCGGGTGCGATTACTTCCTGTGGAAACACATCGGGCACCACAATGATTCCATCCCGTTGCCATGTTGCCAACTGTTCCGTTGTCAGTCGCATGAGGTTACCTCCCTGTGAACTTTTCCCATTTATCCTCTTGAACCACTTCACTATCTGCTTTCTCTTGAATCGTCTGCCACCATTCTTGATGCTCAACGTACCATTGAATTGTCTCACACATACCATCTTCAAATTCAATAGCCGGTTCCCATCCAATATCACGAGCGATCTTTCCAGAATCTAACAGATACCGACAATCGTGTCCGGGGCGGTCGGGCACATAAGTTTTCAACGCCTGCGGTTTGTCAAGGGCCTCTAAGATAAAATCGCTAATCTCCTCAATGCTCTTCTCAACACCGCTCCCGACATTGTAGGTTTCACCGATTTTGCCGTGCTTGATCACTGCTGCGACTGCCCGACAGTGATCCTCAACATGCAGCCACTCTCGTCGGTTATGGCTGCTTCGGTAGAGCGTTAAGGGTAAATTTTGGATCGCATTCGTTGTGAAGAGCGGAATGAGTTTTTCTGGATGCTGGTAGGGACCGTAGTTGTTCGCACAATTGGAAATCGTTATCGGCATGCTGAAACTGTGAAAATAAGCATTTACGAGATGATCCGCTGCGGCTTTAGAGGCATTATAGGGGGTCTGTGGACGATACGGTGACCGTTCATCAAATGCGTCAGGTGAGTCCAGCGAGAGTTCACCATAAACCTCACACGTAGAGATATGATGAAACCGTTGCACCTCATACTCCCGAGCTGCGTCCAATAAAACCTGTGTACCCATCACGTTCGTTTCAAAGAAACGCCGCGGATGCAGAATTGCACGGCTATTGTGCGACTCTGCAGCGAAATTCACGATGATATCTGGCTGCTCTATGTTCAAAACATTTTCGACAAACACTGAATCCAGAATATCGCCATGGGCAAACGTATAACGTTTCGGGTAGCGCGCCGCTACATCCGTCAAATTAGCAATATTTCCAGCGTAGGTCAGCAAATCAAGGTTAACAATAGCATCGTCCGAGTGGTGCCGTAGCCAGTACCGAATAAAGTTGGCACCGATAAATCCAGCACCACCAGTGACAAGTAACTTCATTACTTAAGAATTTCCTTCTACAAGGTCAAATATCGTCTGTTGATCCGGATGCATCGCTTCAGTGGAAGCAGTGACATCATCCGGTGTTTCCGTTTTTCTGCGTTGCGTCGGTGCCAGAATATCCAGCTCTATTTTTTCATGTGACGCTGCAACTTGTTTTTGGACCTGATTGAGTTCGTGCCGAAGAAAGATAAAATAGGCATCATCACCATTTGACATGTCCTCAAGCGACTCAAGGAGCGTCAGGAATGTGTTAAGCTCATTCGCTTCCAACCACCACATCGACTCCGCAAAAGCGACACGCGTCCTATATTGATACATGTTATGATTGCGCTCTAACAAAACCGACCAGAGTCTCTTCACTCGGTCAACGTGTTGTTCGCTCAGTGTGCCTTCACCGCTGAGTGCGAGTTTGCGTCTTCGCCGCTCCGCGCTCACTTCACCCCGTTTCGTCTTTTGTTGCATCTGTTCTGGCACTGCGTCTAATCTTGCTGGTTTGCGTACCTTTTCACGGGTTTTAAATCGATCATAGAGTGCTGCGACCATCGCCTCCGACATAAGCGTCTTAAATCTTTCGGGATCACGGGTTTCAAGGAACAACAGAGACGCGTAGGCAAGCGGATCCGCATGCGGCGAGTCTAACTTTACCAATCGCAAAACCCGCTCAGCGTGCTGTTCCATTTTTGTGCCGACACCGTTCAAACGAAACTTGCCACGTTTCTTAGCCATCAGTCTGCTCCGTTGCGTAAATAACTATATCATACCAGAAATAGCCGTAGCCTGTCAATCCAAATTCGCTTTTAGACAGGGTCATTCAATTTTAAGAAATTATTGGGTTTCACGTCTTTTTTAGAGGATCCGGTGCGGTTACAAACCGAACCTGCGGGCCCCGGGGGTGAAAATTCGATCAAAAATGGACAATTGAATGCCCCTGGATAACGCAAAAAATATGGTTGACAAATAATTGCAAATATTGTAAGATAGTGAATCCGATTGTAGTACTTTCGTAAGTGTAGGATCCTCGCGTTTCGTGATCTTGCCAGAGGAACAATAATGCGCCAACGTAAATTAGGGAATACAGGACTAACCGTCTCCGAAATCGGCATGGGAACATGGGAGCTCGGAGGACGTGAATGGGGAGACATTGCCGAAACGGACGCTGTGGATCTCCTCCGATATGCCTTTGAAAGCGGTGTCACCTACTACGATACAGCAGACCAGTACGGTGGTGGGCGCGCGGAACGGCTGCTGGGTGAGGCTTTCTCAGCACTCGGTAACAGGGTCGTCATCGCCACGAAACTCGGCTACGAATTGGACTCAGACGGCTGGATTAGCCACGGATGGGAACATCCATCCTTCAACGTCTCACCCGAATATATTCGGTCAGCGGTTGAAGGAAGCCTCACGCGATTGAAAAGGGAGGTCATAGACATCTATCAATTCCACTCACCGCCACCCGCATCCGAGTGGGATGATGCATTCGGCACGATGGAAAACCTCAAAGCTGAAGGCAAAATCCGATTCTATGGAATGGGGCTCGGTAGTGAAGCGGACGCGCTCAAAGCGATAAAAGAAACCGGTATCTCCTCACTGATGCTTACCTACAACATCCTTACCCAAGGGATGGCAACCCCTGTGATGGAAACCGCTGCCAAAAAGGGCATCGCTGTTGTTGTTCGGCAGCCCCTATCGTCAGGACTGCTTTCCGGTCAACTCGGACCGGACACTGTATTTGCAGAAAACGACTATCGGAAAACATGGTCCCGTGAGAAATTCCTCGCTGACTTAGAACGGGTAGAACAGGTGAAGTCGATCGTCGGTGATAAAGCGCGAAGCCTCCCACAAGCCGCCCTCAAATTTATCTTGGCACACTCGGCTGTCTCCTGCGTCGTCCCGGGGATGATGACACCCGCGCAAGTTGACGACGGCGTAGCAACTTCAGGGGCAGCCCCGTTACCTGCCACAGTCTTAGACCAATTACGAGACAATTAAGGAAAGATAGATGAAGGTTATTGCGGATCTCTGCGTCGTTCCGATGGGTGTCGGCGTTTCGGTCTCAAAATACGTCACCGCGTGTGAAAAGGTGCTAAAAGAGGCAGGCTTGGAAACAAAATTGCACGCCTATGGTACGAATATTGAAGGCGATTGGGATGCCGTGTTCGCAGCGATCCGACGGTGTCATGAGGTCGTCCATGAGATGGGCGCGCCCCGAATCACAACGACACTCAAATTTGGCACGCGGGTTGACAGAACGCAAACGATGGATGACAAGGTTACCAGCGTTAAAAAGCAGCTAAAAAACACTTAGCGTTGACATAAAGAGGTTATGCTACTCAAAATGTACAAAAAATTTTTCCTGATAGGATTAGCATGTCTGATAAGTTTTCTCTGGATGACGAACATAAGCCACGCACAAGAACGTATCAGCGGTCCGTGGCTCTGGATGATCACGCTAACCGAACTCAACGAAGGGGGTCAGGCTTCTACTGACATTGATTCTCTTGATGAAGCCAGCAAAGGCAGAACCAATGAAGAACAAATTGCACAAAATGGTGCGAAAGAAGGCGATCTCGTTAGCGGTTATAGATGGACCCCCGGTGAACTGCCTGCCGATGGAAATATCAACGCAATGCTCGTTGACATCGGTATGACAGAGATCGCTGATTTTAACGATGTTACGTCTTATGCCATTATCATACTCGAATCCGATAGAGAGCAACGTAATGTGGCAATGGGTGTCAGCAGCGATGACTCTATCAAAGTCTGGCTCAACGGTGTAGTCGTTCATAAGAACGCTGTCAACCGCGGGCGCGGAGGTCCCAATGAATTCCAAGATGAATTCCAAGTCAACCTCAAAGAAGGCGCGAACCTTTTGATGGTGAAAATCAGTGAGCGTGGTGGCGGTTGGGGCATGAACGTCGGCATTGATGCCGATTTCAAACACAGTCTAAACTTTGATGACTATGAACACGTTGAATTTGACGCTAAGGGTACCCCCATCCCCGTCCAAGAAAATGAATGGGGGGCAAATAGGCGTATTACCGGTCCATGGCTCTGGATGATCGCACCCACCGATGCCAATCAAGGTGGACAAGCTTCCACCGATGTGGATTCTCTTGATGAAGCCAGCAGAGGCAAAGTCACCGAAGAGGATATCGCCAAAAATGGCGCAAGGGCAGGTGAGGTCGTTGGTGAGTATGAGTGGACGCCCGGCACACTTCCAGCCAACGGTGACATCAACGCAACTGTCGTGTCAATAGGGATGACAGACGTCGCTGATTTCAACGATGTTACGTCCTACGCTTTGATTACCCTTAAAACGACTAAAGCACAGCGCGATGTTACGATGGGTGTCAATAGCGATGACTCTATCAAAGTTTGGCTCAACGGTGAAGTCGTACACACCAACGCTGTGAACCGCGGACGTGGAAACGCAAACACTTTCCAAGATACGTTTGAAGTTGACCTCAAACAGGGTAGTAATCTGTTAATGGTGAAGGTGAGTGAACGTGGTGGTGGATGGGGCATGTATGTCGGCATCGATGCCGAATTTGCTCTCACCACCACACCAGGTATCTTGGCAGTTGAACCCACAAGTAAACTTCTAACCAAGTGGGGAGAAATAAAGCGAGCCCGTTAGCACAGTGATTTTTAACCAAACAATTCAAAATTCAAACGCAAAAATAGGTTTGACATTTTTGGAAACTTGTGCTAATCTATTTCGTTAGTTGAATAGACGGGACAACGATAACACGCTTATTTTCTCCTACTCTTTTCAAAACGATAGTAAAACTTGCTATAGTTGTATTTTGTACGCAAATCTTGTACAATTTTTTTTTAAACTTTTTAACAAGTAATGAAGGGATGGTTAAGTAAATAAATGCAGAAAAAATTATGCCTCATAGGATTCACATGTCTAATCGGTCTCTCGTTTATGACGCACATCGCTGATGCCGAAGAGCCAATCGCGGGCCCCTGGCTCTGGATGATCGCACCCACAGAAGCCAATCAAGGTGGACAAGCCTCCACCGATATTGATTCGCTTGACGAGGAAAGTAAAGGTAAAGTCACCGAAGAGATGGTCGCAAAAAACGGTGCCAAAGAAGGCGATGAAGTCGGCGACTACGAATGGACCCCCGGCGAACTCCCAGCCAACGGCGACATCAACGTCTGTGTCAGGGAGATCGGTATGACAAAGGTCGCTGATTTCAACGATGTTACGTCTTACGCACTCCTGATACTCGAATCCAGCAAAAAACAGTCTGGTGTGACAATGGGTACCAGCAGCGATGACTCTATCAAAGTCTGGCTTAATGGTGAAAAAGTCCATCAGATGGCTGTGAACCGTGGGCGCGGCGGCACACCGGCGAATATCAATGGCTACCAAGATCGGTTTGAAGTGGACCTGAAAAAGGGTGCGAACCTGTTGCTGGTGAAGGTCAGTGAACGCGGCGGTGGATGGGGACAGTACGTCGGTATCGATGCCGATGTAGAGCACCACATAGATTTTGATAAGTTTCAACCCGTTGAACCCGCCGGAAAACTGGCAACGCAATGGGCAGAAATCAAGAACGCTCATTAGTGCCATCGTTTTCAATCTCAACAATTTCGTTGCCAGTTTTTGGTGCCTTGGATAGAAATATCTCACATCAACTGTGCAACGAAAATTAAATTGTTCTAACACCACTTTTTAATCTTGATTTAATTGTGGTTATTTGTTAAATTGGTATAAAATAGTTGTTCATCCTTAACTTAAAAAAGCGTCAGAAACTATAACGCAACAGATGAGCACTGTTAAAGTTAAAAGTTTTTAAAAAATTAGATGGAGGATTTCCATGTATAGGAAACTATTTACAATAGGGTTAGCATGTCTCATAGCACTTTTCGCTATGACAATGACAGCTAATGCACAAGAACCAATTAAAGGCCCCTGGCTCTGGATGATCGCACCCACCGAAGCCAACCAAGGTGGACAGGCTTCTACCGATATCGATTCACTCGATGTCGCCAGTGGTGGTGATGTTACCGAAGAAATGGTCGCAGCAAACGGCGCAAACGAAGGTGACGAAGTCGGTGATTACGCATGGACACTCGGCACGCTTCCTGATAACGGCGACACTAACGCTATGCTCGTCGATATAGGCATGACAGAAGTTGCCGATTTCAACGACGTTACCTCTTACGGACTTATCTACCTTAAATCCGATACAGATCAGTCCGGCGTAACGCTGGGTGTCAGCAGTGATGACTCGATTAAAGTCTGGCTCAACGGCGAAGTCGTTCATACAAACGCTGTCAACCGTGGACGCGGCGGTGCCCCGTCTAATATAGATGGTTACCAAGATAAGATTGAAGTGAACCTTGTAGCAGGCGGCAATCTGTTGCTGGTCAAGGTCAGTGAACGTGGCGGCGGATGGGGACAATACGTCGGTATTGATGCCAATGTCACTACTTCACCTACGCCACCGATTCTCCACATTCAAGGCGAATGGCTCTGGATGATCGCACCCACAGAAGCCAACCAAGGTGGACAGGCTTCTACCGATATCGATTCACTCGATGTCGCCAGTGGTGGTGATGTTACCGAAGAAATGGTCGCAATGGACGGCGCAACTGAAGGCGACGAAGTCGGTGATTATGCCTGGACGCTCGGTGAACTCCCAGCTAACGGAGACATCAACGCTATGCTCGTCGAACTCGGCGTGACAGAGGTCGCTGATTTCAACGATGTCACCTCTTATGCAGTCATCACACTCGTCGCGGAGGAAGATATACAAGGCGCGATGATCGGTGTCAGCAGTGACGACTCCGTCAAAGTCTGGCTCAACGGCGAAGTCGTTCATACAAACGCTGTCAACCGCGGACGCGGCAACGCGCAATCCTTCCAAGACTCGTTCTCAGTTGACCTGGCAAAAGGGGACAACATCCTGATGATAAAAGTCAGTGAACGTGGCGGCGGATGGGGCATGTACGCCGGTATCAACGTTGATGTCGAGGCTGTCTATAAGTCGAGCCTCGAGTTAGGGACCTCTGTTGAAGCCGCTGGTAAATTCTTCACAACTTGGGGCAGCTTGAAAACCAAGTAAAACCTAAATCCGGCACGAGGATTTGTACCTCGAAAAGAAAAGGACGCAACTGAAATATATCGGTTGCGTCCTTCCTTTTTTATTTAGCTATCGGCCCATAAGTTCCATAAAAACTGGTAACGACTCCCTAAACCCATCCTCGCGGGTCCCACCCACCGGCGTATAGACACTCTCTAAAGAGATTGTACCTTCGTAGCCATCCCGTTTCAAAGCGTCCACAATGTCGTTGTAGTACGGATCCATCTGCCCTTGACGCATCGCGCAAAAATCGAATGTCGCCGCTGGTAGATTCACAACGCCATCCTTGAGATGAATATGTGCAATATGTTCACGGATCACTTCATAACCATCTGGATATGGGACTTCTGTACAATAGAGTGAACTGCACGGATCCCAGAGGACTTTCAGATGTGGAGCCCCTATTTCATCGATTAACTTTCTTGCAAGGACTGCCGATGTCACGTTCCCAGAGATCGCCGTCTCCATAACCAGCGTGACACCCGCCTCCTCAGCGATTTGTAGCGGCTCTTCCAATCGGTTCATGAGTGTCGTCCACGCGCCTTCAGAGATAACCGGTTCCGCTCCGAAAAGCACCATCTCCTTTCGGAAACTGAAAATACGGACGAGGTTTGTCCCAAGTGCCTGTGCAACACCGATGCACCGTTCTAATGTCGTGATATGCTCACGATAAGCAGGCGCGACTACTGCTGTATCAACCGGAAGTGCCGACAAATTGTGGTGCGAAATACACGATACTTTTAAATCCCGCGCATCAATCAACCGTTTAACCCGTTCAACATCCGCACTCGTCAAGTCTCCAACCTGTTTTTCCCAAAGATACTGTAGTTCAACGTATTCCAAACCCGTCTCTACCATAGTGTCCAACGCATATTCAAAATTCCGACTGATGCCATCTGTGATAATTCCCAGTTTGAACATTCAACACCCTCTCATTTTTTTTATTTTCCTAAGGCTTCCAAAGTGCCAAACAACACACCGATACAACCTTATCCTCAACTATTCCGTTTTTTTAACTTCAACACCGGCGATTTTCTCCAAGATTTTGATAATCGTCCAATTATCTTCTTCGGGATTTACTGCTTTTCCCGCTTGAAACAGTTCAAAGGCGGCACTTGCTGCGAAGAGTGGCACCCCACAATCGTTTGCCATACTTTTCGCTAAACTGAGGTCTTTATACATTGTTCCGATATTGCTCTGTCCTTTGAAATTCCGTGATAAGATGTTTTCCGTCGTATCTCTGAAAAGGAAATTCCCGACAACGCTTGTGCCAACAACATCACGAAGCGTCTCTGGTGCTACACCCGCTTTCACCGCAAGTGTCAATGCCTCAAAAATGCCCGCATAAGTGGTACCTATCAATACCGCGAGTGCAGACTTGACAGTTTGACCCATACCGATCTCTTCTCCAACATGGTAGATGTCCCTGCCCACCGCTTCAAGTACCGGTTTCGCTGCCGCAAACGTCTTACCATCTGCTGCTACCATCATCGTAAGCGTTCCCGCAGCCGCACCCGGCGCGCCGCCACTAACCGGTGCGTCAACGATGTTCACCCCTTTCGCTGTCACCAACTCAGCAACCTCCATCACCTGTGAACGTCCGATAGTCGCTGTGCAAATCACTGTCGCACCCGGTTTAAGTCCCGCCAGCAGCCCATCTTCACCCAAGAGCACTGCCTTAACCTGTTCGACATTCAGCACCATGATAAAGACAGCATCTGCAGCGACACCCACTGCTCGCGGCGATGCGGCAGCGTCTGCCCCTTCTTGAACCAATGCTTCCATCGCCTCAGGGCGGACATCATACATTGTCAGTTGGTGTCCGGCTTTCAAGATATTTCTTGACATACCCCTGCCCATATTACCAACCCCAATGAGTCCAACTTTTGCCATAAATTACCTCAAAAAATATTACCTAAAATTGATACACACTCTGCTCCTATAAACAACCGAAGGCGCACATCTTTTGCCACTACATTTTGTGAGTGTCCACAGAAACAAGTTATGCTAACAGCAATCGGTAAAGTTTATCATAAATTCTGAGAAACGTCAATCTATTTTCCGGACACAGAATTTTTACACAATTTTTTCGCTTCTATGCTATAATAACGCATTCATACACGAAAAAGAAGGAGCCGACATAAATGGCAGATACCATCAAGGGTGCCGTCCTCGGATATGGCGCAGCATTTAATATGGGCAGAGCCCACGCAAATATGATGCAAAACACCGACGGTATTGAATGCGTTGCCGTCTGCGACATAGACCCAGAACGAACAGATGCCGCAAAAGAGGATTTTCCGGGCATTCGCACCTATAATTCAGTTGAAGCACTTAACACCGACGACGGTGTCGATCTCGTTGCAAACGTTCTACCCCACAGTTTGCACTGCGGACCAACGGTAGCGAGTCTCAAAGCCGGCAAGCATGTTATCGTAGAAAAACCGATGTGCGTCACAATCGCGGAAGCCACAGAGATGATTACAACCGCCAAAGAGAACGACGTTATGTTGTCCGTTCACCACAACCGGCGGTGGGATGCTGATTTCTGGACGCTTCGTGAACTCGTCCAATCCGGTATTATCGGCAAAGTTTTTAGCGTTGAGATGTGGGGCGGCGGTTACGGAAGACCGAATCCCGATTGGTGGCGTAGCGTCAAAGCCATCTCCGGCGGACAATTTTACGATTGGGGAGCACACTACCTCGATTGGCTACTTAATGTCCTCGAAGCACCCATGATTAACGTCACCGGTTTCTACCAGCCGAACCTCGTTTGGGACGACATTACTAACGAGGATCACGTCCAAGCAGTTATTCGCTTCGCAGGTGGAGAATTCGTCGCAGATGGCGCATCGGCAAACATTCAGATGTCTAATATCGCCAAAATCGGTGCAGATCGATGGAAATTGCTCGGCTCACACGGCGCAATTACTTCTCAAGGCGGAGGGTTTAAAGTGCTATCCGAAGTTAAAGGGCAGCCCAAAGAGCAGGAAGTCAGCAACCACGGTAGACCCGGACCCAGCTACTATCAGAACATCGTCGCGCATTTAAACGATGGCACGCCATTACTTGTGACACCGGAATCTGCTCGCCGTGTCATTGCCATTATGGATTTAGCGGAAAAATCCGCTAAAACACACCAGGCTGAAACGGTGCCTTACGAGTTTGAATAACTTTGAGGAAGAGTTGTCAGTTCGGTTTTTCTACGAAAACCGAACTGACAACTAATAAAAAACATGAAAGCCATTGTTTTTGAGAAAATTCAGCAATTAAGCGTCCAAGAAAAGCCTATTCCCGCGCTCACTGACGGGGACGTACTCATCCAAATGGAACTCTGTGGAATCTGTGCTTCCGACCTCGCCGCACTACGCGGAGATGTAACAGATTACGCACCCCCCGTCGTGATGGGACACGAACTCGCAGGCGTGATCGTAGAAAGCCGACATCCCAATGTGAAAGTCGGTGAACGGGTGACAGTCAATCCTATGCTCTCCTGCGGGGTATGTGTCGAATGCCAGAACGACCTCGATAAATACTGTAATACCATTGAAGGCATCGGGCACGATATTGATGGCGGCTATGCTGAATATATGCGGATGCCAAAGCACGGGGTGGATACCGGTAAACTCATCCGAGTCCCAGACAGTATACCTCCAGAAGAACTGCTATTTCTCGAACCACTGGGGTGCTGCCTCAACGCCATGCAAGAGACGCTTTTCAAAGATTCTGTCGCTATCCTCGGTGCGGGTCCCATCGGTTTAATGCTTACCCAATTGGCAAAACGGGCAGGTTTAGTTCCCTACGTTGTGGAACCACAACCACACCGAAGGGTTATCGCAGAAACGCTCGGGGCCGATCTCACATTTGATATTTCATCGGAGTCCGTAGCGCACCTCCGAGACATCACTAACGGCGGCGTTGACACTGTCATTTCCGCGACGACAAACAACGCTTCGGCCATCGCACTCGCTTTTGAGATTGTCCGTAGAGGCGGATGCCTCAACTTCTTTGGACTCGCGCCGGAAGGCGAAGAACTGCGTATCAACCTTGAAGAATTTCACTATGCAGGTCACAAACTAATGGCTTCATGGGCATTCTCCCGCGCCAGCCTTGAAGCATCGAAGCAGCTCCTCATAGAAAAAGCACTCAATTTCAACCGCTTGCTAACTGACCGGTTTCCGATTGCACAAGGTTTAGCAGCGTTTGACAACGCCGCTGCCCAGCACGGTGTCAAAACAGCCGTCCATCCATAATCATCACCGATCTCGGATCAGCAAAACAGTTCACGTATACTGCTTCACCATTAAACCGTGAAAATTTTGCATAAAAATCCCTCTATGACGTACGTTAAACGTTTTTCATTTGATTTTGACACAGTTTTGTGGTATTTTTAATTAGCAATGGACGTAGAAAGACAACTTTTTTAATTAACCCCGTATTAAGGAGATGTCAATTTCGGGGTGATTCGCAGGTTTCCGAAACTCACTATACAAAAGCGGTGAACTCGCGATCCGAAATTTGTTATAAAAAATATGGTACTTGGTGCACATGTATCCACGTCAGGTGGAATACACAATGCCATCAGAAATGGCACCGAGCTTCAATGCGACACAATACAAATTTTCTTGCGAAACCCCAACCAGTGGCAAGGAAAACGGCCCACCTCAGAGATAGTCGAAACGTTTATCACAGCATGGTCAGAAGCCGATCTTGGTGAGGTAATTGTTCACGATATCCACCTGAGCAATCTCGCTTCCCCGAAACCAGACGTATTAGGAAAATCACGCCAAGCGTTTCGTGAACAGATGGAACTCGCGCAGATGCTCGGTATCCGCTACCTCGTTACACACCTCGGCGCGCACCTCGGTGAGGGTGAAACATTCGGTTTAAAGCAGCTAAGCGACAGTTTCGACTTCCTGTTTGAAAATACCGAAGCACCCGATGTCATTCCACTTCTTGAGACCACTGCCGGGCAAGGGACAAATCTCGGTTACTGCTTTGAACACCTGCGAGATGTGATCGGTATGTCAAAATACCCAGATCGGTTTGGGGTCTGTCTCGATACGTGCCACGTCTTTGCTGCTGGCTACGACATGCGAACCGAATCGGACTGCGAAGGAACATTTAACCAATTCGATGAGGTCATTGGACTTGAGCGACTAAAAGCCTTCCACCTCAATGACGCAAAATCAGAATACCAAAGCCGTGTGGATCGTCACGAGCACATTGGTGAGGGCAATATCGGCGCAACCGCCTTTGCGTATATCCTCAACGATTCCCGCTTCGCCGAAACGCCACTTATTATTGAAACACCACAGATGAAAACCATGCACGAGGTAAACCTCTCTACGCTACGGGAATTGAGGATGTAAATTTTTCATCTTCAAACATAAAAACAACGGGGAATTAAAGTGTGTCTATCGGTTTTTGGGAAATTGTATTTGTCATCATTCTTTTTTTTGCAGTTATTATATTAAGCCGCCTCATCGAACGTTTTCGCATGAAACGCATTTGTCCAGAATGTGGATTGGCACTTCATACACATACATCAACTTGCCCATCGTGCAAGCACAATTTCCTGACAACCAATAAAGGCAGATAACCAACCCCCAACCGTCCAAAACTACCCAATTTAACAATTTTGGTATGATAATCCAAGTTGCTACTTAAAAAGATCATAGATATTGGGATACCGTTTTGCTTAAGCATCGTGTAGATTTCCGCTCAATTTGAAACTATACACAAAATTAAGTTGACCTACGAGTTGGATTTGCATATAATTGCCCATATAAAGACATATTTATTAATGATTTACATATTTAAAAATGTGTAAATCATTGCTTTTAGCAATTGAACCGGTATTTGCTCAGCGGACAACTTAGGTTATGATATTACAATTTCTGCAAATATCATACAATTTTTGCAGGAAATCCTACGATCTTTTCATAAGACCATGTAATTTTCGTGCACTCACAACAGAAACAGACTTCAAACAGATGCTATGTCTCCAACTTCAGAATAAGCGAACGCTCCCATTTCATTTTGGAAAACCCAGTGTACACCTACATTCTTAGATATAACACATGAAAAATATCTCGGGATCTCAATGGCGATTTTAACGCAAGTATGTACTTATTAAAGCGTTGGCATAGAACTTGCCGTAATTTTTATCATATCAGGGTATCATATATTGTGTGTCTATACGCATTATTGCATGTCTATACGCATGATCTGAATCTCTGATACGACTCTTTGCATTTAATTCTTCTTTTGTTCTATCTACAACTTAGGTATTAAATGGCACCGTGATAAACTTAGCGTGTACCTACGTTTTACACGGTTCACAACCCGAAATATCTTTGAGATCTCAACGCACACAATTATGAATCTGCTGAGGATTTTCAGGGCATGAAAATGGATCCGTTCTTTATACGGATGCAGTTCTCTACCAAAGGAACAATATTATGGCAAAAACAACATTAAAAATCAGCGGTATGTCCTGTCAACACTGTGTTAAAACGGTCACTGATGTGTTGACGAAACTCGAAGGCGTTCAGCGCGCAAAAGTCAACCTGCGCAAAGGTGAAGCGATTGTACATTTTGACACCTCTTGCATGACCACCGATAACCTCACAGAAGCAATAACGGAAGCCGGTTTTGAAGCGGTCGTCAAAGCGAAACGACTATCGTTATTAAGGGCATTCGGCATAATCGCAGCCGTGCTTTCCAGCCTAATCGGCTGCACCGATGTCCCTTACACTGGTCCCATGCTCACAGTTGACGACGTAGACCGGTACCTCAACGCAATCGACGAAGATACAATCTGTTTACAAGACGGATTTGATTCCATCTGCCTAAAAGTCGTCGAAGAAAAAAGTGGCGATGCAGACGTTCTCGTACCTGTCGTCCACGTTCACCCAACAAGTCTCATTTATATGTTCTATTATGCGGACAAACCCATTTTGCGTGCAGAAAGAGTAATGGACACTACGCAGATTATGCGGGAGTTGACGGACCCGCCCACAGCAAACGGCAGCACGCAAGACAGCGGCGGTACTGTTCTCAAAGACTGGGCTATCCAGATATACTACCCTGAGGCATTTCCCGAAACAGATCGTGGCGCAACACCCGAAACCAGTGGACTTGACATCAGAATTGTTGAAGGAATGAAAATAAAAACCGACAAGCAAAAAGACCTCGAAATAAAAGACTTTACACAAATCGACGGATTTGACGGCAGCCGCATTGTTCAATTCTCCATTGAAACAGAAGCACAAGCGATAACAATTCAAGTGGCTGGATTAGTCCCCGATCATACCGCAACATTCTATATCAACACAGATAGCGTCGCATCGAATGAAAGTACCAGTTCTCTTCAACTGCAACCGCTACAATAGGCGCTATGAAGGAGTAAAGTCATGGCAAAAACAAAATTAGAAATAGACGGTATGTCTTGTCAACACTGCGTCAAAACCGTGACGGATGCATTGATAACACTTGAAGGGGTGCAGCGCGTAAAGGTGAACCTACGTAAAGGTGAGGCGGTTGTCCACTATGATGCCTCCTATATTACCGATGCCAACATCGTGGAGGCAATAACAGAAGTCGGCTTTGAAGCGGTAACGAAAACCAAATCTTTATCGTTAAGATTAATAGGTAGCATCCTAATTCCACTTCTCAGCATCATCGGTTGTTCCGATATGCCTTATACAGGTTCAATGCTGACAGCTGAAGATGTTGACCGGTATATCACGATAGGTGGAGATTCTGCTTGCCTTCTGAGCGGACAGGAATCGGTTTGCATAACACTTATACCGGAAACGGGAGACGAGAGTAGACCCATCATCCATATCCACCCAAGAAAAATCATTTATGTGTTCTATCATGAAGACGTGCAAATTATGCGTGCGGAAATGGTAACGGATACCACCGAGATTATGGAGCAAGTGAGAGGTCCGGGAGAAGACGATCAGCCTCCAGGGACCGATGGGCGCGATGACGGCAGTAGCATTGATACCAATGGTGATGATACGAATGGCGGTGGGACACAACAACCAGATACTCTGCCCCCAATATCTCCACTAATAGCGACAGCAGTAGAGGCAGTGAGTGGCGATGGTCAGAGCGGCGAAACCAATCAACACTTGCCGAACCCGCTTGTCGTCCGAGTGCTTGATCAGCACAATAACCCGCTACCGGGTATTACAGTAAGTTTCACTGTGAGTCCAAGCAGTGGGGTGCTGAGTCCTACGAGTGCGACGACAGATTCAAACGGAGAAGCGAGCACCATACTACGGCTCGGCGCCACGGCAGGCACGTATATCGTGACCGCGAGTATTTCTGGCATCGCTCAGCAGGTAATATTTACGGCTATTGCCACCCGTCCATCACCGGGCGGCACCCAGAAACCAGACGGAGACACCCAACAACCCGGCGGCCGTGATGATAGTAACAACAACGGCAGCAGCAATAACGGCGGAAATAGAAACAATGGACAAGGTAATAATGGAAACGGGAATGGGAATGGAGACGGAAATGGGAATGGAAATGGGAACGGAAATGGGAATGGGAACGGAAATGGTGATGGAAACGGAAATGGGAACGGAAATGGTGATGGAAACGGAAATGGGAATGGGAATGGAAACGGAAATGGAAACCGCGGGAATAACGCCGTTGGCGAGTCCGACATATCAACACACTACTATTACACTAACAAGGACCCCATAGCGGGAGACGGATGGTTAGTGCAAATATACTACCCAGAAAACTACAACGGCCCGCGTTGGTTAAGAGAAGACCCTCGAGGGTACGGATTCACAATCACCTTAAGCAACACTGAGACGCTAAGAGATTTTGCACAAACTGCCGCGCCCTGCTTCGACTACGACAAAGACGGAAACTACGATAAACCCTGCAACAAGGTTATTGACCCAAACAATCCATCAACGTATAGTGTCCAGATCTACATTCAAACGTCGGAGACCACAATATCATTCACTGTGAATTGGAAACCACCGTATTCTCATCTTACCAGAACGTACACACTCAATGCAGCCGTTAATATCGTAGGAAACACCTTAGATCATACCAGTCAAGAAGATAATTAGTATCCAGTGTAAAACCGAGAAGAAAATTCGGAGTTATGCTTTCTGAAATGTGGTGCCTATGGACACAGCAAGAATTCAGGTCAAAGCAGGCAACGGCGGGAACGGATGCATTAGTTTTCGCCGAGAGAAATTCGTCCCTCGCGGCGGTCCCGATGGCGGAGACGGCGGAAATGGCGGGAACGTTATCCTCACCGCCACTTTGGGAATGAGTACGCTAATTGACCTGCATCATAACCCACGTCAAGTCGCAGAAAACGGCGGACACGGCACCGGTAAGCAGCGCGACGGTGCTGATGGCGTAGATTGCGTCGTTAAGGTCCCTGCTGGCACTATTGTCAGAGATTTAGAGACAGCAGAGTTGCTCGCGGATCTAACGGAACCCGATCAGACTGTCGTTGTCGCACGCGGCGGTATCGGTGGCAAGGGGAATGTTCGTTTTAAAAGCAGTACTTTTCAAGCACCGCGCGTCGCCGAGAAAGGCGAACCCGGAGAAGAACGCGAAATCAGCCTTGAGATTAAACTCATCGCCGATGTCGGCTTGGTCGGTTATCCCAACGCCGGTAAATCGACACTATTGGCGCGAACCTCTGCTGCAACACCGAAAATCGCTGCGTACCCATTCACAACACTCCGTCCGAATCTCGGCGTTGTCCGCATCAATCGAGAACAAAATTTCGTTCTTGCGGACATCCCCGGACTCATAGAAGGGGCACACAAAGGCGCAGGTTTAGGACACCAATTCCTTCGGCATATCGAGCGCACCAAAATGCTCATTCATGTCATTGATCTTAGTGCCACAGATGGACGCGACCCTATTAAAGATTACGAACAACTTAATCTTGAACTCGGTCATTATAACGAACTGCTAACGAAACTCCCACAGATTATCGCACTAAATAAGATTGACATGCCCGAAGCCGAGGCGAATTTGGCGCGCGTGCAGGCATACTTCGGTAAACGGAAAGTTTTCCCTATCTCCGCAATTACGGGTGATGGCGTGAACGCACTCATGCAGCAAGCCTATCGTTCCTTACAACATTTAGAAGCACGCGCCCGAAAGGAAGCGGAAACAACGATTATCTTAGAACAAGAACTACCACCGGAACCCTCAACACGGTTCAAACTCGTCGAAACCGAGAAAGGGTTCGTTGTCACTGGTGCTGAACCGCGCCGTGCCGTTCTCATGACCGATATGGAAAACGAACAGGCGTTGGTGCTGTTGTATCGGAAACTGAAAAACATGGGAGTGATAAACGCACTCGCCCGCGCAGGTGCAGTAGAAGGAGACACAGTCCAGATTGATGAATTCGAGTTCACCTACAGTCCAAAAGCAATGCAATCCAACTGATCAGCGCGCCTATTTGTCAGGTGTGCAACGCGTTGTCGTAAAGGTCGGCAGTAGCACCGTTTCAGAAGGTGCACACCTCAACGAAGCCGCTCTTGATGGGTTAGTCCACGATTTAGCACTCGTAAAACAGGAAGGTATAGAGGTTATCCTCGTCACATCAGGCGCAATCGCTGCAGGGTGGCCCCAACTCGGTCTGAAACAGCGTCCGAATACACTACCCCATTTACAAGCTGCCGCTGCCGTGGGACAGATCCGATTGATGGCAGCCTACAAAGATCGGTTTTCAAACTACGGACAACGCGCCGCGTCGATGCTCCTCACACGCGACGATTTCTCTAATCGGGAACGCTACACCCGCATGAACGACACGATGCGGGCCCTCCTTCATTTCGGTGTAATCCCTATCATCAACGAAAATGACACCGTCGCAGTCGACGAAATCAAGGTCGGCGATAATGATACCCTCTCTGCCTATGTAACAAACCTTGCCCAAGCACAACTTCTCATTATCCTCTCCGATCAGGCAGGATTCTACACTGCAGACCCGAGACACAATCCTAACTCAGAATTAATTCACACAGTTACCACGATTTCAGATGAAATCTGGCAAGCCGCTGGCACAGCCGGAACAACAAGTGGCACCGGCGGGATGGTAACAAAGTTGCGAGCAGCGGAAATCGTTACCAGTTCTGGGGAGATGATGGTCATGGCGCACGGACGAGAACCACTCGTCGTCACAAGACTTTTAAAAGGTGAATTGCTCGGAACGCTATTCCTACCCCAATCCCGAATCTCTGGACGCAAGCGATGGATCGCCTATTCTCGTCCACCGAAAGGCAGACTCATTGTAGATAACGGCGCACGCGACGCACTCGTGCAAGGCGGTAAAAGTCTGCTGCCTGCCGGTATCCGCCGCGTAGAAGGCAATTTCGACTACAGCGATACCGTTTCATGCCTCACTGAAAACGGTGTAGAGTTCGCACGCGGTTTGGTGAATTACAACGCCGTAGACATTGCTAAACTCGCTGGAAAACATACCAAAGATATTGAGAACATCCTCGGCTACCGAGATTACGACGAAATCATACATCGGGATAATTTGGTATTACTTGACTGATAGGTTTCAGCTGCCAAGTATTGAAAACTGGAGGGTATCGGCAAATAATGGTATTCGGTTGTGTTTTTCCATACTCTGTTTCCACGACTCATCTGGAATCAGTCGTTTGTTGCGCTTTTTGTTGAACTTTATTGACGAGCAGCGATTCTATCTTAGCAAGCCTTGCGTTTATTTCATCAAGCGTTAGGTTTGAACCTTCTATTTCTCCGCCCAAAATTTTTCTAATATCTCTCAGTTCATCAAGAATCATCTGTTCGATGCTCGTTAGTGTTTTGATGTCTATCATCTGTACCTCCGCGGCGTTGACCAATCGTATTATCTTGCATTCTATCATACTTGACCGAAAAATGTCAAAATATTCACCTTGAAAATTTCTAAACGACATGCTATAATATCTATGCTTATTTTCATCTATAATTCACTTATCACAAGCGAAAAAGGAACACTATGAACGAAAACATCCAAGAAATGATCCAATCACAAGCGAAAAAAGCGAAATCGGCGATGCGTGTCTTATCACGAAGCTCCGCCGATGTACGAAATCATGCCCTTTTAGCAATGGCAGAAAGTCTACAGGATTCCAA